>NZ_JBFUFK010000031.1:0-95072 GCF_056403475.1 Rhizobium sp. P2_G9 | reverse complement strand
GGCGCCGGCGGCCACGGCGATCAGGCCGTCTGCGCCCTTGCGGATCGCCGAATTGGCGTGACGGTTGTTGATCACGTCGTGCAGCACCACGCCGCCATAGGAATGGATGGCGGCATTGACCTCGGGCACGGCGCCAAGCGAGGAGATGACGATCGGCACCTTGTATTTGACGCAGAGGCCGAGATCGTGCTCCAGCCGCTTGTTGGTGGCGTGGACGATCTGGTTGACGGCGAACGGGGCGGCCCGGCGCCCGTCGCCCCTGGCATTGTGGGCGGCGAGCGTCTCGGTGATCTCGGCCAGCCATTCGTCGAGCTGGCTTTCCGGCCGGGCATTGAGCGCCGGAAACGAGCCGACAATGCCGGCCTTGCACTGGGCGATCACCAGTTCCGGATGCGAGATGATGAACATGGGGGCGGCGACCAGCGGCAGCCTGAGATCGTCGCGGAGAATGGCGGGAAGCATGATGGCGGGTCCGGAATGTGCGAAATTGGCGGCAGCCTATCTCCGGAAAGATGGTTTGTTCAACCTTGTATTTTCGTCGCGTGCATCAGACCGCCATTTTTTGGCTGCAAAGCCGATATTAGCGGGGGAGGCATTCGGCTCGGAACTTGAAAAGGTGCTGGCGAATGATTACCCAAGGGTCATAATGAGAATGTCCCGCGTATCGAGGTATTTTTTAGCGTGAGTGGACTGGAACAGGCGATCCGCAACGCTCTGGACAGGGCCGAAAGGTCCAATCCGGAAATACGCGCGCGTATCTATCAGTCCGCGCGCAATGCGCTCGATGCCGGCCTGCGCAAGCAGGACATCCACGACATGACGGTGATCGAGCGGCAGCGGCAGCGGCTGGAATTCACCATCCGCGCAATCGAGGACGAAGAGCTCGAAAAGCTGCGCATGTCGGCGCGGCTCGACAAGATTTTCATAGAGAATACGCCGTTCGAGCCGCCGGAGGCGGTGCCTGAGCCCGATATCGCGCCGCCGGCGCCGGAGCGGCTCATCGATGCGCCGCCGTCGGCCTGGCCTGAGCCGGCTCAGCCTTCACGGCGCGAGCCGCCGATTGTCGAGCCGGTGCGCCAGGTGGCGCAGCCGGTCAGGCCCATGGCGGAGCCGGTCGTGGCGCGCGAGATACCGCCGGAGATCGAGGAAGACGGCGCGTTTTCCGATTTTTCGGCCACCCGCGATGAGCGCGCGCCGTCCAAAGCCGGCGTAAAAACGCGGCGGATCGAGCCGGTGGTCGACGCACCTTTGGTCGCCGAAGCGCGCGGCAAGGGACGGGCGCAAAATATCCGGCATGAGGAAGAGGATCCGGCCTGGGCCGAGCCTTCGACGCCGGAAGGGCGCAAGGTGGCGCCGCAGAAGCGTGCCGCGCGACGCCGGCGCGGCTCCTGGGTCGTGTCGCTGTTCGTCTATTGCGTGCTGCTCGGCGTCATCGGCTTCGGCGCATGGTGGGCCTATGCGACCGGCATGATCGGGGCGGCCATGCATGGCGGCGGCGATTTCGATTTCATCCCCAAGCAATTGCACAGCGAGGATTTCGATCCGAAGGTGCCGCTGAAAACCCCGCTCGATCCGCTGCGCGGCTTTTCCGGCGATTGGGTGAGCGTGCTCAAGCCCGGCGACACCAGTGCGGTCAAGCCGGCGGCGCAGGCCAAGGTCAGCGACGTCACCGACAGCGACGGCAAGGCGATCATGATCATCTCGAATGCGCCGGACCAGGATGGCGAAGTGCGGATCGAGGTGCCGGCCGACGTGCTGAAGAATCTTGCCGGCAAGACCTCGACACTGGCCGTGACGTTGCGCGCCGATGGCGACAAGCCGTCGCAGATCTATATCCAGTGCGCCTTTGCCAGCCTCGGCGATTGCGGGCGGCACCGGTTTACGATTTCCAACGAGCGGGTGGATGAGCTGATCCAGGTGAAGTTCGATGGCAAGCAGGCGCCGAACGAGCCGGGTTACGTGATTATCAATAGCGATCTCACCGGGCAGGGGCGGGCGATCAGGCTTTATGGGATCAGGATTGGGCCGGGGGCTTGAGAGTTTTTGGTAGGTCGGCGTTTGGGGCCACCCCCCTCTGTCCTGCCAGACATCTCCCCCTCAAGGGGGGAGATTGGATGGGGCGCCCTGGCCGCTTCCTCTCTACCGTCGCACAACGCAGTACTCAACGACTCTTTGAGGCGGGGAGCAGGCCTCTAGCCAATCTCCCCCCTTGAGGGGGAGATGTCCGGCAGGACAGAGGGGGGTACGACGCACACTCTACGAAGCGAAGCCGCTCAAACTTCCATCGCATACCCCGCACCGCGCACGGTGCGGATCACATCCGGCATGTTCGACAGATTGAGCGCCTTGCGCAGCCGCCCGACATGGACGTCGACGGTGCGTTCGTCGACATAGATGTCGTGGCCCCAGACGCCGTCGAGCAGTTGTGAGCGGGAAAACACCCGGCCCGGCGACGACATGAAGAATTCCAGCAGCTTGAATTCCGTCGGTCCGAGGCGGATTTCGCGGGAGCGGCGGTGGACGCGGTAGGTCTCGCGGTCGAGCTCGACATCGCCGCATTTGAGGATCGAGGAGATCGCATTGGGCCGCACCCGGCGCAGCATGGCCTTGATGCGGGCCATCAGTTCCGGGGTCGAGAACGGCTTGACGACATAGTCGTCGGCGCCGGTCGACAGGCCGCGGACGCGCTCGCTTTCCTCGCCGCGGGCGGTGAGCATGATCACCGGCAGGCGCTCGGTTTCAGGCCGCATCCTCAGCCGACGGCACAGTTCGATGCCGGACACGCCGGGCAGCATCCAGTCGAGCAGAAGCAAGTCCGGGACGCGCTCCTGCAGGCGGATATCCGCCTCGTCGCCGCGCGGGATCACCTCGACATCATATCCCTCTGCTTCGAGGTTGTAGCTGAGCAGCGTGCCCAGCGCTTCCTCGTCTTCCACAACCATAATTCTCGGCTGCATGGTACTCTGCTCCGTCGGCAATCACGCCTGGCGCGTGCCCCGCGCCCAGGCGGCTGCGATTGTTACTACCGGCATGCTCTCGTCCGATGCCGGCGCTGATGATCGGCGGCCAGGGACGCCATTGGCGCCGGCTGGCCGAAATGCGCAATCGGCATCACTGGCCCGGCTGCACCACGGAAGCCGTGTTGTCTTCCTTGACGCGTTCGCCGGTCGGCTGTTCGCCGGTCTTCATGTAATAAATGGTTTCGGCGATATTGGTCGCATGGTCGCCGATGCGCTCGATGTTCTTGGCGCAGAACAAGAGATGGGTGCAGGGCGTGATGTTGCGCGGGTCTTCCATCATGTAGGTGAGCATTTCGCGGAACAGCGAGGTATAGACGGCGTCGATCTCGCCATCGCGCTGGCGGATCACCTCGGCCTTTTCCGCCGAGCGGGTGGCGTAGACGTCGAGCACATCCTTGAGCTGGGTCAGCGCCAGTTCGGAGAGATGTTCGATGCCGCGGGCGAGCGGCCGCGGAATGCCGGTGGTCTGCACGGCAATGACGCGCTTGGCGTTGGACTTGCCGAGATCGCCGACGCGTTCGAGATCGGCGGCGATGCGGATCGAACCGACGATCTCGCGCAGGTCGGACGCCACCGGCTGGCGCTTGGCGATCATCAGGATGGCGCTGTCGCCGATATCGCGCTCGGTCTGGTCCATGATCACGTCTTCCGAGATCACGCGCTGCGCCAGCGCCGAGTCGGATGTGACCAGCGCCTTGACCGAGTCGGAAACCATCTGCTCGGCCATGCCGCCCATTTCGGCGATGCGGCGGGAAAGGTTGGCCAGCTCCTCGTCAAAGGCGGAATAGATGTGTGCGGTCATCAATAGTCCTCCAACCGGCGGGCGGCCGGCGCGGTTTTGGATCAGCCGAAGCGGCCCCTATGTCCTGGGCCGCGGGTTATCCGGGCTGGCAAGGAACATAGGGTCGGCCAAGTTTTCATTAGCCGCTTTACGCCAGGGTTTTATGTCAAAGTCACGAAAGATTTATGACAGACTAAAGTGCTGAAAAGTCAATCCTTTCGGACGCGCTGGAGGGATTGCTGCGTTTTTGTCAGAAGCGCACGGTGAAGGTGCTGCCGCGGCCGAGTTCCGATCGGATGAGCAGACGGGCGCGGTGGCGCGTCAAGATGTGCTTGACGATTGCCAATCCGAGGCCGGTGCCCTTCTTCGAGCGGCTGCTCTCGACATTGACGCGATAGAAGCGTTCGGTCAGGCGCGGGACCTGGTCTTCGGGGATGCCGGGACCGTAGTCGATGACGCTGACCTCGATCGGCTGGCGCGGCTTTTCGATCAGCGTCACGTCGACGATCTTGCCCTCCTGGCCGTATTTGCAGGCGTTTTCGATCAGGTTCTCGAACACCTGGGTCAGTTCGTCACGATCGCCGCTGACATTGATGGCATGGTCGGGCAGATGCCGCTTGATCTCGACGCCGAGGTCGGTTGCCAGCGGCGCCAGCGCATCGCAGACCGAGCCGATGAGCGGCACCAGGTCGACGGCGTCCTCCGGCGCGACGCGCGCCTTGATCTCGAGCCGCGACAGCGACATCAGGTCGTCGACCAGGCGCGACATGCGGGTCACCTGTTCCAGCATGATCGTCAGGAACCGTTCATGCGCCGCGGTGTCGGTGCGGGCCGGGCCGAGCAGCGTTTCGATGAAGCCACGCAGCGAGGCCAGCGGGGTCCTGAGTTCGTGCGAGGCATTGGCGACGAAATCGGAGCGCATGCGATCGATGCGGCGCGATTCCGAAATGTCGCGGAAGATCAATACATAGAAGCGGATCGCCTCGCCCTCTTTCGTCTCCGCCGGGACCATCCGCACCTGGAAGATGTTCTCGCCCGGCAGGGTGTCTGCATATTCGGTCATGCCGTTGCGGCCCGACGCGATGGTCTCGCGGATCATCTCGATGATCGCCGGCAGGCGGATGCGGGCCGAGATATGCTGGCCGGGCTCGATCTCGCCGAAGGCATGCCGGGCCGAAGGGTTCTGATAGATGACATTGGCCTTGGGGTCGAGCAGGTAGGCCGGGCTGTCGAAGCCGGCAAAGGCCGATTTGACGTCGCACAGCGGCTCCGGCGGAGGCGTGGGCTCCTGTTCAGCGATCGGCACCGTGGGCGCGGTGGCTTTGATCCACAGCGATGGCAGCACGGCAAGGATCATCACCGAAACGGCGATACGGGAATTGGTGCCGGCCGCGATCAGCGCGGCTGCGCCCAATAGGACGGCCGCAAGGTTGTATTTATGACCCAACAGCCAATCAGTGACTGCTTTCAGCATGCGAATCCCCGGCACTGCGAAAATTAAAACGTCCTTCTATGGTCTGTATGTAACAGCTTTTTCACGCTTTGCTTGAATTCACATGATGATTATGTCCATGTCACTGACAGCATGTCTGCCGAAAGCGGTCGCCGGTTTCGGGACAAAGGCATGCGCGAGAACAAAGAAGCAAGCGCATGGCATGAGGAGGAGTGGAATGGCCGTCGAAACGGATATTCCCGCGGTCGACGTCAAGATCGACGGCAAGAAGCGGCAATGGGATATCGACGATCCGGTGCTGCCGGCATGGATCGATGACAAGGCGCTCGAATCCGGCGGTTATCCCTACAAGAAGAAGCTCGATGACGACGAATATGAGGCCGAGCTGGAAAAGCTGCAGGAAGAGCTGGTCAAGGTGCAGCTCTGGCAACAGAAATCCGGCGACCGGGTGATGTCCTTGTTCGAGGGGCGGGATGCGGCCGGCAAGGGCGGCATCATCCATGCCATCCTCTCCTATATGAATCCGCGCAGCGCCCGCGTCGTGGCGCTGAACAAGCCGACGGACACCGAAGCCGGCCAATGGTATTTCCAACGCTATGTGTCGACCTTCCCGACGCGCGGCGAGTTCGTCAACTATGACCGCTCCTGGTATAACCGCGCCGGCGTCGAGCCGGTCATGGGTTTCTGCAGCAAGGAAGAATATGAACAGTTCCTCAAGAGCGTGCCGCGCTTCGAGAAGCTGATCCTCGACGACGGCATCCATTTCTTCAAATTCTATATCGAGATCGGCCGGGAAATGCAGCTCAAGCGCTTCCACGAGCGGCGCCATAGCAAATTGAAATGCTGGAAGCTGTCGCCGATGGACATTGCCGCGCTCGACAAATGGGATGACTATTCCGAAAAGCGCAGCCGGATGCTCAAGGAAACCGATACCGAGCATGCGCCATGGACGGTGGTGCTCGGCAATGATAAGCGCCGCGCCCGGATCAACATGATCCGCCACATCCTCGATAGCCTTGACTATACGGACAAGGACAAGAAGGTGATCGGCGAGATCGACAGAAAAATCCTCGGCAAGCCCGGCATTTTGAAATGAGCCTGAAACGACAAAGGGCCGGCAAGCCGGCCCTTTGTCGCAGAGAAATGTGAGGGTCGTGTCAGCGCATGCGGCGGCGTTCGGCCGAAGGCTGGTAAGCGAGCTTCTGGTGGAAGCCGCAATAGGGCGAATTGTCAGGCGAGTCATTGCCGCAGAAGCAGAAATCTTCCTTCAGCGGATCGCCGAGCGGCCATTTGCAGGTGCGTTCGGTGAGCCGGATCAGCGGCACGCGGCGGAAGATCGGCACGACAACGTTGTTGGGCAACGTTTCCATGACCTCAAGCGCATCGAGCTCGATCTCTTCCTTGAGCATGGTGGCGCCGGCCGGCCGGGTGACGGTGCGGGTCACTGTGCGCTGCGCGAAAGAAGAAGAAGCCTGCGGCCGGCTGACGGTCGAAACCGTTGCGCGTTTCTGCGAGCGGGCAGCGGTGGTGCCGCCGGCCTTGGCGCGGCCCGGGAGGCTGAGCCGATGCACCTTGCCGATCACCGCGTTGCGGCTGACGCCGCCGAGCTGCGCGGCGATCTGGCTCGCGCTCAAACCTTCGGACCAAAGCTTCTTCAGCTTCTCGACGCGATCGTCAGTCCAGTTCACACTATTATCCATCGAAGCGTTCCTTATCGAGGAATCGGTCACCACACCCCGGAACAGCACGAAGTGCAAAACGCCTCATATTCGGCGCTTGATTGAGGGTGACTAGTTCCGCCGCATGCAAATCTAGCAATTGCTTATTAACCTAGAGAGCCTGAGACTCCGTGACAAGAGTCTTGCGAATCCGCACGAATCGATTTTCGAGTTATCCCCAAGATTGATCCCCGGCCGTGTCCGATCGGCGACAGTTGCTGCACCGCACAGCGTCCGGCGGGCTCGATGGCCGGCAATTGCGGGTTTTTGTTGACGCGCTGCAGCGAAATGCTAATAGTGCCCTCGCCGCCCGCTGGGGCGGTTTTTTGATTTATGCGCTCCGGAATGTCCGCCCGGCCGGGAGGCCGCACATTCCGTTGCCGCAATCGAGATGAAGGATGTCCGTCATGGCCGAGGTCTCGCCGCTTTATGACACCTATGCACGCGCACCGATGCGGTTCGAGCGCGGCGAAGGCGTCTGGCTGATCACCGAGGACGGCGAACGCTATCTCGACTTCGCCGCCGGCGTCGCCGTCAACTCGCTCGGTCATGCGCATCCGCATCTGGTCGAGACGCTGAAGGCGCAGGCCGAAAAGCTCTGGCACACATCGAACCTCTATCAGTCGCCCGGCCAGGAAAAGCTGTCACGCCGCCTGTGCGAGAGCACGTTCGCGGACAAGGTGTTCTTCACCAATTCGGGCGCCGAGGCGCTGGAATGCGCGATCAAGACGGCGCGGCGCTATCACTATGCCAAGGGCCATCCGGAAAAATACCATATCATCACGTTCGAAGGCGCCTTCCATGGCCGCACGATCGCGACGATCGCGGCCGGCGGCCAGCAGAAATATATCGATGGCTTCGGCCCCAAGGCGCCCGGCTTCGACCAGGTGCCGTTCGAGGATATGGATGCGCTGAAGGCGGCAATCACCGACGCCACGGCCGGCGTGCTGCTGGAGCCGGTGCAGGGCGAAGGGGGCTTGCGGGCTTTCTCGCCGGAATTCCTGAGGGCGGTCCGCGTACTCTGCGACGAGCACGACCTGCTCCTGGTCTTCGACGAGGTACAATGCGGCGTCGGCCGGACCGGCTCGCTGTTCGCCTATCAGCGGATCGGCGTGACGCCCGATATCATGGCCGTGGCCAAGGGCATTGGCGGCGGCTTTCCCATGGGCGCCTGCCTGGCGACGTCGGAGGCCGCGGCCGGCATGGTGGCCGGCACGCATGGTTCGACCTATGGCGGCAATCCGCTGGCCATGGCGGTCGGCAATGCCGTGCTCGACGTCGTCCTCTCCGATGGCTTCCTGCAGCATGTGCGCGACGTGGCGCTGGTCTTCCGCCAGGGCCTTGCGTCGCTCAAGGACCGTTTTCCCGACGTGATCTCGGATATTCGCGGCGAAGGCCTGATGATCGGCGTCAAGGCCGCGGTGCCGGCCGGCGACCTGCTGCAGGGCATCCGTGACGAGAAGCTCCTGGGCGTGATGGCCGGCGACAATGTCATCCGCCTGCTGCCGCCACTGATCACCACTGCCGAAGAAGCCCGCGAAGGCCTTGCCCGGCTCGAAAAGGCCGCCGAGAAACTGCATGCCGCGAACAAGCGATGACGCTTTGACGAAAGCCCACATCCATCGCTAAGGTAAAAGTTTCCTGAGACAAGGAATAGGTTATGAGTTCCAGGCATTTTCTCGATCTCTCGGCAATGACGCCGGAGGCACTGCGGCACATTCTCGAAGACGCCAAGACCCGCAAGGCGGCCACCAAAGCCGGCACCGATTTCAAACCGCTGGCCGGCAAGATGCTGGCGATGATCTTCGAAAAGCCCTCGACCCGCACCCGCGTGTCGTTCGATGTCGGCATGCGGCAGCTGGGCGGCGAAACGCTGTTTCTCTCCGGCACCGAGATGCAGCTCGGCCGCGCCGAGACGATCGGCGACACGGCCAAGGTCCTGTCGCGCTATGTCGATGCGATCATGATCCGCACCACCGACCATACGCGGCTGCTCGAAATGGCCGAACATGCGACCGTGCCTGTCATCAACGGCCTGACGGATGCGACCCATCCCTGCCAGATCATGGCCGATATCATGACGATCGAAGAGCATCGCGGCAATGTGAAGGGCAAGACCATTGCCTGGACGGGTGACGGCAACAATGTGCTGCATTCGCTGATCGAGGGTTCGGCCCGGTTCGGCTATCGCATGAACATGGCAGTGCCGCTCGGCAGCGAACCGGGCGACAAGTTCCTCAACTGGGCACGCAACAATGGTGGCCAGGTGATGCTGAGCCACGATGCCGAAAAGGCGGTCGACGGCGCCGATGCGGTGGTCACCGACACATGGGTGTCGATGAACCAGGAGCATCGCGCCCGCGGACACAATGTCTTCCAGCCCTATCAAGTCAACAGCGCGCTGATGCAGCACGCCAAGGCCGACGCGCTGTTCATGCATTGCCTGCCGGCGCATCGCGGCGAGGAGGTCACCGACGAGGTGATCGACGGGCCGCAATCGGTCGTTTTCGACGAGGCGGAGAACCGTCTGCATGCGCAGAAGTCGGTGCTCGCCTGGTGCCTCGGCGCGATCTGACGCTTCCGGGCTTGAATCTGCTGTCCGATCGCTTATTTTTGGACCTTCAAACGAAGGGCGCCTTTTGGCGCCAGATCCGAGACAATCATGACGCTTGACACATTTCACCCCGGAGAAACCGGGTTCGCCGGCGATGACCGCGTGATACCTTTCCAGGTGGAGGGGCTCGACGTGCGCGGCCGTGCGGTCACGCTCGGACCTCTTACCGATACGATCCTGAACCGCCACAACTACCCTGCCCCGGTGGCGCGGCTGCTCTCCGAGACGATCGCGCTCACCGTGCTGCTCGGCACCTCGCTGAAATTCGAGGGCAAGCTGATCATCCAGACGCAGAGCGACGGGCCGGTAAACCTGCTGGTGGCGGATTTCACCGCGCCGGACGGGGTGCGCGCCTATGCCCGGTTCGATGAAGACGCTGTCACGGAGGCGGTCAAGCAGGGTCGTTCCGCGCCGCATGAGCTGCTCGGCAAGGGCGTGCTCGCCTTCACCATCGACCAGGGGGTCAGCAACAAGCGTTACCAGGGTATCGTGTCGCTCGACGGCGAAACCCTGGAACAGGCGGCCGCAACCTATTTCCGCCAGTCCGAGCAGATCCCGACCCGGGTGAAACTCGCCTCGGCGGAATTCTTCGATCGCGACGAGAACGGCAAGCCGCGCCACAGCTACCGCGCCGGCGGCATGGTGGTGCAGTTCCTGCCGGACGCGCCCGAGCGCATGCGCCAGCGCGACCTGCATGGCGGTGACGGCGATCCCGGCCAGGCGTTCGAGGAAGACGACACCTGGGCGGAAGCGCAGATGCTGGCCGAGACCACCGGCGCGGAAGAACTGACCGATCCGGATCTCGGCGTCGAGCGGCTGCTCTATCGCCTGTTCCACGAACGCGGCGTGCGTGTCTATGATGCGCAGCCGGTATTCGATCGCTGCAGCTGTTCGGAAGAGAAGATCCGCAACGTGATATCGGGGTTTTCGGCCGAGGAGGTCGAATCCACCATCGAGGACGGCGAGATCGTGGCGAAATGCGAATTCTGCTCGACGGTCTACCGTTTCGTTCCTGCAGAATTCGGCATCGCTGCCGACGCGAACTGATCAAGCGCAGGCTGCGGCTGGAGCATGTCGCCTGGAAGTGGATACCGGTTTCAGGACAACGACATGCTCAAACAAAGGCGCTCTAATTGAGCGTGCGCTGCAATCCCGGCGAATCCAATGAGAAGGCCGGGATTGCCACATCGAACATCTCGCCGGTGTCCGACAGCATCTGGTAATGCCCGAACATCATGCCCGAAGGGGTGTCGAGCGGACAGCCGGAATTGTATTCGAACGTGTCGCCGGGGCTCAGCGTGGGCTGCTCGCCGACCACGCCGGGACCGGTGACCTCATCGATCTGGCCGTTCTCGTCGGTGATGTGCCAATAACGGTTCATCAGCCTGATCGTGTGGACGGAATGATTGGCAATGACGATCCTGTAACCCCAGACATAGCGGCTGTCTGCGGGGTCCGACTGCTCTGCGAGATAATAGGGCTCGACATTGACTTCTATGCCCCGCGTCGTCGCTTGATACATACCATTCATTCCGTTGGGCCGGCTCCTTGCCGCCTCGAATTTCCGCTATGAAGTATTCCTCGAAACTAGTCTGTCAAGCTTGTCCCAGCCCGGAGTAAAGATCGGTTTTCACGGGCAAATTAGCTGGTCGGCAATTCAGCCACGCCGCCATGATCGGCGGACCATTTCAGCGGTTGGTCAAGAAACGCTTCAACCGAGTTCAGGGTTTCAATATCGAACAGCCTCTGATCTCGCGCCACCGCCAGAACTTCGCGCCAGGTGGCGATGTGGTGCAGCTTCACCTTGCCATTGTCGAAGCGAACCTTGGCTTCCGGAAAGATGGAATAGTAGAACAATGCTATGCCGTGATCGACGACGCCGCCAGCGGCGCGGATCGCATCGATGAACTTGAACATCGAGCCGCCGGCCGTCGTCAGGTCCTCAATGACCAGGACGCGCGCGCCTTCCTTCATCTCGCCTTCGATCTGGGCGTTGCGGCCATGGCCCTTGGGCTGCTTGCGGACATAGATCATCGGCAGCGACAGCCGTTCGGACAGAAAGGCGGCAAAGGGAATGCCGGCCGTCTCGCCGCCGGCGACGCAATCGAATTTTTCGAAACCGGCTTCCGACAGGATGATGGCGGCGGCAAAATCCATCACCGCCGAGCGGATGCGCGGATAGGAGACAAGCTTGCGGCAATCGATATAGACCGGGCTCATCATGCCCGACGACAGCTTGTAGGGCTGATCAGCGCGGAAATGCACCGCCTTGATCTCCCACAGCATCTTCGCCATCAGTTCGGCCATGACGGGTTTATCGTTGAAGGCATTGGAAAACATGGGGGTGGCTCCTTTAGCAATTCTCCAGCGCTTACCAAGAACGGACGCCCCTGCAAAGCCGCTCTCAGCCCTGATCGGCAGCTTTCAACGTGCCGAAGCGCAAAGCGGCCCATTCGAGCAGCATGTCGAGCGCCGGGCAAAGCGCCTGACCCCATTCGGTCAGCCCGTATTCCACCTTGGGCGGCACTTCCGGATAGACGGTACGGAAGACGATGCCGTCGCGTTCCAGGTCGCGCAATTGCTGGATCAGCATTTTCTGCGAGATGCCGGGGATGGCGCGTTCGAGTTCGGAAAAGCGCAATATGCCCGAGTGGAACATCTGGAAAATGACGATCATCTTCCAGCGGCCCTCCAGCATCCTGAGAGCTTTTTCGACGCCGCTCGCCGCCATATCCGGGGTCACATCACCAAGCTTACCAGTTGGTGAGTACCTTACTTTTTTGTCAGTTCTTGCCATTTTTTCAGTTTAGCACCAGATTCCGGAGGTGCCAATACGAGGATTGAACATGACACTTCCGGAGACGCTGGACGTCTATTTCGCAGCCCAGAACATCCACGACATGGACCGGCTGGTCGCCTGCTTCGCGCCCGACGCCAAGGTCCGCGACGAGGGCGAAGACATTGTCGGTCGCGATGCGATCCGTGCCTGGAAGCAAAAGGTGCGCGACAAATACCATTTCACCACGGAACCGCTTCGCCATTGGCAGGAGGACGGCAGCAATTTGGTTAGAGCCAGGGTTGCCGGAACCTTTCCGGGCAGCCCGGCCGAACTCACCTACAGATTCACCCTGAAGGACGGGATGATTGCCGTGCTCGAGGTGGCATCATGAACGAGGCAGGCGAATTCTCCGGCAAGCGCGTGCTGGTTACCGGCGGCACCAAGGGTATTGGACAGGCCGTGGTGCAGGCTTTTGCCGAAGCTGGCGCGAGCGTGCTGACCACAGCGCGCAACGTGCCTGATGACGCCGGCAATGGTGTGCTCTATGTCGAGGCGGATGTCTCGACGGCGGAGGGCTGTGAAACTGTCAGCAAGGCGGTGGTCGACCGCCTTGGCGGCATCGACATCATCGTGCATGTCGTCGGCGGATCAAGCGCGCCGGCGGGCGGCTATGCTGTTCTCGATGACAAGCAATGGTACAGGGCCTTGGACACGAACCTTTTTTCGGCCGTCCGGATCGATCGGGCGCTGCTGCCGTCGATGATCGCGCAGGGTTCCGGCGTCATTATTCACACGACCTCGATCCAGCGGCAGTTGCCGCTGCCGGAGGCAACCACTGCCTATGCCGCCGCTAAAGCCGGCCTTTCGACCTATAGCAAGAGCCTTTCCAAGGAAGTCGGGCCGAAGGGCATCCGTGTGGTGCGCGTCTCGCCCGGCTGGGTGCAGACCGAGGCCGCCATCGGCCTGGTCAACGCGTTGGCCGACAAGAATGGCCTCGATTTCGAGGGGGCGCGGCAAATGCTGATCCAGTCGCTCGGCGGCATCCCGCTTGGCCGTCCCGCATTTCCGCGTGAGGTGGCGGAACTGATCCTGTTTCTCGCCTCACCGCGCGCCGCGGCGATCCATGGTAGCGAATATGTGATCGACGGCGGCACCATTCCCACGGCATGAGTGGGGTGGACCGGGGTCGAATTCCTCGGCTATGCTCGCCCCACAGACTTTGAGGGAAACCCATGCCGATCACGCTCCGCTCCGTCACCATTCCCGATTTCGGCGTGCCGCATGCGCGGCCCGTCATTCCTGCAGCGATCTATGAGAGCCGCGCCGACGAAGCCTATCGGCGCGCCGGGGCCGACTGGCTCGTCGTCTATGCCGATCGGGAGCATCTCGCCAATATGGCCTTCCTGACCGGTTTTGAGCCGCGCTTCGAGGAGGCACTGCTGCTGCTTGGCAAGGATCGCCGCCGGGTATTGGTGGTCGGCAATGAGAGCAAGAGCTATGCCGTGCTCGCCGGCCTGCCGGGCATCGAACTGGTGCTCTGCCAAACGCTGAGCCTGATGGGCCAGACCCGTGCCGAAAAGCCCAATCTGTTCGACGTGCTGACGGAGATCGGCATGGCCGAGGGCCAGGCGATCGCGCTGGCCGGCTGGAAATATCTTGGCCGCGAGGAATGGACCGGCGTGCTGCCGACCTTCCAGGCACCTGCCTTCATCGTCGATACGCTCAGAATGATTGCCGGCGACCCGGCGGCGCTCACCGACGCCACGCCGGCGCTGATGGACCCGCAGGAGGGCCTGCGCTCGGTGGTCGATGTCCACCAGTTGGCGGCAATCGAATGGGGCGCAGCGCGCGCCTCGGCCGCCGTCCGGCGGATCGTCAGCGGCATTCGCGAGGGCGATGATGAATTTCTGGCCGCGAGCCGCATGGGATATGCCGGCGAAGAACTCTCCTGCCATATGATGCTCGCCTCCGCTTCGCCGGGATCGCCGGTGGTCGGCCTCAGGAGCCCGAACGGCCGCGCGATCCGGCGCGGCGACGGCATCACCACCGCAGTCGGTTACTGGGGTGGGCTCTCCTCGCGTGCCGGCCTGTTCACCGACCACGACGATGCCTTCCTGGAGACGGCCAAGGCTTATTTCGCCGGCCTGGTAAAATGGTACGAAACAGTCGATATCGGCGTGTCGGGCGGGACGATCTTCGACGCGACTGTCGCAGCGCTGCGGCAAGGCAAACTGGATTCGGCACTCAATCCCGGCCATCTGATCGGCCACGACGAGTGGAGCCACACGCCGATGCGCCCCGGCTCGCGCGAGACGATCCGCTCGGGCATGGCGATCCAGGTCGACGTGATCCCGGTGCCGATGCCGGACAATTGGGCGCTCAACAACGAGGATTCGGTGATCATCGCCGACGAGGCGCTGCAGATCGAGCTCGAACGGCTCTATCCGGACGTGCATGCCCGCATCGAAGCCCGCCGCGCCTTCATGCGCGACGAGATCGGCCTGCATCTCAAGGAGACCATTCTGCCGACCTCGAACATCCCGCTCTGCCTGATGCCGTTCTGGCTGGCGCCGAACAAATTGCTGACGCTCGACTGATCAGCGATCAGCGATCAGCGGGCGAATTCACTCCTGATCCAATCGACAAAGGTTTTGGCACCCGGCGAGAGGCGGGCAAAATCGCGGGCGACGACGAAATAGGCGCCGCAGGGGAAATCGACATCGAACAGTTTTACGATCCGACCGGCCGTGGTCTCCTCTTCCGCGAAGATCTGGTCGATCAGGCCGACGCCGTGACCACGCAGCACGGCTTGCAACACCAGTGCGCCATCGGCGAAGACAGGGCCTCGCTCGTTCTCCGGGGGCTCAAGACCGGCGCTGCGAAACCAGCGGCCCCAGATGTCGCGGTTTTCGTCGTGCAGCAGGGTCTGGCCATGCAAATCCGCGGGCTTCCGGATCGATCCTCCGCCGCCTGTCGCGTCCGACGCGGCAATCGGGATCATCTTCGTCTCGATCAGCGGGACCGCTTCCGTGCGGGGCCATGATGTTTGCCTGTCGCTGAAGCGGATGGCGATCTCCGCTTGGCTGGCGCGGAATTCGATCGGGCGAGGGTCCGAGTCGATGACCACTTCGACATCCGGGTGGAGAATGCGGAAGGCCTGCAGATGCGGCACCAGCCAGAGTGCGGCGAAGCTCGGTTCGCTACTGATCGCGACGCGCTCCATCCCGGCGGCATCCGTGACATCTGTCAATGCCCCGTCGATGGCATCAAAGGACGACGTCAGCACCGCCAGCAGCTTTTCGCCATGATCAGTGAGCACGACACCGCGATGGATGCGCTCGAACAGCGGCTGGCCAAGCAGGGTTTCGAGATCCCTGATCTGCCGGCTGACCGCGGCCTGCGACACGAACAGCTCCTCGGCCGCAGCAGTAAAACTCTTCAGCCGGCCGGCGGATTCAAAACTTCTCAGCGCCGTCAGCGGCAATCGTCCGCGCTTCATCCATAACCTCAAGTCATGTGAAGCTGCCGTTATACTCGTTTGAGCGCGACGCGCAAAGGGTGTCTAATCACAGCATCAGAAAGGAGACAGGCCATGTTCGATGCCATTTTGCGCATTTATATCGACGTCATTGCCATTCTCACGCTGCAGCCACGGCCGGCACTGCATGAGCGCGACTGTGAGAAACGGATATGAAATGGGCGCCGGGAAACCCGGCGCCGATTTCAATTGCTCTGCCCGGAGATCTCAGGCGGCAGGCGGGCCGAAGCGGTTAGCACCCGGGGTGCCCTCGCCCACAAACCATGCGAGCAAGATGATTGTACCAATCAACGGAATGAGGCTGATGAAAATGAACCAGCCGGATTTGTCATTATCATGCAAGCGGCGGACCTGGACGGCAATGTTCGGAATAAGAACCGCCAGCACAAAAAGCGGCGCAAGAATCGGTACACCGATGATGTGGACGAAAATCAGCTTGTCGATCAGAGACAAGACAACGTAGGCAATGACGACAAACAGCATATACCGCCAGAATTCACCGCGACCGGCGCGGCCCTGGAAATTGGCATAGTTCGTCGTCAGAACAGATTTGACTGCATCGGTAAAGTCCACGGAATCCCCCAACAATGATGTGAACGCTAAGTCAGCCCCTGGACAGCGGAAACTGGACCGCTGACACAAGACTCGGCATCACGACGCTTTATCCATAACCTCAAGTCATGTGAAGGTGACGTTATACTCGTTTGAGCGCGATGCGCAAAGGGTGTCCAATCTGCTGACAGGAAAGGAGACAGGCCATGTTCGACGCCATTTTGCGCATTTTCATCGATGTCATTGCCATTCTCACCCAGCAGCCTCGGCCGGCACCGCATGAGCAGGACTGCGACAGGTAGAAAAAGGCGCCGGAAAGCCCGGCGCCGATTTGCGCATTACGCTGCCTGGAAGCTTCGGGCGGCCGGCGGGCCGAAGCGGTTCGCGCCCGGAGTGCCTTCAGTCGCATACCAGACGAGCAGGATGATCGCACCGATGATTGGGATGAATGCCAGCAGGATGAACCAGCCGGATTTGTCCTTGTCGTGCAGACGACGGACGCTGACTGCGATGCCCGGAATGATCGTCGCCAAGGAGAAAAGCGGTCCGAGGATCGGCGTACCAATAATATGCCTGAATATCAGACTATCCACCAGGTTCAACACGATGGACGCGATGACGACGAACAGGAAGTACCACCAGAACTCGCTGCGCCCGGCGCGGCCCTGGAAATTGGCGTAGTTGGCGGTCAGAACAGATTTGACTGCATCGGTAAAATTCATGGGATCCCCCAATAATGATGTGAACGCTAAGTCAGCCCCTGGACAGCGGAAACTGGACCGCTGGCGACAAGACGCGGCATCACGACGCTTTATTCATTACCCAAGCGATTTTCCCCCGGCAGCGACAATATGCGCGTTTCGGCTTTTTGTCACTTCCTAATGGTAGCCACGCTCTTTCGAGACACGTTCCGGCTGACGGATGGCTGGTTTTCCGGGCTAGAAAACGTCACAGAGTAAACATGCACATGTAAACATCTGTCATTCACGTCATGTTCGCACAACGAAGCAAAACTATATTCCGTTTGCTTATGGCAACTTGGAGGGGGAATATGGTTTCTAAGGCTTTCTTATGCTTCGCCGTGCTTTTCGCCATAGTCGGGATGTCTCTCGGCCTTTGGATGGGGGGGCATGAAGACTTCACGCTGGCACCGGTGCATGCGCATATCAACCTGCTTGGCTGGGTGACGATGTTCCTGGCTGGCCTGTTCTACAACATCCATCCGGAGCGCGCGGGCGTGCTGGCGCGCATTCATCTCGCACTCGCAGTGATCGGACTGTTGATCATGGCGCCGGGTCTAGCCGGGAAGATGCTCGGCTATGTGTCCTGGGGTGAGCCAATGACCGGCATCGGCTCGGTCATCGTGTTCGCCGCGATGATCCTGTTCGCTTTCATCATATTCACAACGCCGACCAAAGCCCGCGCATGATAAGAAGCCGTCTTTAAGATAGAAAAGCAGCGGCACATCGCAGTGCCGCTGCTTTTCGACGCAAGATTTTATGCCGTGTCTTTACTGCGCCGCCTGAGCGTGCAGATGATCGTGCTCTTCCTCGTCCTCATTGCCATGGGCCTCGCCCATGCGGTTCCAGGCGTCGAGGCCGGCGATCTTGTAGGCTTCGGCAAGCGTCGGGTAGTTGAAGGTGTTTTCGACGAAATAATCCACCGTGCCCTTGAGGTTGAGCACCGCCTGGCCGATGTGGATCAGTTCGGTGGCGCCCTCGCCGACGATGTGAACGCCGAGCAGGCGGCGGGTCTTGAGCGAGAAGATCATCTTCAGCATGCCCGAGTCGAGGCCCATGATATGGCCGCGCGAGGTCTCGCGGAAGCGGGCAATGCCGCACTCATAAGGAATGTGCCGATCCTTGACCTCTTCCTCGGTGAGACCGCAGGTAGAGATTTCCGGCACGGCATAAATGCCATAGGGGAAGAATTGCGGCGGCTCGGAGGTCGGCGCCCCGACGGAGTGCCGGGCAGCGATGCGGCCCTGCTCCATGCTCGTCGACGCCAGGCTCGGGAAGCCGACGATATCGCCTGCCGCATAGATATTCGGCACATCCGTCTGAAACGTTTCCGGATTGACCTTGAGGCGGCCGCGCGAATCGGGTGTCAGACCGACATTTTCCAGCTTCAGCGAGGCAGTCGCGCCACTGCGGCCGGCGCAATAGAGCACCATGTCGGCAGTGATCGAGCGACCATTGGTCAACGTGACCTTGCACTTGCCATTCGGCTCGCGCTCGACATGCTCGGCGCCCTGGCCGAACAGGAGCTTCATATTGCGGTCGCGGAGCTGGTAGGTGAAGTCGTCGAGGATTTCGCGGTCGATGAAATCGAGCATTGTGGCACGCGGCTCGATCACCGTCACCGCCGTGTCGAGCGCACTGTAGATGGTGGCATATTCGATGCCGATGACGCCGGCGCCGATCACCACCATGGAACGCGGGATATCCTTGATTTCCAGAAGTTCGTCGCTGTCGATGATCTTCTCGCCGTCGAAGGGGATATTCGTCGGCCGGAAAGGCTTGGTGCCGATCGCAAGCAGGATCGACGTGCCCATGACCCGCATGACCTCGCCGTCTTCCTTTTCGACCTCGACCGTGTTCCTGTCGATGAAATGTGCCAATCCGCGGAGATGGTGAACGCGGTTGCGGCTGAACTGATGCTCGAGCACCTCGACTTCATGGTCGAGCGTGATCAGCAACCGGCGACGCAGGTCGTCGGCGCTGATCTCCTGCTTGACGCGGTAGGCACGGCCGTAGAAGCCACGTTCACGCCAGCCCGTCAGATTGAGCGCGGTCTCGCGGAGCGTCTTGGACGGAATGGTGCCGGTATGAACCGAAACGCCACCGACGCGCTTGCCCTTTTCGATGACGAGCACTTTCTTGCCGAGTTTCGCAGCCTGAATAGCGCCGCGCCGCCCTGCCGGACCGCTGCCGATGACGATGAGATCGTATTGGTTCATGAAGATCGCCCCGAATTGTTCACAATGCGCCGCCCCAGCGCAGGAGACGACAGTGTATCAACGCAATGTTACTGAATCATAGCAAATGCGACGAATTCGCCTGTATCTGCGTGTCTTGGCTGAACTTAACCGATTTTTGCCGCAGCGCGGAATCAAATTTTACGGCAGCAGCTTGAATTCCAGCATCAGGTTCCGTTCGAGCAGCGAATGATTGTCGTCGGAGACGAGGATGAGATGTGTCGAGCCATCCGCCGCCTTATAGGCGTCGATGCCTTCCATATTATCGATCTGGTAGGAGAAATTGGCCTGCAGCAGCGTCTCACCCTTGATCGTCGCGCCCGGCTTGATGTCGTTCTCGGAGAATTTGCGGATACGCATGCCAAAGCCGTGCATCAGGCCAAAGCTGCGTTCCAGCAGCAGGAAGCTGCCGTCTTCGAGGAAGACGCCGTCGGTGACGTCGAACGGCGGCTTGCGCTCGACATAGAAGCTGCCCTTCATCGGTCCGGATTGGACGCCGGCGATGAAATTGCCCTGCTTGTTATAGCTCCTCTCGGCGACGAACATCAGCGCGCCTTTAAGCGGCCCCTTGTCCGGGGTTTTCAAGATGCACTCCATGCCGCCATTGTGCTTCAACCGCACGCCGGGCGGCAGGATCGGCAATTGGACATCGGTCGGCATCGACTGCTCGAAGCCGGGATAGGGATAGGTGTTGATACGGCTATAGCCCTCGAAGCCGACGTAGAGATGGTTCTTGTCCATCGCCAGGCTCTCGGAGTCGAGATTGTCCTTGTCGTGCTCGCCGCGGCCGGTCGGATCCTTCAGCATGGTGATGCGATAGTCGCTGATGCCGGTGAGCTTGCCGTCCGTGTCTCGCTCGATCGTGCCCGTCGCCCAATGGCCGGTATCCATGACCGAAATGAATTTCGTGCCACCATCGAGCAGCCGGATGGTGGAGACCGCGCCCATTTCGCCATTCTTGGTGGCGAGCACGAGACCGCTGACATATTCGAGCTTGCCGAAGACAGGCCCCTCGCCGCGCTTGAATTCGGGAATCCGCATGGCGATCACCGGGATCGGCTGTCCATCGACCTTAACCGGCTGGCCGCCGAAGGCGACGGGAAAGGCGATGCCGAAGGCCAGGAAAGGCAGGAAGGCGACCAGCGACCAGATTTTTCTCGATGCCAAGGAAAACGTCCCTCTCATTATCTATGCGACTGACCCGCCGGTGGCAGTGAAAGCGTCTGAAATCTGTTTGCGCCGCCGCATGACGCCAAGCCAGACCACCACCAGCGTCAGCGCAGCGACCGCCATCGGAATTCGCAAGCCCGCGCCTTGGGCGACAATTCCGACGGCAACCGTGCCAAGGCCACCCGCGATCTGGGTGAAAAGAAACTGCGTGGACATGACCCGTCCCCTCTGGGCGTCATCGATCGACGACTGCAGGATCGACACTGTCGCGGTCCGGCGCGTTTCGCCGAAAAATCCGAACAGCAGCTTGGCAATCACCGCAATCGCCAAGCCGACTGAACCTGCAAGAAGGCAAATTGAAGTCGCAGCCCCGAGGAAAGCCCAAAGAACCCGTTGCGGCGTGGCGCGCCCTGCCCCGCCCTGCGCCAGCCAGAGGGCCGCGAATGTCGCGCCCAGTCCGGCTGCACCATAGAGGATCGAGACGCCCGCAACGCCCTTTTTCAGGATGAGGTCGGAAAAGGCCGGCATCAGCTGGTAGACCGCCATGGATATCGCGTCCCCGGTCAGCACGAGCAGCATCAGGGCAGACAGGCCTCTATGGGCAAAAATATAGCGTGCGCCTTCAAAAATATCCTGGCGGATGGATTTCGGCGGCGCCTTGGACTGCCTGTATTCCGGCGGCGTGCGCAAAAGCGCAGCCGTGCTGAAATAAATTCCGTAGCCGACAACGTTGGTGGTGAATGCGGCAGCGACGCCCCAATGCACCAGGATCCAGCCGGCCACGGCCGGGCCGGCGAAAATCGCAAATTGCGTATAGGCCGAATTGACTCCGATTGCCGCCGCCAGCCGGTCGCGCGAGACGAAGCGCGGCATCATTCCATAGGAAGCGGGAATGCTGAAGCTGTGGATCAGTCCATGAAGAAAAGCGCTGACGCAAATGGCGACAAGGCCGAGATGGCCGGTGAAGGCGAGAATCGCCAGCACGGATGTCTTCATGGCGTCGAAGGCATAAGCCGTCATCACCATGCGGAAACGGTCATAGCGATCGGCGAGAACGCCGCCGATGGGAATGAATATGACGGTAGCGATGACCGTGAGCAGGGAGACGACGGCCAGCCACGTCGTCGAATGCGTGACCTCCCAGGTCGTCCAGGAGAAGGCGATCGCCTGGATGAAATAGGTGATCCAGGATATGATCGAGCCGATCGAATAAATGCGAAAATTGCGGTCGGCAAAAGCATCGGCGATACCTCCCAACAATTTCCGCATGGATTGCCCCAACATGTCGACGTCCGCAACGGTACGTCCTGTCAGGTTCGGAATTAGATCAACCGCAGGGATTGTGAAAGCCCGCCCGTCGCCGCAGGCGGCGTCTCATCGGCAAAATTACGCGCGCTTGCGACTGCGGCCGCGGCTTTCGCCTGCTTCCGGTTCCTCGGCAAACAAAGCCGCCAGTTGCTCCGTCATCGCGCCGGCGAGTTCGTCGGCATCGATGATCGTCACGGCCTTGCGATAATAGCGCGTCACATCGTGGCCGATGCCGATCGCCAGCAGTTCGACCGGCGACTTGGTCTCGATCTCTTCGATCACCGCGCGCAGGTGCCGTTCCAGATAGTTGCCCGGATTGACCGACAGCGTCGAATCGTCGACCGGCGCGCCGTCCGAAATCATCATCAGGATGCGGCGCTGCTCCGAGCGGCCGAGCAGGCGGTTGTGCGCCCAGATCAGCGCTTCGCCGTCGATATTTTCCTTGAGCAGCCCTTCGCGCATCATCAGGCCGAGATTGCGCTTGGCACGCCGCCAGGGCGCATCGGCCGATTTGTAGACGATATGACGCAGGTCGTTGAGCCGGCCGGGCGCCGGAGGCTTGCCGCCTGCCAGCCATTTTTCACGCGACTGGCCGCCCTTCCAGGCCTTGGTGGTGAAGCCGAGGATCTCGACCTTGACACCGCAGCGCTCCAGCGTGCGGGCAAGAATGTCGGCGCAGGTGGCGGCGACCGTGATCGGCCGGCCGCGCATCGAGCCGGAATTGTCGATGACCAGCGACACGACCGTGTCGCGGAATTTCGTGTCGCGCTCCATCTTGAAGGAAAGCGGCTGCATCGGGTCGATCACCAGGCGCACGAGACGGGCGGTGTCGAGATAGCCCTCTTCGAGGTCGAAATCCCAGGAGCGGTTCTGCTGCGCCATCAGCCGCCGCTGCAGCTTGTTGGCGAGGCGGCCAACCGCGCCCTGCAGATGGGCGAGCTGCTTGTCGAGAAAAGCGCGCAGCCGGTCGAGTTCGGCTTCATCGCAGAGTTCGTCGGCGGAAATTTCCTCGTCGAACTCCTGGGTGTAGACGTGGTAGTCGACTTTCTCGTTGATGTCGGAGAGCGGGTTGTTCGGCCGCTTGACCTCGCCGGGCGTCTCGGAATCTTCATCGCCATCATCGACGAGGTCGTCTTCCGAAATTTCGGCGCCGTCGGTCTCGCCGTCTTCCATCTGTTCGTCGGCGGCCTCGTTTTCCTCGGCCGGAGCTTCCTCGGTGCCCTCGTCCTGGTCGGAAGCGTCCTCGTTCTCTTCCTGGCTGCGGGGCTGCTCTTCTTCCGAAGTGCCTTCGCTGTCTTCGGAATCATCGCCTTCGTCGCTGATGTCCTCGGCGAGATGCATGGAGGCGAGCATGCTGCGGACCAGCCTTGCGAATGCCTCCTGGTCGGCCATGACATCCTTCAGGCCACCGACTTCCCTGCTGGCGGTGTCGGTGAAAAACTGCCGCCAGAGATCGAGCACCTGGCCGGCGCTTTCCGGCGGCCGTTCGCCAGTCAGAGCCTCGCGCACGAGGAGCGACATCGCCTCCTCGATCGGCGCTTCCTGGCGCTGCGACACGGCGCGAAAATTCGACTTGGAATATTTGTCCGCCAGCATCGAGTTGAGGTTGCTGGCCACGCCCGCCATGCGGCTTGCGCCCAGCGCCTCGACGCGCGCCTGCTCGACCGCGTCATAGATGGCGCGCGCATCCTGGCCCTGAGGGGCAAACTGCGTGTGCAGCCGCTCGTCGTGGCAGGCTTTCCGCAGTGCCATGGAATCGCCGATACCGCGGACAATTGCCAGTTCGGTCGCCGTCGGCTTCTTGGAAAGTTCCGGCAGGCGGAAGCGGTCGCCCGCGACGCCGGGACGATCATTGGCGAAGCTGACTTCGACCTCCGGACTTTCGGCCATCGAGCGGATACAGCCCGTGACGGCGCGGCGGAACGGCTCGAGGTCGACGGGCGCCCCCGGCTTAGGTCTGGAATTGTCGCCTGGTCCTGCCATGGCCTGCCTCCGGGGTCTTAGACGCCGAGCACCAGATTGGCGGCGCTTTCCTTAAGCTCGACGCCGAAGACGCGCTGATACTGTTCAGCCACCAGCGTCCGCTCCAGATCGTCGCACTTGTTGAGGAAGGTGACGCGGAAGGCGAAGGCGATATCGCCGAAGATCGAGGCGTTTTCCGCCCAGGTGATCACCGTGCGCGGGCTCATGACAGTCGAGAGATCGCCGTTGATGAAGGCGGCGCGGGTCAGTTCGGCGACACGCACCATCTTGGCGATCGTGTCGCGGCCCTTGTCGCGCTCGGAAATCGCCTTGACCTTGGCCGAGACGATGCCGACTTCGTGTTCGAACGGCAGATAGTTCAGCGTCGTGACGATCGACCAGCGGTCCATCTGCGCCTGGTTGATCTGCTGCGTGCCGTGATAGAGGCCGGTCGTGTCGCCCAGGCCGACAGTGTTGGCCGTGGCGAAGATGCGGAAAGCGGGATGCGGGCGGATGACGCGGCTCTGGTCGAGCAGCGTCAGGCGGCCGGAGGATTCCAGCACGCGCTGAATGACGAACATCACGTCCGGCCGTCCGGCATCATATTCGTCGAAGACCAGCGCGACATTGTGCTGATAGGCCCAGGGCAGGATGCCGTCCTTGAATTCGGTGATCTGCTTGCCGTCTTTCAGCACGATCGCGTCCTTGCCGACAAGATCGATACGGCTGACATGGCTATCGAGATTGACGCGGACGCAGGGCCAGTTGAGGCGGGCGGCAACTTGTTCGATATGTGTCGATTTGCCGGTGCCGTGATAGCCGGAGACCATGACCCGTCGGTTATGAGCAAAGCCTGCAAGAATGGCGAGCGTGGTGTCGCGATCAAAGAGGTAATCCGGATCGAGGTCGGGGACATGCGCATCGGCTTCGGAATAGGCGGGAACGCGAATGTCGGAATCGATGCCGAAGGCCTCTCGGACGGAAATGCTGGTGTCGGGAAGCTTCACAATATCAACGTCTATCTTGCTCATCATATCTCCAGCACGGGCGATTGGGAGTCGCCCGTATCATTAGCCGCACTGTCCTATCGCCACATCCGGCGATGTTCAAGGCGAACAGCGCCTTCACACGTCCATTTTCAGAGAAAGCCAGCCTGTTTCAGCAGTTGATAGGCCTGGATGACTTCGCGGAAGCGCTCTTCCGAGCCGCGATCGCCCCCATTTGCGTCAGGGTGGTGTTTTTTCACCAGTTCCTTGTAGCGCGACTTGATGTCGTTGGCGGTGGCATTGGCGGCCAGTCCGAGCGTGTCGAAAGCCTTGGTTTCCAGCGATTTGAGCTTGCGTTCCCGGGTGCCCTCGTAGCGGCCGCCATTGAGGCGCCAACTGGCGAAGCCGAAGGGATCGCGCATCTTGGCGGCACTGGCGCGCGCCTGATTCATCGTCGGCGACCACTTGGCGTTCTTGTTGACGCCCATGCTCCAGGTCGGACGATCTCCGGTGACCGCTTCCTTCTGGTAGCGGGCGACGTCCGTGTCCGACAGGCCGGAGAAATAATTGTAGCCCTTATTGTATTCCTTCACGTGCTCGAAGCAGAACAGCAGGTACTGCCCCTCGGCATTGCGGCCGACGGGAGCGCGATGGACACCAGGCTTTTCACAGCCATCCCACTGACAGAGCGGCTTGGACGGCGGCTCTTCGACGCGCGCCCCTTTCCGCTTCTTCGTACGGATGGAATCGAAATATTTTGAATCGAGTTTCATGCCTTCCATTATGCGATCCGCCAGCATTCTCATCAAGAATTGACAAATCGGAATGTTCTTGTCTTTGTGGGGGTTTTGGCAGTCAACACCGATGACCCTCCAGGACAAGATCCATTCCGCACTCACCGACGCCTTCGAGCCTTCCTTCCTCGAAGTCGTCAACGAAAGCCGGCTGCATGCCGGCCATAACCCGGAGGCTGCCGCCACCGGACAAACCCATTTCCGCATCCGCATCACGGCCGACACGCTTGTCGGACTGAACCGGGTCGCTGCGCACCGCGCTGTCAACGCAACGCTCGCCTTCGCATTCGACGAAGGGCTGCACGCGCTGGCGATCGAGATTATTAAGTCCTAAGCGTAAATAAGTGGCAACCACGACGGAAACAAGGTATATCCACCTGCAGGCACGAGGATATACCATGGCCCTTTATGTGAAAGATCCGGAAGTTGCACTGATCGCCGGGCAGCTGGCGGAATTGCGGAAGACCACAAAGACCGAAGTTATCCGGCAAGCTCTTCGCCACGAACTGGAGCGTGAAGGCGCCTCGCCGTCTCTGGTGGAGATTGGCATGGCTTTCGCGCGCAAGGTCAAGGCTATGGGCGATCCGGAGAAGATTCAGCCTGTCGACAAGGCGTATATCGACAGCCTGTACGAGCGCGATTGATCCATGTTCATCGATGCTTCCGCGCTGTGCGCCATGATCGCGGCCGAGAGGGAAGCAGAAGACTTGTTCACGCGGCTGCAATCTGCCGAAGTGCGCGTTACCTCCCCCTTGGCGATATGGGAAACCGCAGTCAATTTGCCACGTCTTGTCGGAGTCACAGATGAGACAGCAGAAGAAATAGTGATGAAATTTCTATCGCTGATGGGCATTGTCGTGGTTCCAGTCGAACCGGAGACGACTACGATTTCGCTCGAAGCGTTTCGCCGCTACGGCAAAGGAAGACATCCGGCAGCGCTGAATTTCGCCGATTGTTTCGCCTATGCCTGCGCAAAGCATCACAAGCTGCCGCTGCTTTTCAAAGGCAGCGATTTCCTGCTCACCGATATCGAGAGCGCTTGAGCGCCGCCGCTATTCGACGTCCCAGAACAGCTCGAACATCGGATCGAACACCGTCACCGGCCCGGCCGCAGTCTCGATCTTCGGGGGATAGGCCACGGCTTCTTTCTTTTTCGTGAGCGTGATGCGCTCCTCGTTCACCGGCAGGCCATACCAGGCGGGTCCGTTCAGCGACAAGAAGGCTTCCAGCCTGTCGAGCGCGTCGTCCTGCTCGAACACATGAGCAAGGCAGGAGAGCGTGTTGAGAGCCGTGAAACAGCCGGCGCAGCCGCAGGCACATTCCTTGAGCGGATCGACATGCGGCGCGGAGTCCGTGCCGAGGAAAAACCTCTTGTCGCCCGATGTCGCCGCCTGCCTGAGCGCCAGGCGATGGCTTTCACGCTTGGCGACCGGAAGACAATAGTAATGCGGACGGATGCCGCCGGCGAGGATGGCATTGCGGTTGATGATCAGATGATGCGTGGTGATCGTTCCCGCAAGGTTTTTCGAAGACTCCCTGATGTAGTCAACACCATCAGACGTGGTGACATGTTCCATGGTCACGCGGAGTTCCGGCAGGCGCTTGCGGATCGGGTCGAGCACTGTGTCGATGAACACCGCCTCGCGGTCAAAAATGTCGACATCGGAACTCGTCACTTCGCCATGGACACAGAGCGGCAGGCCGACCTTCGCCATCCGCTCCAGCACCGGCATGGCGTTTTCGAAATTGCGGACGCCGGAGGCCGAATTCGTTGTGGCGCCGGCAGGGTAAAGCTTCACGGCCTTGATAAGGCCGGACCTGGCGCCCGCTTCGATGTCGTCGGGATTGCTGCCTTCGGTGAGATAGAGCGTCATCAGCGGCTCGAATGTGTGGCCTTCGAGCAGGCAGGCGATGATCCGCTCGCGATAGGCCGCCGCATCCGCTGTCGTCACTACCGGCGGCACGAGATTGGGCATGATGATGGCGCGGGCGAAATGCCGGGACGTGTAGGGCAGGACTGCCTTGAGCATATCGCCATCACGCAGGTGCAGATGCCAGTCGTCGGGGCGGCGGATGGTGAGCGAGGTCATGGGTGGTCCTTTCGAGATATCGTCATGTCCCTATCGTCACGACACGAGCGGGGCAATGCAGAGAAATCGGATTTTCGCCGTTCGGTTCCGTTGGGCACTCGACAAAGGTCCACACGCGTCCATGATCTGCTGGCCCCGGGAGGCGGAAAGTGCGTTCACAGACGAAAAAGCCGGCGGATGTTGCCACCCGCCGGCAGTCGGTTCACTCGGAGGAATCTGTTCAGGCCGCCATGGTCTCCGGCGGCGGAGCCTTGGCGCCGGTCATCAGGGCGACGGCGTCGGACATGGTGAAATCCTTGGGATTGATGACGCAGAGGCGTTTTCCCAGCCGGTGAATGTGGATGCGGTCAGCAACCTCGAACACATGCGGCATGTTGTGGGAAATCAAGACGATCGGCAGGCCACGCGAACGGACGTCGAGGATGAGCTCGAGCACCTTGCGCGATTCCTTGACGCCCAGTGCCGCCGTCGGTTCGTCCATGATCACCAGTTTCGAGCCGAAGGCCGCCGCGCGTGCCACCGCCACACCCTGACGCTGGCCACCCGAGAGCGTTTCCACCGCCTGGTTGATGTTCTGGATGGTCATCAGGCCGAGTTCAGTCAGTTTGTCGCGGGCGACTTTCTCCATCCGCTTCCGGTCGAGCATGCGAAAAACGGAACCGAGCGCTCCCGGTTTGCGCAACTCTCGACCGAGGAACATGTTGTCGGCAATCGACAGCGCCGGCGACAGAGCAAGGTTCTGGTACACCGTCTCGATGCCGGCATCGCGCGCCTCCATCGGCGAGGCGAAGCTGACCGGCTGGCCATCGAGGCGGATTTCGCCGGCGTCGGGATGGACAGCGCCGGAAATCGCCTTGATCAGCGAAGACTTGCCGGCGCCGTTGTCGCCGATCACGGCGAGGATTTCGCCGCGATAGAGGTCGAAATCGGCATTGTCGAGGGCGGTGACGCGGCCATAGCGCTTGACCAATCCGCGTGCGGTGAGAATGGGATCCTCGTTGGCCATCACGCGGCTACCTTTCTGATCCATTGGTCGACTGCGACGGCGGCGATGATCAGCACGCCAGTCAGGAAAACTTTCCACTGCGGGTCGGCACCGAGCATGTTGAGACCCATGGAGACAACACCGACGATCATGGCACCGATCAATGTTCCGAGGATCGACCCGCGGCCGCCGAACAGCGATATGCCCCCGATCACCGTCGCGGTGATCGCCTGCAGGTTATAGTCCGTCACCGCCGAGGACGGCGAGATCGAGCCGTTGCGGCCAATCGAGACCCAGGCAGCCAGGGCGGCGATCAGGCCAGCCAGCGTATACGTGCCGAGCAGCACGCGGTCGGTACGGATACCGGAAAGTTTTGCCGCCTCCGGATCGTCGCCGACGGCATAGAGGTGACGGCCCCAGGCGGTGTGGTTGAGCGCGTACCAGAGCACGAAAACCAGGAGCACCATGAAGACGACGCCAAGCGTCAGCACCGCCTTGCCCACTTTGAAGCTCTCGCCGAAGAACTGCAGGAAGGGCGCCACGGATTCGATATCGGAATCGCGCAGTGTCTCGTTGGCGGAATAAATGAAGTTCGTCGCCATCACGATGTCCCAGGTACCGAGGGTCACGATGAAAGGCGGCAGCTTGAGCTTGGAGACGAGAAAGCCGTTGAGGAAGCCACAGAGAGCGCCGACTATGAGGCCGACAATGATCGCTATGCCGCTCGGCATCCCATATGTCAGTGCGCAATTGCCCATGACCACTGCGGAGATGACCATCACCACGCCGATCGACAGGTCGATGCCGGCGGTCAGGATCACCAGCGTCTGTGCAGCGCCGAGAATACCGACGACAGCGATCTGCTGCAGGACCAGAGTGAGCGTATAGGCGG
Source organism: Rhizobium sp. P2_G9 (assembly GCF_056403475.1). NCBI lineage: Bacteria > Pseudomonadati > Pseudomonadota > Alphaproteobacteria > Hyphomicrobiales > Rhizobiaceae > Rhizobium > Rhizobium sp. P2_G9. Next base: position 65,453 of record NZ_JBFUFK010000031.1, on the reverse strand, counting down.
AAAAGAACTTTCCGCCGATGGAGGCGCCAAAGATTATGATCGAGGCAATCAGCACGATCAGCGGCACGGCCGATGGTGTCGAATGCAGGAAATGCTGGATTTTTCGTAAGAACGAGCGGTCTTCAAATGCGGCGACTGTGGTGTCGCTCTTGTCGAGAACCTTCTCGAATTCCTGGATGCTGGCCATTGCCGCTCCCTCCCAAGGGCCCGGCCGCGAGGCCGGTAGATTTACCGTTCCCGGAGAGCCATGCTCCCCGGGAACCATAGTGAACCGAAAGACTTAGGGGATCAACCCCAGCACTTGGCCAGGCCTTCCTTGACACTGATCGACGGCACGCCGGCGGCCGGCTTGTCGGTCACCAGCGACACACCGGTGTCGAAGAACGCCTTGCCGGGGGTCGGCTGCGGCTTGGTGCCATCCTTGGCATATTTGGCGATCGCTTCGATGCCGAGCGAGGCCATCAGCAGCGGATATTGCTGCGAGGTGGCGCCGATCTGGCCTTCCTGCACCGACTTGACGCCGGGGCAACCGCCGTCGACGGAGACGATCAACACATCGCCTTCCTTGCCGACAGCCTTGAGCGCCTGGTAGGCGCCGACAGCGGCCGGTTCGTTGATGGTGTGGATGACGTTGATGTCGGAATCCTTCTGCAGAAGGTTTTCCATCGCCTTGCGGCCGCCTTCTTCATTGCCGTTGGTGACGTCATGACCGACGATGCGCGCATCGTCTTCGTCGCCGATCTTGTTGGGATCCTTCACGTCGATGCCGAAGCCCATCATGAAGCCCTGGTCGCGCAGAACGTCGACGGTCGGCTGCGACGGGGTCAGGTCGAGGAAGCCGACCTTGGCGTCCTTCGCCTTGTCGCCCATGGTCGCCTTGGCCCATTCGCCAATCAGCTTGCCGGCGAGCAGGTTGTCGGTGGCGAAGGTGGCGTCGGCGGCATCGGCCGGATCGAGCGGCGTGTCGAGCGCAATCACCAGGACGCCGGCGTCGCGGGCCTTCTTGACCGGGCCGACGATGGCCTTGGTGTCGGAGGCGGTGATCAGGATGCCCTTGGCGCCATCGGCGATGCAGGATTCGATAGCGGCGACCTGGCTGTCATTGTCGCCGTCGATCTTGCCGGCATAGGTCTTGAGGTCGACGCCGAGTTCCTTTGCCTTGGCGGTCGCGCCTTCCTTCATCTTGACGAAGAAGGGATTGGTATCGGTCTTGGTGATCAGGCAGGCGGCGACACCGGCTGCATTGGCACTGCCGGCGAAAGCAACACCGAGCGCCAGCGCGCCGATGGTTGCGGCAATCAAAGATGTCTTCATGATTTCCTCCCAAGGAACAAAACAAGGCAGCGGGCCAACCCGCCGCCATAGCAAGCGGTTCGCACATTGGCAGGCGTTGAGAAAGCTCCTCCGGCCCCATGCGATCTGCCGAGCCTAAATAAGCATCAAACAAAAATGCTGTCAATAAATAAATCGAGTTGATTTATTAATCGGATATGGCATGCTTCCGGGGACTTGGTGTAGCAGTGCCCGGGAGGAGAATGGGGCATGGCGACCTTCGGCCTGACCGATGAACAGGAAGTGATAACGGTGGTCGTCGACCCGATGGGCGGCGCCAACCAGACGCGTGTGCGTGCCTATAACGAGCGGCTGGTGCTGTCGCTGGTGCGCCGCCATGGCAGCCTGTCGAAGGCGGAGATCGCCCGCAGGACCGGGCTCTCGGCCCAGACCGTGTCGGTGATCATGCGTTCGCTGGAGAAGGAAGGGATGCTCGCGCGGGGCGCGCCGCAGCGCGGCCGCGTCGGCCAGCCCTCGATTCCCATGAGCCTCAATCCGAACGGCGTGTTTTCGCTCGGGCTGAAGATCGGCCGGCGCAGCGCCGATCTCGTGCTGATGGATTTTGTCGGCGGCGTCCGCAGCCAGTTGCACGAGGCCTATCGCTACCCGACGCCGGCGGCGATCCTCGCCTTTGCACAGCGCGGCGTCGAAACAATTCTGCTCTCGATGAAGCCCGAGGACCGACGCAAGATCGCCGGCCTCGGCGTGGCGCTACCCTTCCAGCTGTGGAACTGGGTCGAGGCGATGGGCGCGCCGAAGGAGGACATGGACGCTTGGCGTGACGCCGACATCGCCGACATGCTGGCGCGCAAGCTGCACCTGCCGATCTTCCTGCAGAACGACGCCACAGCCGCCTGCGCCGCCGAGCTCGCCTTCGGCCACGGGCCGCGGTTTGCCGATTTCGCCTATTTCTTCCTCGGATCGTTCATCGGCGGCGGCGTGGTGCTCAATCACGCGCTCTATCCGGGACGGACGGGCAATGCCGGGGCGTTCGGCTCGATGCCGTTCGGCGCGCATAAAAGCCGGCCCAGCCAGCTTATCGACCATGCTTCCGTGGTGCTGCTTGAAAAAATGTTGATCGATGACGGCAAGGACCCATCGTCGATCTGGCTGACGCCGGAACAATGGGACGAGTTCGGCACGACGAAGGCGCGATGGATCAGGGAAACGGCGGAAGCGCTCGCCTTCGCTATCGTCACCGTCTGTTCAGTGATCGATTTCGAGGCTGTGGTCATCGACGGCGGCTTTGCCGCATCGGTGCGCTCGGCCATTGTTCAGGCCACCAAAACCGAACTTGCCAAGCTCGACCTGCAGGGCATCGCCCCACCGGTGGTCGAGGAGGGGCTGGTCGGATCGGCAGCGCGCGCCGTCGGCGCCGCCAGCCTGCCACTCTTCTCACGTTATCACATCGATCAAAGCGTACTTTTCAAGGATATGGCCTGATGCTCAGAGGTATCGATCCCGTTCTCGGTCCCGATTTACTTGCCACATTGAGGGCCATGGGCCATGGCGATGAGATCGCGCTCGTCGACGGCAATTATCCTGGCCTCGAACATGCGCGGCGGCTGGTGCGCGCCGATGGTCATGGCGTCATCCGCCTGCTCGACGCCATCCTGTCGCTGATGCCGATCGACGATTTCGTCGAGCACGGGATTTTTCGCGCCACGGTGCGCGGCGACATGGCGCTGCTCGACCCCGTGCATCAGGAGATGGTCAATATCTGCCGCAAATGGGAGCCGGAACGCACTGTCGTGCCGCTCGCGCCCGCCGATTTTTACACCCGTGTGCGAGCCGCGCACACGATCGTGCAGACCTCGGAGCCGAGGCTCTACGGCAATATCATTCTGCGCAAGGGCGTTATTTACCCTGCTAAGTGATTGAACTATTCCCCATCCGGACGAGAGCCTCGAAAGCGCGGCAGCCGGTCCCTTCGCTCAGTGGCGGGCAGATTCTGCGCGCGGATCTGGCCTGCGCCCCGGCAGGGCGAGGCCGTCAGAGGTGCTGATCCTCGATGCGATCGACGTGACGTGCAGGCCACATCTCCGCGGCATCGCCGCCGATTCTCCGCATCGCAATTCGGCTGTCGCAGACATTACCAATTTGTAATCGGGGCTTCCCTTGAATTGCCGCATTTGACCACGCAAATGACAGTCGTGGTGATTATGAAGATCACCTTCAACCTGGCTACATTGGCCCGTCCCCCGCCTTGCCAGGTTTGACGGACAAAGGCCCTTCCCCCCTCTCCGGGCCTTTGTCCGCCCCTTGCGCTTAAGCCGTTCTGGCCCCCTCGCCAGGACGGCTTTTTTCGTTTCAGCCTGGGACAGTGTCACAATTTCGCAAAATCGGACTTGCTAAGAATTCGCCGGCGCAGGCGTGGCCTGTCCCAGAAGAATACAGTCTTCGGCAGAGACTACATCGTATGCGATTTTTGTTGTGCGGTTGAAATTATCCGGCTTTACTATCGCGATGACCTACAATCTTTCGGATTCGGCGACCTATCTCGCAAGCCTGCTTGCCAAGGGGTTTTCGCGTTCGCTCCTGTCGCGCGCCGCCGATATCGGTTTCTCTCCCGGCCAGTTTCCAGTGCTGATCGAACTCTGGCGCGAGGACGGGCTCACCCAGCGAGAGATCCTCGACCGGCTGGAAATCGAGCAGGCGACGCTCGCCAACACGCTCGCCCGCATGGAGCGCGACGGCCTGATCCGCAGAGAACCGCACCCGACAGACAAGCGGGCGATCCGCAATTTCCTCACCGAGAAAGGCCGCGCCATCGAAGAACAGGCGATGGCTGCGGCCCAGGAGGCCGACCAGGCGCTGTTCAAAGGCTTCCGCCGCTTCGAGCGTGAACTGATGCTCGAATATATGCGGCAGGCAATCGACAACGCCCGCAAACTTTAGAGCCGATAGCCTGCGATCGTTAAGGGGCCGGAAAGCATAACCGGCCACCTGTCATTTACATATTATTCAGACCTAGGCGTTCGACAATTCGGGACGCGCCGCACGGGTCGCGAGCAGCGACACCAGGGCCAATGCGATGACCACGGAGCCATAGATATAGGCCGCGTTCGCCAGACCCAGTTGCGGGATGACCAAACCGATGGCGATGGCCGGCAGGCTGAAGGCGAGATAGCTCTGGAGATAGTAAGCCGAGAGCAGGCCTGCCCGTTCATCGGCATGCGCCAGCGGCAATATGGTGCGCAGCGCGCCGGAGAAGCTCGCGCCGAAACCGACGCCGGTCACCAGCGCGCCGGCCATCATCACCGAGGCGAGATGAAGGTGGACACCGGCCAGCGTGATGGCGACGCCTGATATGACCGACCATGTGCCGATCGTCAGGATGCTGAGTCCCGGCCGGTTGCGCAGCGCAAACACGGTGACCGCGCCGGTCGAGGTCAGCACCGCGACGACCAGGCCGCCGATCAGCGGCGACGTCATGCCCGTGGCGACCCGCACCAGCGACGGCATCAGCGAGAAATAGAAGCCACCCAGCGCCCAGGCGGCGACACTGACGGGTGTGATCTTGATCAGCATCCGCCGTGCCTGCGCCGGAACGCTGACATGTGGCGCCAGCGAAGCGAAGGCGCCCGACTTGCCCGCCGAGGTTTCCGGCAGCCAGGGCAGCAGGATCAGCAGAATAGCTGTCACCGCAAGCAACACGGCAAATGCCAGTTCCAGGGGCAGCGGCGCATAAGCCACGAGAGCGCCGGAGAGAACGGCACCGACAGTGAGGCCGACAAAGGCCGTCGTGCTGTTGAGCAACGGCCCGCGCTTGCGGTCGACGTCGAGAATGGCCGCACCGAGCGTCGTGGTCGCCGCACCCGTGGCAAAACCCTGCAGGCCTCGCGCCAGGATCAGCATCTCAGCCGATCCGGCTCTGATGAAGGCGAGCATGGCGAGCACATTGATCACCAGGGCGAGGAAGATGACCGGCTTGCGGCCGATATAGTCCGACAGCGAGCCGACCGTCAGCAAAGCCGCCAGCAGCATGAAGGCATAGGCCGAAAAGATCATCATCAGCATCACAGGCGTGAGGCCGTAGATCTCCTGGTAAAGGCGATAAACTGGCGTCGCTGCGCTGGAACTGGCGGCAAACAGCGCCGCGGCGATCGCGCCATAGAGTACCGATCCCGAGGGTGAAAACCTGCGCCGATCACCTACATTGAGTGCGTTTTCGCTAGACATGGGGCAATCCCATCCTTAAAGCTAAATCGTTGCGTTAATTCATGTAGTGCATTTCGCGGCTTAATGCAAATATTTTGCGTTAAGCCCGCAAGACTTTTGGTGCAGCATCAGGAGACCGAAGTGGCAGTCAAGGAAAGGTTCCGCGTGGGCGGCAGGAGCGCCCGAATCCAGGCGGAGGTGCACAAGGCGGTGAAAGAGCTGCAGGCCGAGGCCGAGCGCACGGAACTGACCGTGCCGATGATCGCCGCACGCGCGGGCGTGACGCCATCGACCATCTACCGCCGCTGGGGCGATCTTTCCGAGCTTTTTGCCGATGTCGCCATGGAGCGGCTAAGGCCAGTCGCCGACCCCGCGGATTCGGGCAGCCTGAAGGCCGATCTTGCCGCCTATGTCGAGCAATATGCCGAGGAATTCTCCACCGAGACCGGCAAGACGCTGTTGCTCGACCTGTTCGCCAATTCGCTCGACGCGGCGCAACCCGGTCAATACTGCACCTATACCTATGACCACCTGCAGGTTATTCTCGACCGCGCGCGGGCACGCGGCGAAAAATCCTACGACGTGCAAGATGTCATCGACCACGTGATCGCGCCGATCATGTATCGCATCCTGTTCGGCAAAGGCGAGATGAACGAGGCTTTCTGGAAGGGGTTGCTCGATCGCCTCTACGTACTGGCGCGATAGCAACCTGCCGTACCTCATCACCATTCCTGTCGCCGGCACGTCCGTTTATTTTTCCCCCTGATTCACAGATCGGCGCCAGCGCCGTCATCTAATTGACGACTTCGTCGTTTATCTCTGATTTCTTTACCGGAGGAGCCCGTCGCGGAACCGTCGCCGCGTTCGGCCGTTAGTCAACGGAAGCACCAAGGAGGAATGCCGTGCACGATTCGCTCCACGAATCCCATCCGACTCACCCCCTCGGAGCGCGTGAAAGCTGGCCTCGTACGGGACCGGTCTATGATGTTCCCGTATCTGACGAGATCGAGGCTCCAGCTCCGACACTCTGGCAGCGACTGCTCACGTCATCCGAGCTGGACGGCGATCCCAGCACCATTCTGCCCGGCAGCCTGCCCGTCTGGTATTGACTGAATCAGAGACAATCCGTCTCCGAACAACGCCAATTGCACGCAACGGGCGAGAGGAGAAGTTTGCGATGAACAATTCCCGCATAGACGATGGGCGCGATGTCGCCCATTCCACCAATCCGCTCGGCGGGCATGAGAATATCGAACAGGACGCTCCCGGCCAGCCGCTGGATGCGGAATGGACACCGATGATGAAGGGCGGCATTCGCAATCCTGCCACCGACCCGAACGGCGACATGCGCCGCAGCGGCGCCTCGCCCAGTGATCCGCATGGTGGCCACAACGCCATGGGCCATGAGTATCACACGCCCGACGCCGATCCGCCGCGTGAGATGACTGCCTCCAACCCGCTTGACGGACAAGCCGGCATGGACGAGCCACGCACCAGTTTTTCGCAGCCTGTCGAGGGTGCCGAAAACCAGCTGTGCATCGACCCCGTCACCAAAAAGGTCGAACCGGCTTCGCCGATGTTCAAAGTCAGCCCGCACCCGTAGGTAAGACCATGCAAGACAAGCGGAAAGACAGCAAAGGCCTCGACATCGGGGCCGACAATGTGCTCGGTCCCATCACTGACAGCGCGTTGAAGGGCCGAAAGCAGCCCGAACCCGATCCGGATGAATTGACCCGATCCGACGCATTGGCCGAGGCCGTGCGGGAAAATCGCGACCCTTATGTCGTCAAGACCGACCTCGAAGATAATGACGAGCGCGGACCGACACCGGACATGAAGGAACAGCCGTAGTCAGTCCAGTCGCTCTCGGGGCCAGTATTTGTCGTCGGCGTAATCGGTCGGGATTGGATCAAGCCCGGCCAGCGTGTCGGCGACCCAGGCGATCTGGATCTTGAGATATTGCAATGCTTTCGGGATCGGTTCGCCTGTGACGAGATTGCGGGCTCGCCAGCGTTCATATCCCGATTCCCGAATGCGGCGGGCCGCTTCCGCCTGGACATCCGATTTAGAGAGCGACCGGCCGCCGCCTGATTTGTCAAGACCGCCGCTGATGACCCTGAAACCCATCGCAACCCTCCGTATCCACCAGAGAATGCGACCAAAGTCTTGCGCGGGGCTCTTCGAGGACCACTGTTCGAAAAAACTACAGCATGAAATCGGACTGCGTGAAGTGATGCTGCCCACTCACGCTCACGACGCAATCGGCCTGACCATCGCCATCAAGATCGGCAGAGACGGTGGTGACTCCGTGCGCGTTTATCGCATAGCGCAATTCGCCGGCTTTGCCGCTGAAGGCATCCGTGCCGATGAAATAGAAGGCGTCATCCGTCGTGGTCGCCGTATCGGCGTCGATTCGGCCAAAGCCGATGCGGTCGTGATCGGCCGCGCTGAAATCGGCAATGACATCCGGCCCATGCACGGCGCTGTCATGGATATCGTCGAAGAAGAATGTGTCGCGCCCGGCACCACCGATCAGGATATCGCGGCCGGCGCCACCCGTGAGAAAATCGTCGCCCGCGCCACCGACGAGCCTGTCGCGACCGGAACCGCCGGATAGGAGATCCGCGCCCGAACCGCCGCGCAGGACATCATTGCCATCCTGGCCGTAGAGATCGTCCGCGGCGCCCCGGCCGGCGAGCTGGTCGTTGCCGGTGCCGCCGACCAGGCCGTCGGTCTTGCCGCCGCCGGTCAGCCTGTCATTGCCGCCTTCGCCATAGATCAGGACACCGGCGGCCGAAGCCAGCTTGTGGATGTCGTCCGCACTGTCCGTGCCCATGACGATGCGCTGCGGCTTGGAAGCGCCACCATCATTGGTCGTGTTGTCGTCGAAAGCGGCAGCGATATCGGTGCCGGTATAGCCCGGCAACATGGTGGACGCCCGATCACCCGGCACCGCCTCCGCCATATAGGCCCAGTGCGAAACGCTGCTTGAGCCGGTGCCGCTGGTCATCTGCATTTCGAAGAGCCACTGCCCGCCTTGCCTGACCATCTCACCCCGGCCGATGGTGATATCGGCGTCCGAGCCTTGCTGGGTGAAGCTGAAGGAAACGGAGCCGTCAGGCGTGATCGAGCCGACCAGCGTCGAATAGACCCAGCCCTTGCCGAGATCGGTGGCCACTTCGCCGAACACATAACCGTCAGCCACCTTGGTGATGTGCCAGAGCGTCTGGTCGACGAGCGGCACGGTCTGCGGCGTATCCGTATTGCCGTTGAGAAGCGCGTAAGCGGCCAGATAGGGCGTCGGCACGTACCAATAGCTGTGCTCCAGAAAATCCCAGCTGCGGGTATCGGTGACAGTGGCGGACATGGCCTGGCTCCTCGGGTCAGTGCGGGATTTCATCTGTGTGAGTCAGATGATCGCATTGACCATGAGATGACACGCGGCCGCAGCCCAGGCAACGCCATGAATGTGGGGAATGGACATGCCGGTGCAGAGCGGCAGGTGCCCGCGGGACCGAACGGCTGAATGAAATCAAAGCAATGACGCAAATACAAGTCTGCGCGACAATGTGAAAATCGTCATCGCGCACCGCAGATCAACCGCCGGTTTGGCCGGCGGCTCGGAAGCGTCGAGTCCTGCGGCTCACATCGGCGGCACGACGCCCTTGGTGCTGACGACGACGCGCTCGCTGGAAATCGACCCGTCATCCGCCTTCTTCGAAGGCACGAAAACCACAGCACCCGGCTTCAGGTCGTCTTTCGTTGCCGTGGCAAAGGTCACGACCGGCACGCCCTCGGGGATGGAAATCTTCTTCTCCTTGCCCTGATAGGTCAAAGTGACCGTCTTGCCGTCCACCGATGTGACCGACTTGGCGACCGTCGCATTGGTCATGGAACTGTTGGGCTTGGCGTCCCATGGGCGGCTGCCCTCGCCGGTGCCCTTCAGGGCCGGTGGGAAAATCACGACTTCCAATGCGTTGTCGCTACCTTCCGCCTTCGGGACGGAGGCGATGCCGAGGAAATCGCCGGCCTTGATATCGGTGATCGAGGCCTTGGCGACGCTCGACACCTTCCAGCCGTTTTCAAGCGCGATCTTCGCGGTCGTGCCTTCGCGCGTCTTCACCGTCAGCGTCGTGCCATCATAGCTGATGATCGTGCCGCGCACGCGGATATTGGTCGGTGCAGCGACTGCAGTGCCAAGGCTTGTCGCGGTAAAAGCCACGCCCAAGAAAACCATTCCGGCCTTGATCGTCAGAAAACGGGTCATCGAACTCTCTCCTGCCCTGTCCGGCCGAGCATGGCTCGGCGACGACCGACGTTTTCGCACAGAACCCGGCCTGGTACAGTTCAGGTCTTCGGCACAGGGAATCACATCGCCGTGAGCGGGAGATCGGGAGAATTGGATGCCGAGCCGCTCTGAAACCCGAATTGGGACTATTCAGAACGGCTGGGGCTTTTGCGAAAGCCGACAGGCAGTCAACGGCGCGGAAATCGGCGCCGTTGAGCCGCGATGACAGGGTCAAGTCCCCGCATTGTAAGCTGCGATGGCCGCCATGTTGACGATGTCGGAATCCTTGGCGCCGATCGAGACGATCTGCACCGGCTTGTCGAGGCCGACGAGCAGCGGACCGATCACCGTACAGCCGCCGAGTTCCTGCAGCATCTTGGTCGAAATCGACGCGGAGTGGAAGGCGGGCATGACCAGGACATTGGCGGGGCCTTTCAGCCGGCAGAACGGATATTGCTCCATCACCCGGGGATTGAGTGCCACGTCGGCCGCCATTTCGCCGTCGAACTGAAAGTCGACCCGGCGCTTGTCGAGGATTTTCACCGCCTCGCGCAGGCGTTCCGAGCGCTCGCCCTCCGGATGGCCGAAGGTGGAATAGGCGAGCATGGCGACGCGCGGCTCGTAGCCGAATTTCCGCGCCAGGCTTGCCGCCTCCTCGGCGATGTCGGCGAGTTCTTCCGAGGTCGGCATGTCGTGCACGGCCGTATCCGCCACCAGCACGTTGCGACCGCGGCAGAGCGCCAGCGACACGCCGATGACGCGATGGCCCGGCTTGGCGTCGATGCAGCGCCGCACGTCTTCCAGCGCGGTCGAATAATTGCGGGTCGCGCCGGTGACCATGGCGTCGGCATCGCCGAGCGCCACCATGCAGGCGGCGAAATGGTTGCGATCGTTGTTGATCAGCCGTTGGGCGTCGCGATGCAGGTAGCCCTTCCGCTGCAGCCGGGCATAGAGATAATCGATATAGGCTTCGCGGCGCTTCGATGTGCGGGCATTGATCCGCTCGATGCCTGGCCGGTTGAGGTCGATGCCAGCGCGTTCGGCATTGGCCTCGATAATGTCGTCGCGGCCGACAAGGATCGCAGTGCCGAGCTGCTGGTTGACATAGGCGACAGCCGCCCGCATCACCTGCTCTTCTTCGGCTTCGGCGAAGACGACGCGCTTCGGCATGCGCCGGACACGGTCATAAATGCGCTGAAGCGTCGAGGCGATCGGGTCGCGCCGGCCACGCAATTCGCGGGCATAGGCTTCCAGATTGGCGATCGGCTTGCGGGCGACGCCCGATTCCATTGCTGCCCTGGCGACGGCGACGGGGATCGACGAGATCAGCCGCGGATCGAACGGCACCGGGATGATGTAGTTGGCGCCGAAGCGCGGCCGGTTGCCCTGATAGGCCGCGGCGACATCGTCGGGCACATCCTCCTTGGCGAGATTGGCCAGCGCCTGCACGGCGGCGATTTTCATTGCATCGTTGATGGTCGAGGCGCGCACGTCGAGCGCGCCGCGGAAAATATAGGGGAAGCCGAGCACATTGTTGACCTGGTTCGGATAGTCCGAACGGCCGGTCGCCATGATCGCGTCGTCACGGATGCGCGCGACCTCTTCCGGCGTGATTTCCGGATCCGGATTGGCCATGGCGAAGATGATCGGGTTCGGCGCCATCGAGGCGATCATCTCCGTCGACAGCGCTCCCTTGGCGGAGAGGCCGAGGATAACGTCGGCACCCTTCATCGCTTCCGTCAGCGTCCGGTTATCGGTCTTGGCCGCATGCGCCGATTTCCACTGGTTCATGCCCTCGGTGCGGCCCTGGTAGACCACGCCCTTGGTGTCGCAGAGAATGACGTTTTCCGGGTTGAAGCCCATGGACTTGATCAGCTCGATACAGGCAATCGCCGCCGCACCGGCACCATTGCAGACCAGTTTCGTGGTCTTCATGTCGCGGCCGGTCAAGTCGAGCGCATTGATCAGGCCGGCAGCGGCGATGATTGCCGTGCCGTGCTGGTCGTCATGGAACACCGGAATGTCCATGATCTCACGCAGCCGGCTTTCGATGACGAAACAGTCCGGCGCCTTGATGTCTTCGAGATTGATGCCGCCAAAGGAAGGCCCGAGATAGCGCACGCAATTGACGAAGGCGTCGACATCCTCGGTATCTATTTCGAGGTCGATCGAATCGACATCGGCAAAGCGCTTGAAGAGCACGGCCTTGCCCTCCATGACAGGCTTGGAGGCCAAAGCGCCGAGATTGCCCAGCCCAAGGATCGCCGTGCCGTTGGAAATCACCGCCACCATATTGCCGCGGGCGGTGTAATCGTAGGCCGTTGCCGGGTCCTCGGCGATCGCCTTCACCGGCTCGGCGACGCCAGGCGAATAGGCGAGCGACAGGTCGCGCTGCGTTGCCATCGGCTTGGTCGGATTGACCTCGAGCTTCCCTGGCTTGCCGCGCGAATGGAATTCCAGCGCCTCTTCCCGGGTGATCGTCGGCAGGCCGCGGCGTTTCTGAACGTCAGACATTCTTCCTCCCAATGCATTCTGTGGGCTCTTGTCGTTTTGGCCGAGCCTCTTATTGTTTTTGGTCGCAATATCGATAGTGTCCCTGCCTTTATCAGACACGCTTATCCGTTTGTCAAAAGAACAGTATGACAATTATTGATGCCTTGACCGTTGCCCAGCTCGCTTCCGAGGAAAGCCGGCTGACCGCGACGCCGATGATGGAGCAATATATCGAGATCAAGGCCGCCAATCCGGATAGCCTGCTGTTCTATCGCATGGGCGATTTTTACGAGATGTTCTTCGAGGATGCGCTGGAAGCATCGCGCGCCCTTGGCATCACGCTCACCCGCCGCGGCCAGCATCTCGGCCAGGATATTCCGATGTGCGGCGTGCCGGTGCATGCCGCCGATGACTACCTGCAGAAACTGATCGGGATGGGTTACCGCGTCGCCGTCTGCGAACAGGTCGAAGACCCTGCCGAGGCGAAGAAGCGCGGCGCCAAGTCGGTCGTCCGCCGCGATGTCGTGCGCCTCGTGACGCCAGGCACGATCACCGAGGAAAAGCTGCTCAACCCGGGCGACAGCAATTACCTGATGGCGCTCTCACGCATCCGCGGCAGTGAAGCACCCGCCTATGCACTCGCCTGGATCGATATTTCCACCGGCATTTTCCGCCTGGCCGAGACGACATTGCTGCGGTTGCTTGCCGACATCCTGCGCGTCGAGCCGAAGGAATTGATCGTCGCCGACGGCCTGTTCCATGACCCGGAACTGAGGCCGACCTTCGACATTCTCGGCCGGGTCGTCAGTCCACAGCCGGCTGTGCTCTTCGACTCAGCCACGGCCGAGAGCCGCATAGCACGCTATTATGATGTCTCGACGCTCGATGGCTTCGGCGGTTTCAGCCGCGCCGAGCTGGCTGCGGGTGCCGCAGCGGTTGCCTATGTCGAAAAGACGCAGATCGCCGAGCGCCCGCCGCTGGGCCGGCCGGAGCGCGAAAGCGGCGCCTCGACCCTGTTCATCGATCCGGCGACGCGCGCCAATCTCGAACTGGTCAAGACGCTGTCGGGCAATCGCGACGGTTCGCTGCTCAAGGCGCTCGATCGTACGGTGACCGGCGGCGGCACGCGGCTGCTCTGCGAACGGCTGATGTCGCCGCTGACAGATGCGGATAAAATCAACGGACGGCTGGATTCGGTCTCCTTCTTCCTCGACGAGCCGCGCCTGACCGAAGACGTCAGACAGATGCTGAAGCGGTCGCCCGATATGCCGCGCGCGCTGTCGCGACTGGCGCTCGACCGTGGTGGTCCGCGCRACCTGCAGGCGATTTTGCGTGGGCTTGAAACAGGCCGGACAGTTTCATCCTTGCTCGGGCAGCGCCGCTTGCCGCCCGAATTGGCAGCGGCGGCTTCGGCGCTGAATGCTGTCCCTTTCGAACTTGAAGCGCTCCTCGAAAGCCTGTTGGCGGAGGATCTGCCGCTGCTCAAGCGTGACGGCGGCTTCATTGCCGACGGCGCCATCGCCGATCTCGACGAACTGCGGGAGCTGCGCGACCAGTCGCGCCGGGTGATCGCCGGTCTGCAGAATTCCTATTCCGAGGAAACCGGCGTCAAATCGCTGAAGATCAAGCATAATAATGTGCTAGGCTATTTCATCGAATTGACCTCCGGCACATCCGGTGCGCTTACCGACACGCCCGAGCGCCGTGCGCGCTTCATTCATCGCCAGACGACGGCGAGTGCCATGCGCTTCACCACGGTCGAGCTTTCCGATCTCGAAAGCCGGATCGCCAATGCCGCCGAACAGGCGCTTGCGATCGAGCTCGAAGCTTATGACCGGATGGTCGAGGCCGTGGTGAAAGCCGCCGAGATGGTCAAGGCCGCCGCCAATGCCATCGCCGTCATCGACGTGTCTTCCGCCCTGGCCGCGCTGGCCGATGAGCAGGCCTATTGCCGGCCGGTGGTCGATGGCTCGCTGGATTTTCGCATCAAAGGCGGGCGGCATCCGGTGGTCGAACAGGCGCTACGAAAATCCGCGGGCAATCCGTTCGTCGCCAATCATTGCGATCTCTCGCCGGGGGAAGAGCAGAAGCATGGTGGCATCTGGTTGCTGACCGGCCCGAATATGGGCGGCAAATCCACTTTCCTGCGCCAGAACGCGCTGATCGCCATCATGGCGCAGATGGGGTGCTACGTGCCCGCAGCCGAGGCCGAGATCGGCGTGGTCGACCGCCTGTTTTCCCGCGTCGGCGCCTCCGATGATCTGGCACGCGGCCGTTCGACCTTCATGGTCGAAATGGTCGAGACGGCGGCGATCCTCAATCAGGCGACCGATCGCTCGCTGGTGATCCTCGACGAGATTGGCCGCGGCACGGCGACCTTCGATGGTCTCTCCATTGCCTGGGCTGCGGTCGAGCATCTGCATGAGGTCAACCGCTGCCGCTCCGTGTTCGCCACCCATTTCCATGAGCTGACGGTGCTGTCGGAAAAGCTCAAGCGCCTCGCCAATGTCACCATGCGCGTCAAGGAATGGGACGGCGATGTCATTTTCCTGCACGAAGTCGGGCCGGGTGCTGCCGATCGCTCCTACGGCATCCAGGTGGCGCGACTTGCCGGCCTGCCGGCCTCGGTGGTGGCGCGTGCTCGGGAAGTGCTGAGCCTGCTCGAAGACGCCGATCGCAAGAACCCGGCAGCGAAACTGATCGACGACCTGCCGCTGTTCCAGGCCGCCATCCGCCGAGAAGAACCCAAAGCGGCAAAGGCCTCAAAGGTCGACGCGGCGCTGAAGGCGCTCGATCTCGACGACATGACGCCAAGGCAGGCGCTGGACGCGCTCTATGCGCTGAAGAGAGAACTCGGCTGAGCCGGAAATTGTGCAGGATAGCAAAAATCCTGTGATATCGCCGCTTTGCCTACCCAGAAGAAATCTCCAGCTCCATCCGTTACCGATTCCGGCGGAATCTTCCAAAGGAGGCGCTGCATGTTGAAATGGCTTGATTTCGCTGCGGTATTGACGGTGCTCATGGCAATGGCGGCGCCTGGTCCTTTGGCGGCGGCGGAAGGCTGCGATGTCGGGCGGTTGAAGCACTATCCAATGACTGATGTTATCGAGAGGCGTGCCGTTCCGTTGTATCAGCCGACCATTTTCTTTCCTGATCCCAACGGCAGGCCGGACACGATGGGTTTGGGAGCGGATGAGGCCGGCGGGAAAAAAGCAAAGATGGCGCTCGCCCGCGGCCTCAAGACCTTTCAACCAGTCGAGCGGCCAATGATGATGCTCGCGGCGACGGCCGCATGGACGGACAGGGAGAATGGCTTGATCCATTTCTTCGTTGATGAACCAAGCGTCTATATCGATGAAGTCTTGGCAACGCTTGATGCCCAGGGGCTCAAGGACCACGCCATGATCATCCGCCAGGGCCGTGTCCTGTTCGGCCCGGATTATGGCACGGAGCAGCAGCGTTATGAGCGCTGGAGCGACGGCCGTGGTGGCATCCGCGATCCGGTCCTCGACGCGAATCTGAAGGCGCTTTCGGCAAAATTTCGTGCCCTGCCCAGCCTTCTCGACGAGGCCGAGACAAGGATCATGCGCTCCCCCGCGCTCAAGGCGATCTACGAGCCGCTGAAAGCAGCCGCAACGGATGGCGACAAGTTGGGTTACCTGACCAACGGCTTGATAGGCTGCTTGGCCGACGATGAGACATATCAGCAACAAGCAGCGTTCCTTGCCCGGCTGCCTGCGCCATATGCTCGCATCATCGTCGTCCGCGTGTTTGAAGACGAGGTGTCGAACGGCTCGGTCGCGCAGTTCTTCTATAAATCTTCGGGCAATTTTGCCCCAGAGGTGGTGGTCGCCTTGAACGAGATGGGGCTGAAAAAGCATGCCGGGGCGGTCGAGCACGGCGTGGATCTCTTCCCAAAGCCATATCCGACAGACCCGAGCAAGCGGTGGCACTTCATGTCGGAGCATGACGACGCTTTGGCCAACACGTTGAAGGGCCTGACAAATATCGTCGACGATGGCAGGATCTATCCCGCCGTCATCCAATTCGCCAAGGATAACAATGTTTGGCCGAGGTGATCGGGGCCTGTGATGTGTTTATGATCCTAGCAATCGAAGAGGTCTGGTGGATCGCAACCCGACTGGCTACTTCAGCGGCGTATATTTGAACGAGTCGATGATCACCTCCACCGGCTTATCGTCACTCGGTTCACGGCCTTGAAAACCCCAGAGGTTGAAATAGACCGGCATCGGGTTCTGGCCGATCCGCGCTTCTGGATTTTTCGGCGCGAAAGTCCAGTCAGAGGTATTGCCTGGGCCGCCGTCGTCGTTGATCTCCGTCGATGAGTAGACGACGCTATCGGATTGCCAGGTGAACTGGTGGACACTTTTGCGATCGCCCCTGCGGAAGACAAAGGTCTGATGCGCATTGTCGAGTCCCGGATCCACCGGCCAGACCGTGTAGTTCAGCGGCGCGTTGGCCTTGTCGCCCCAGCGGGCGAATTCGACGTCGATCTCGTTGGTCCCATCCGGCCCGACATCAGCGGTCGGATAGTTGAAGAAGCCGAACACGACGTTCTTATCCTGGCCGCCGATATTGCCCTCGAAGACGATCCTGTAGGTGCCGAAGCCGAATTTGCTGATGCTCTCGACTTCGCCGGCATACCAGTGGCCATCCTTTTCCGAGAAGCGCAGATGCAGCCGGCCTTTGGTGTCGACAAAGGCCTGCGACTTGGCCCAGTCATTCGGTCCCGGCCCGAGGCCGGTTCCTTCCTTGATCTTGAAATCATAGCCGGAGAAATGCAGCCGCTTGCCATAGGACGGTGCGGCGAGCAAGGCGAGGACGGCGATGGACAGAAACAGGCGCTTGAACATGGCAACTCCAGCGGGACAAGCAATGCCTAATCCCGCTGGCTGATTTCAGGCTGGCGCGCCACCAGCCGATGCTTGTCACTGCACGATCAGCGTGCCGGCCCCTGTCTCGGTGAACAGTTCCAGCAGCACCGAATGGGGGGTCTTGCCGTTGAGGATGACCACGCCCTCGACGCCCATCTTCAGCGCCTCGATACAGGTCTCGACCTTGGGGATCATGCCGCCGGAGATCGTGCCGTCCTTGATCAGCTCATAGGCCTGGGTGACGGACAGTTCCTTGATCAGGTCGCCCTTCTTGTCGAGCACGCCCGGTACGTCGGTGAGGAAGAGCAGGCGGGCGGCGTTGAGCGCACCGGCAATGGCGCCGGCGAAGGTGTCGGCATTGATATTATAGGTGTGGCCGTCGCGGCCCGGCGCCACCGGCGCGATCACCGGGATCATTTCCGACTTGGCGAGCAGGTCGAGCAGCGTGCGGTCGACTTCCACGACCTCGCCGACGAAGCCGAGATCGAGCACGCGCTCGATATTGGAATCAGGGTCGATGACCGTCTTGCGCGCCTTTTCGGCGAACACCATGTTGCCGTCCTTGCCGCAGAGGCCGATGGCCCATTCGCCGGTCCGGTTGATCAGTTGCACGATCTCCTTGTTGATCGAGCCGGCAAGCACCATTTCGACGATCTCGACCGTCTTCTCGTCGGTGACGCGCAGGCCGTTCTCGAAGCGCGATTCGATGCCCATCTTGGCCAGCATAGCGCCGATCTGCGGGCCGCCGCCATGGACGACGATCGGGTTCAGCCCGGACTGCTTGAGCAGGCCGATATCGCTGGCGAAGGCCTTGCCGAGTTCCGGATTGCCCATGGCGTGGCCGCCATATTTGACGACGATCGTCTTGTTCTCATAACGCTGCATGAAGGGCAGAGCCTGCGCGAGCAGACGCGCCTGGATCTCGCTTTCCGACTGGGACATACCGGGCCTCGCTGAATGAAGTCGAGCCTCTTTAGCGTAAGTCGCGGGCACATGGAATGATCCGTTTGGCCGAAACCCGCGTAAAAATTGCCGGTCAGCAATGAGGCAATGCGGCGGATGGCAATGGCCGAAAACAGGTCGGACGAGGATATCGATGCATTGATGCTCCGCGTAGGTCTGCGCGACCGAGCGGCCTATACCCGGCTCTATCTTCGCACCGCGCCGAAACTTCTCGGCATCCTCTTGCGTATCCTGAAAAACCGGTCCGAAGCGGAGGATGCGCTGCAGGATGTGTTCATCAAGGTCTGGCAGCGTGCCGAACGCTTCTCGCGCGACGAAGGCCGGGCCGAGACCTGGCTTGCCGCGATCGCCCGCAATCACGCCATAGACGTGATGCGCGCGAGGAAGCCGCAGGCCTCCGAACTGGACGAAGTCTTTGATCTTGCAAGCGATGCGCCTGATCCGGAAGCCGAGGCCATCAATCGCAGCGAAGGTAGCCGAATTGAGGGCTGCATGCAGACGCTCGAATCTGATAAAGCAGATGCTGTCAAGCGCGCATATGTTGAAGGTTTGAGCTACCAAGAGCTGGCAGATTTCTATAATATACCGTTGAACACCATACGAACCTGGCTGCGTCGCAGCCTGCTGAAACTAAGAGAGTGCCTCGGGCGATGAGCGATAAGCCGCAGGATTGGGACCGGACCCGTGACGAGATCATCTCCGGCGAATATGTGCTCGGTGTGCTGTCCGAGGAAGACCGGCGACGCGTCGAGGCGCGCATGGCCGGCGACCCCAAATTCGCCAACCAGGTGCGCCGCTGGCAAGCCAACCTCGCCGATTTCAACGAAGATTACCGCGACGTCCGCCCCTCGCCGGAACTCTACAAGAAGATCGAAACGCGGCTATTCGGCATGCCGCAGCAGGGTGAGCAGGGAGGCCTGCTGCAGGCTGTCTGGAGTTCCGTGTTCCTGTGGCGCACACTGACGGCGGTAGCGATCATCGCAGGCGTCAGCGTCACCGTGGCCGATCGCGTCACCCCGCCGGTTGGGCCGACCGTCAAGCCGCTGGTGGCGGAACTCACAGCCATGGATACGCCGATGAGCCTGATCGCCAGCTATGATACGGCTTCGGGCCGGCTGAGCATCACGCCCGCGGCGCTGAAGCAGGAAAAGCCGAAGTCGCTGCAGCTCTGGCTGATCACCGAAGACAAACAGGCTCACTCGCTCGGCATCCTGCCCGATGGCACCGGTGCAATCAATGTCCCGAGCGCCATGCGCAAGGAACTTGGTCCTGACAAGACAATTGCCATTTCCGTCGAACCCTTCGGCGGCGCGCCGGACGGCAAGCCAACCGGGCCAGTCATCGCGATGGGCAAGACCAGGGCACTCTGAATCCAAAAGGTCGCGTGCTCGGCCTTTTTACGCGCCGACGTCATGCCGTGGCTGCGGTTCCCGTGACCGATCCGTCGTTTCGCCGGCGTTGTAACGCCGATTTGGAGAGGGCACCTCATGCACCTTGCCGCCGCGGCAAATCTGCTCACCCCAGCCTATCTGACCTTGCTGTCAAAGGGTTATGCCGTTCACCCGGAGGGTCAATTTGTCGTCGCCGTGCGAGGCGCGGACCGCTTTATGGCGGAAGATCCGATCACGCTCGTTGGCGTGGTCGTCATCGCGGAGGCCAGAGGGGAAGAGTGGCAAGCGACAGACGAGGAAATAGCAGATTATCTGGCGCGATTTGAATGAGCCACGCTCTTGCAATCGAAATCTCGCAAAATTTCTTCCAGCTGAAACTCTAATCCCGCCCCGCCCGTACTTCCTTTCATCCCACCAGGGAGTGAGGACCGGCCTGGAATCGTCCAGCCGGCCGAGGAGACAGGAAGGGTAATCCGATGCTCAGAACCGCAATCCGCACGACGCTCGTCGCCGCCGCCATTTTCGCCACTGCTTTCGCCGCCGAGGCCAGGAACCCGGTGGTCGGCGGCGCGCCGATGTTCAAGACGAAGAACATCGTCGAGAATGCCATGAAGTCGAAGGACCACACGACGCTGGTCGCTGCCGTCAAGGCGGCCGGCCTGGTCGACACACTGGAAGGCAAGGGCCCGTTCACTGTCTTCGCGCCGACCAATGAAGCTTTCGCCGCGCTGCCGGCCGGCACTGTGGATACGCTGCTGAAGCCGGAAAATCACGACAAGCTGGTCAAGGTGCTGACCTGCCATGTCGTTGCCGCCGACGCCATGTCGAAGACCATCGCCAAGATGATCAAGGACGATGGCGGCATGCACAAGATCACCACGGTGGGCGGCTGCGTGCTGACCGCGATGAAGAAGGGCAAGACGATCATGCTCAAGGATGAGACGGGCGGCGTCGCCACCGTCACCATTGCCGACGTCCAGCAATCGAACGGCGTCATCCACGTCATCAACAAGGTGCTTTTGCCGAAGGCGTGAGCGCTCGCGCCCAGGCCAACTCACGCCGTCCGGTGCATCCAGCCCGGACGGCTTTTTATCAGAGCATGTCTTCCGAAAGTGGTCGCCGGTTTCGGGATAAAGACATGCGAAAAAACAAGGAGCTAAAGCGCCCGGAGCGATTCCCGGAGATCGCGACGCGCTTTAGAGAGACAGTGTCTTGATCAGGGTTGCACGCATCTCCTCGATGCCTTCGGATTTTTCCGACGAGGTCGTGAGGATTTCCGGATAGGCGGCCGGATGCTTGGCGAGCTTTGCCAGCGTATCCGTGATCAGAGCCGGAATCGCGCTTGTCTTGATCTTGTCGGTCTTGGTCAGCGCGATCTGGTAGGAGACGGCCGCCTTGTCGAGCAGGTCGAACACCTCGTCGTCGTTCTTCTTGATGCCATGGCGGCTGTCGATCAGCACATAGACGCGCTTCAGCGTCGAGCGCCCGCGCAGATAGTCGAAGACCAGCTTGGTCCAGGCATCCACCTGGGCCTTCGGTGCCTCGGCATAACCATAACCGGGCATGTCGACCAGTGCGCAGGGCGGCAGGTCGCCGATCCCACCCGAATAACCATCCGGGACGAAATAATTGAGTTCCTGCGTCCGTCCCGGCGTGTTGGAAGTGCGCGCCAGAGCGCGCTGGCCGGTCAGCGCATTGATCAGCGATGACTTGCCGACATTGGAGCGACCGGCAAAAGCGATCTCGGCCGGGCCTTCCGGCGGCAGGAATTTCATTGCCGGCACGCCGCGGATGAAGATCCAGGGCCGCGTGAAGATGCGGTCGAGCGGCTTTGCACTGTCGGTCATGTCAGTATCCCGTTTATAACCGGTCCGGATTTTCGGGTTTCGGCGGGAAAGTCAAGCGCTGCCCCGAAAAGAGCGCAGAAAATGGAGGTCGAGTGAGCCAATTCGCGCGCCGGCGCGACGATTCCGAAGTGCGACACTGGTGACGCTTTCTGTCGGCGGGCATGCCGTTCCATATCATTTGTTCTTGTTATGTTCTACATTTTCTGATATGGTCGGACTCCAAAAATGATTGGATGGAGGCACAGATGTCAGGCAATGCAAGCCGGAATTTCGAAATCAAAAATCCATTTTCGGGCAGCAAGTTGATTCTTCTTGCCCGGCCGAGCGAGAGCGCTCTGGAACCGATCAGGCAGGCGACGCGTGATCTTTCCCGCCAACATGGATTAACCGGTCGACATCGGCCTGATGATGTCCTGCATGTGGCGATTGTGGGCTTTGGACCGTATGCGATGCTCCCCTTGGTCCAGGTGAATGCGGTGCGCCATATCCTGTCCGGAGTAGAATTCGATATTTATTTTGACCGAGCTGCAAGCTTTAACGGATCCCATGGAAAACCGGTCGTCCTCTACAGCGACAACGGCAATCAGGCACTGATCGAATTGGAGATATCGGCGCGGAAACTGCTTCAACCCTATTTCGGAAGGCCGGCGGGCAGGGCCTACCACCCGCATATGGCTTTGCTTTACGATGACAAAAAGATTGTTGCCGAGGAGATCAAGCCGCCGATCCGGTGGCGGGTCAGTGAACTCGTTCTTGTCGAAAGCCTGCAGGGCCAGACGGAGTATCGCCCGATCTGCACGTTCCCGTGTCGCCAGTCCCAGACGAGGGCCGCATAGCGTTGGTCAACCAGACGGCCTTTCCGCACAGTCGTCGTGGTGGCATAGTGAGATAGCCGATCCGTAGGATGGAGAGAGAAGCATGTCGGATGCTCAATCCGCGCGCGGCGGGCCGCGCCGTTCAGGCTTCAGCCAGAACCGTGCGAACCTTTATGTCGTTTTAGCACCGCCGGAACCCGTCGCGGCAAAGGTCACGGCTCTGGCCAATGACGTCAAGCAACGCAGGAAGCTGAAAGGGAGACTGCGGCGCGAGGAGACATTTCATGTGACACTCGTGACCCTGCCGCGGCTGGAAGCACCGCCGAAACCGACCGATCGGATTATTGCCGCCATCGGCGCCGTGCTCTCGCAAATGCAGTTCGACCGATCGAGATTTCCTTCGACCGGGTCGAGAGTTTTGACCACGGGTCGCGCCGTCCCACCGTGCTGAGTTCAAGCCGGCGCAATGAGGCGCTGTTTGAATTGGAAAAACGCCTTCATGAAAAGCTGCATATACCCAAAATGCCGGGCCTGCCGTTCAAGCCACACCTGACGATGATCTGGGACCGCGCCAGCATTCCCAAACTCGAGCTTGAAGAACCGATCCAATGGATCGCGGAAAAGCCGAGCCTGATTTTCAGCCATGTCGGAAAATCGAAATATGACTGGCTCTGGCCGGATGTCAGGATGTCTGATGAGCAGCCGGATATCTGAGTCGGCGGGGTTGGCCTTCAGGAAACGTTCTGCCGCTTGAGCGCCAGGAGCAGGTAACCGATCAGCGCCATGAGAATAATCAGCCCGCCGATCAGCGTCTCGATGCCGGGAATCTCGTGGTGGAAGATCGCCACCCAGAGCGGGCTGAGCATGGTCTCGGCCGTGCCGAGCAGTGCGGCCAGCGCCGACGGCACCATCCGCGCGCCGGTGGCCCAGAGCGCCATGCCGAGCCCGAGATTGCAGACGCCGAAGGCCACCAGGATCGCCATTTCCGACCATGTGACATGGAAGGACGAGGCCTGTGTCGCGGCCAGCGCCACGGCAAGGAAGCAGCCGAGGCTGACGCCCGGCACTTGCCGGACATTTTTGTAGCGCCGGGTCACGACCGTCGCCGTCGCATAGACGATCGGGATGAGCATGGCGAGCGCCGTCCCGATCCATGACTTGCCCTGGCCGAGCGATCCCGAAACCATGACGGCCACACCGAAGATGACGGCGACGATGGCGATCCAGGTCGAGACGGCGATCCGCTCGCGATAGACCGCCCATGCCATCAGCGCCGCCAAGAGCGGTGTTGCGGCCTGAATGAGCACGACATTGGCGACCGTCGTATAGCCGATGGCGATGATGAACGAGACGGAGGCGATTGCGAATCCGGTGCCGACGACCAGGCCCGGAACGCCCATGTTGCGATAGGCGGCGACCGTCGCTTTCGGCCCATCGCGGGCGATCAGGAAGCCGACGAGGAACAGGCCGGCAAACAGGCAGCGCCAGAAGACGATCGTCCAGCTGTCGGCAATGGTGAGATAGCGTGCGATGGCGCCGCCGAAACTCCAGGCCACCGCCGAGCCGAACACCAGCACCGCACCGATGCGCTCCTCGGCCAGCGAATGTTGGGCGACCGCCCGTTCCATCCTCATTCTCCTAAGAAAAAGGCTCCCGGCATAGACCGGAAGCCTCGTTCATTAGCGTTTTCTGATGCCGGATGCCGCAGCCAAAAGCGACATTCGTCAATCATCACATCTTTTCAACAGCCATTCATGCCGATGATGGTTTTCGCTGCACCAGCCGTCTCAAGTTGTCGAACAGTTCGATCTTGGCGCCGTTGCGCTTCATGATGATCGCCTGTTGTGCCACCGACAGCGTGTTGTTCCAGGCCCAATAGATCACCAGGCCGGCGGGGAAGGAGCCGAGCATGAACATGAAAATCAGCGGCATCCAGTTGAAGATCATCGCCTGGGTCGGATCGGGCGGCGTCGGGTTCATGCGCATCTGCAGGAACATGGTGAAACCCATGACGAGCGGCCAGACGCCAAGCATCAGTGCATGCGGCGGTGTCCAGGGGATCAACCCGAAGAGGTTGAAGATCGTCGTCGGGTCGGGTGCCGACAGATCCTGGATCCAGCCGAAGAACGGCGCATGCCGCATCTCGATGGTGATATAGATACATTTATACAGTGCGAAGAACACCGGCACCTGCAGCAGGACGGGCCAGCATCCGGCAAGCGGATTGACCTTCTCCTCCTTGTAAAGCGCCATGGTCGCGGTCTGCATCGCCATGCGGTCGTCGCCGAGACGCGCCTTCAGTTCCTCCATCTTCGGCTGCAGCTTCTTCATCTTTGCCATCGAGGCATATTGCCGGTTGGCGATCGGGAAGAACAGCGTCTTGACGATGACGGTGGTGGCCAGGATGGCGAGACCGAAATTGCCGAAATACTTGTTGAGGAAGTCCATCAGCTTGAACATCGGCTGGGTGAAGAACCAGAACCAGCCCCAGTCGATCAACAGGTTGAACTTCACAATGCCGGCATTGAAATAGCCGTTGACGACATCGACTTCCTTGGCGCCGGCGAAGACCTTGGTGGTCAGCGTCCTGGATCCGCCAGCCTTCAACATGTTGCCGGTCTGCTCGCGGTAGTCTGCCTGGAACAGCTGCTGGCCAGTCTGCACATGGGTGAAGTTCGAGTTGAAGGTCAGGTCCTGCTGCGGAATGATCGCGGCGGCCCAATATTTGTCGGTCAGGCCGAACCAGCCGCCATTGCTGCCGTCATGCGCCACCGGCTCGGTATCCTTGGCCCAGGTGGTTTCCGCCAGGCCATTGTTCAGCCAGCCGACAAAGCCTTCGTGCAGCACCCAGGCAGCAGGGGTGGTGGGAATCGTGTAGCGAGCGATACGACCATAAGGCGCGAGGGGAATGTCGGTCTTGCCGTCGTTCTTGATCGTGTCCTTGATGGTGAACAGGTAGTGATCGTCAACGGCGATCTCGCGCACGAAGGTCACGCCGGCCGTATTGGTGTAGGAAAGCGTTACCGGCGTAGATGGCGTCAGTTTGGTATTGCCAGTCACCGTCCAATTGGTGCTCGCCGTCGGCATCGATGAGGTCTTGTCGCCGCCGATATAGCCGAGCTCGATGAAATAGCCGTCATGCGTATTGCCGGGGCTCAGCAGCGTGATGATCGGGCTGTTCTTGTCGATCGTCTCACGATATTTCTTCAGCCTCAGGTCATCGAAACGGGCGCCGGTCAGGTTGATCGAGCCGGTCAGCGCCGGGGTGTCGATCTCGACGCGCTTGGCCTGGCCCAGCGCCTGCTCGCGGGTGACAACGGGAACCGCGCCGTCATTGATGCCGGGTACCTTGCCATTGTCATCGACGATCGCCGGCTTTTCGCTCTTCTTCTGTTTGGCGAGTTCGGCCTGCTGGATCTGCTGCTGCTTCTGCTCGCGCTCCATCTTCGGGCCCATGTAGAAGAACTGCCAAACGAAGACGATCAGGACGGAGAGAACGATCGCGATATAATAATTACGGTTGTTTTCCATCACTCTTTCCCGATGGTCGGCGGCCCTTGGAATTCTGCCGGCTGGAGATGCGCGTTGAGAGCGCGTTTGTCAATTCTTCAAATGAGGCGCCAAGCGCCTCCCGATGCGCAACGATCACATAGTCATGGCCCGGCTGCATTGCAAACTGCGCGGAGAGCCGCACCGCCTCTTTCAGGCGGCGCCGGATACGGTTGCGCACCACGGCATTGCCCTGTTTCTTGGTCACGGTGAAGCCGGCGCGCGGCGCCTCGTCGGCCACGTTGCGGTCCAGGACTTCGAGGATGAAATAGCGGCCTTTGCGCCTCTCGCCATCACGCACGCGCAAAAATTCCGGCCGGCTTTTCAGCCGGCCGGCAATGTTTTGAATTTTTCGGGTCGTCATCGGCCCTTGATGTCCGATTGCGTCAAGCGGAAAGCCGCTTGCGGCCACGATTGCGACGAGCGGCGAGGACTTTGCGGCCACCCGTGGTGGAGAGGCGGGCGCGGAAGCCGTGCCGGCGCTTGCGGACGAGCTTCGAAGGCTGGTAGGTACGCTTTGTTGCCATGTTATTTAATTACCGCGGAGTGCGGCCCTTCTTGATAGCGTGTTCTGATTTCGAACAGGAAATGCGTCGCCGCCGTCAGACGAGACCGGGCTTCCCGAACGTGGCCGGCCTTATATGGACGAAGCCCGCCAAAGTCAACCGATCGGCGGATTTTCCGCGGCTTTGTTGGCAAACGGCGATTCTGTGATATGACGTGCGAGCTGGCGCGAGAGATCGCACGGGCCGCATTGGAGTTGCAGCGTGGAGATGAGCGTGGGACCGAAGCCGCAAGCCTCGTCGACCGAACGCCACGACGTGCCCTTCACTTCACGGCTGTCGACGCAGCTTCTGGTGCTGACCATCACTTTCGTGCTGCTTGCCGAAATCCTGATCTTCGTACCCTCCGTCAGCAATATGCGCGTCTCCTGGCTGCGCGACCGGCTGAACACCGCCGCCGCCGCCGCGATCGTCATCGACGGCCTGCCCAACGTCGATCTACCGCGACCGCTGCAGAATTCCACCCTGATGGCCACCGGTACCAAGGCGATCGTGCTGCACAAGGAAGATATGACGCGGATGATCGTCGTCTCCGAAGTGCCGCCCATGGTCAACGCCCAATATGACCTGAGCAAGCCGGATTTCGTCGGCGACGCGCTGGATGCGCTTTCGACCCTCATCTGGGGCGGCGATCGGGTGTTTTCCGTGCGCGGGCCGATCGGCGGCAGCCCGATGAAGATCGAGCTCGTCATGGAAGACAAGGCATTGCGCGAGGCTATGCTGGTCTACTGCCGCGAGATCCTCCTGTTTTCGGTGATCATCTCGCTGGTGACGGCGACGCTGATCTTCCTCGTCATCAACCGCGTGCTGATCCGGCCGGTGGCGCGGATGACGGCAAGCATGCAGAGTTTTGCGCTCGATCCCGCCAATCCGTCCGCAGTGATGACACCACCCAAAGGCACGGATGAACTGTCGCTCGCCGGCCGCCATCTCGCCGCCATGCAGATGGACCTGCAGAAAACCATCCGCCAGCAGAAGAACCTTGCCGATCTCGGTCTCGCCGTCTCCAAGATCAATCACGACATGCGCAACATCCTCTCCTCGGCGCAGCTGATGTCGGATCGTCTCGCCGATGTCGGCGACCCCGTGGTCAAGGGCCTGTCGTCAAAGCTGGTGCGCACGCTTGGCCGCGCCATCGGCTATTCCTCGGAAGTGCTGGCCTATGGCCGGGCCAGCGAAACCCAGCCGCGCGTCAACCGCATCAAGCTGCGGCCGCTGGTGGAAGACGCCGGCGAAATCCTGGGCCTGAGCGCCGGCACCGAAGTGGCCTTTGCCAATGATGTCGCCCGCGATCTCGAAGTCGACGCCGATCCCGAGCAGTTGTTCCGTGTCCTCTACAATCTCTGCCGCAACTCCGCCCAGGCGCTGGAAACCGACACCAGCGAGGAAAAGCGCGTCACCATCTCCGCTTCGCGCGACGACAACGGCGTCCACATTACTGTCGACGACAACGGCCCCGGCATGCCGCAAAAGGCCAAGGACAACCTCTTCTCCGCCTTCCGCGGCTCCGTCCGCGCCGGCGGCACCGGCCTCGGCCTCGCCATTGCCCGCGAATTGATCGAGGCACATGGCGGCTGGATCGTGCTCGAGGAAAAGCAGGAGCGCGGCACCCGCTTCCGGTTTGAACTGCCAGACCGGACGGGCGGTTGACCGGCTAGGGTCTCGGTCAAGGCAGGTCGTGATCCTTTTTGCGGCAGGGTAACCATCTGTTTTTATTTCATAATTTTACCGCAACAGCTCAAGCCGGAATCTTTTCCTGCAATTTTTTTCGAGAATGCGCTTGCTTTCCTCCAAGCAATTCTCTAGGAGAGCGCCACGTCAGCGGACACGCTCCGCTGCGGCAGGCGCCCGTAGCTCAGCTGGATAGAGCACCAGACTACGAATCTGGGGGTCAGGAGTTCGAATCTCTTCGGGCGCGCCATTTTTTCAATGACTTAAGGCAATACAAAGAACCCTCTAAATCATCCGGGGGCACGCCGGGCTCGATCATTCGGCTATAGCTTCGGCCGCCTGGCAAGTTTTCAGCGTCCCACCATTGCCGCAATCATCGACTATCAACGACCAATAAAATCAATAGGTTGACAATCTCGACCAAGGTCGCCGTTTGCCATGACGCTTGTTTTCAATCCGTCTTAATCCCGCTAAAGACTTCAGAATTGCGTTGCACTGGCTTGGCTTGGTCGAATTTCACGCAAATTCCGTTTTTGTAGAACGTGAACGCCTTGCAAAATACGTCATCAACACATTCGTCTTGGCACCAAGCAAGGCTTTTGTTCATGTATGTTGAATAGGGCATCGTCGTAATTTCACTTCCTTGGAAGGTTCGGAAGTTGACGCTGGTGCCGTAATCCCGCCCGACACGCATGACGACATTTGGGGGCTTGTAACCGGAGATCGCGCCAGTGAATTGCAAAGCTTGATTGGCGCCCGATTTCAGAAAGCATGCGTTGTGAGACTCGTTGAAGGTGAATGCGGTGCAACGCGCATCGGCTTCACAAGCCGCCTTGCATTGATCGACCGTATATTCCGTCACCGGCTTGGCAGCGATATCGAAGCCGAACAAATCGGTGCTTGGCACCAATGTCCATTGGTTGCTGGCTTGCAATGCCGGTATCGACCGACTGGTTGATACGACGGCGCCGGAATCCTGACTTGCTCTAACAGCCGGAGTTGGAACGGGTGTAGCGCTATCTGTCGTGCTTTGGTTGGAAGTCGCCAATGCGGTTTCCGAAAGCATCTTTACATCCAACCCAATTGCGGTCGCGGTGTCTTGGCTCAGCCACGCCATCGAATCCGGCTGTGTCTGCGTAATGTAGACGATTTGACGGTCGGTCATTCCGAGTTCGTGCAAGTATGAACCGACCAAGGCATTGCCCGCCGAACTCACATTGCTTGTGCCGTTGTCAATTGTGAAAATCGCGTGAAACCCGACCTTGGAAGACGGGAACAGCGAACGAGGGCGACCGGCCAGCCAAGCTAAGGCGCATGATGACGCGCACATCCCATTCGGAAAGACTGCTGTGGGAAATCCTTTGATTGCAATTGTTCTCCCAATTGAAATCCCGACTTCCGCCAATCCACCTGGGCTGTTCAGCACAACAACTGCCTGATCAACCGAGATTGCCAAATTGTTGAATGTTTTATCGTCACCAGCATTAAAGTCACCGTCTATGGTGATAACTGGAATTCCGATGGATGTTCGATCAAGCGCAATGTTTGCAGCTTCGGCCTGGCCTTCGGCGGCCAACAATGAAAGCAACGAAATGCTAACTCGAAACAAATTTCGCATAATGCGTCCGTTTTATAGTCTTTCCTTCTCCAAAAATATAACACCTTTTTTCGCGGAAGGTTGTCAATATTTCCATTGTAATTTTTGCGCGATTTGAGCGCCAAAAGCTTTTTCTTACCGCGGGAATGTGGTAGAATACCACTGGAAATTGGTCCCGCAGCTTCAGGATCGGATCGGCGCACTCGCCCGGAAACAAGGCACAACCCTTTCCGACTTAGCCGAAAGCGTCTTGCGTTCCTATGCCGACGAGGCGGAACGGGCCATCAACGAGCATGCCGAAGACGAAAGTCGCTGGCAGCGCTATCTCGAAGCCAGCGCATCGGTGCCGTTCAACACCGCTCGATCGAAGCTGCGCGGTCTTGCCGCCGATGCGGCGCGCAAGGCGGCCCCCGATGAAATTCGTTTTCCTGCCCGAGGCGGAAGACGACATTGAGCGGCTTTTCAATTTTCTCATAAACCAAGGTAACGCGCTGGTGGCCCAGAAGGCTATGTGGCGATCGATGAGGGTATCCTGATGCTTCTGAAAACCCCGTATATCGGTATCCGCGTGGAGGGGCGTCCAGACTATCGCCAGCTTTCGTTCCTTTTGGAAAAAGCGCATATGTCCTGTGTACCGCATTCATGAAGAGTCTGATCGCTCGTTGTCGTGCGCATCTGGTGGACGGGAGAGCCACGTCTGATCGAGGCCGGCCAGGAAGCCTGACCTCCTGCTTTTTCAGTCTCGAACGTGGATGCTGGCTTCCGCCGCAGCGAGCAGAAAGGCACGACGGGCATCTTCGCCAGACTTCTTGCCTGCCGCGACTTCGGCGCAGACGTCAAGCGCCCGATCGAGAGCGGTTCCATCCTCGAGCGGCCAATCCTCGATCATGGCCCACGAGGCCTGCTGTGGCGTCGAGATCGTTGTGTAGACGCCCGGTGCTTCGAGGGCGAGCGTCACCGGCTTGCTCCAGGGTTTGTCCATCGCCAACAGCCTTTCTTCTCGACATCACGACTCTGCTTAGCACGATTTGCTCGGCTGGAAATATTCAGCTGCATGGCTGTACAGCATGACCGACACCACCTCCGTTCCCTCGTGGCCAGACTACCCACTTTTTCCCGAGAAATGCGCATCCAGTATTTCCATGCTCGACGCCAGTTCCTTCCTGAGCCAGGCCTTGAACATCTTGACCTTATGGCTCTCGCGCTGCCCCTTGGCGGTGACGAAATAATGCCCGAACCCCGTCGCGGCGCGGATCGGGAAGGGAACCGCGAGCTTGCCTTCGAAGATGGCGTCAGCGGCCAATGTCTGCCAGGCGAGCATCACCCCCTGCCCGCTCATGACAGCATCGATGCAGAGTGACGCCTCGCTGAAGAAATGGCGGGCGTTGATCTTTTCTCCGTCGAGGCCGACCTCTTTCAGCCAGACATTCCAGTCGAACATCGCCGGAGCGTCGATCACGGCGGGGACCGAGAGCACGTCACGCGGCACCTTCAGCCGGTCGAGCCATGAGGGTGCGGCGACGGGGAAGACTTTCTGGGCCAGGATGAGTTCGGAATGGACATTGGCCCATTGGCCGTTGCCGACGCGGATGCCGAGATCGATATCGGATGTGGCGGGGTCGACAAGCTTAAGCGTCGCGTCGATCCTGAGCACGATGTCGGGATATTGCCGGGCAAAGCTTTCCAGCCGGCGCACCAGCCAGCGCGCGGCGAAGACCGGCGCTACCGAGATCGTCAGGCAATGGTTGTCGCGGCGCAGGGCGAGTGCCACGGCCTCCGACATCCGCTCAAAGCCTTCGGTCAGGCGGCCCAGCACCGGCCGGCCGATATCGGTCGGCACGAGGCCCTTCGGCCGGCGTTCGAAGATCGTGTGGCCGAGTTGCGCCTCGACCTTGATGACCTGCTGGCTGACGGCGCCGATGGAGACGCCCAGTTCGTCGGCCGCCGCCTGAAGCGAGCCGAGACGGCCCACCGCCTCCAGCGCCCGCAGGCCGTTGAGATGAACAAGGTTCAAGTTCTTCATATAGATTATCTATAAGGGATGGCTCAATTTATCAATTGAATCCAACGCTGCGTAGAAGGATATCTATAGAGATAAATGTCATGAAGGAGTTCCATAGTCATGAGAACTGCCGATCAAAATCTTTCGTCCAGGATGGCGGCAACATTCACCGGTCAAATCAAGGGGATAGCCGCAATGACAGTGATCAAGCTCAGGAATGCCGCGCACCACTTGACCGAAACCGAAAGCAGCCTGCCGGAAAACCGGGGCGATCCGTGGTCGCAGCCGCAAATCCGCGCCATGTCCCAGCGGGAATTGGCGGACCTGCCATTCGCGAGGCGGCGACAAGATTTCTGATCCGCAGGCTTTTCATTCGCTGCAACAAAAAGCCGGGGCTTACTCATGCCCCGGACCGGCTGAAGGAGGGGTGCGGAAAATTCGGATGGATTTTCCAGGGATCCTCAGCTGGCAAAACGCTGGGCGTCGGCTCCGTAATAATTGACGTAGCGACTGGAAATGCTTTCCACCGGCAACACGATCAGCACGTCGGTGGTATCGAAGGCCGGATCGACCACGGCGCCCTCGCCGATCATGGCCCCAAGCCTCAGATAGCCCTTGACCAGTGGCGGCATGGTGATCAGCGCCCGCTTGGCATTGATCGCCTCCGGCGGCATCAGATCCATGTTGCGGGCATAGGGACCGGCGGCCCGCACCGCCCATTCGCCCGTCGCCAAGGCATTGTGATGCAGGAAGGAGAGCGCCAGCGCATGCATCTCCGAATGGCGGCCCGGGAACGAGGCGCAGCCGAACATGACGCCGAGATTGTGCTTCAGCGCATAGGCCCAGTTGCCCTGCCAGAGCAGTTCGACGGTGCGCTTGGTACGGTAGGGCGGCAGCACGCAGGAGCGGCCGAGCTCCATGAACTGCCTGTCCGGATGGCGCGCGATCAGCGGTGCGATGTCGAATTCCGAAGCCGAGTAAAAACCCGAATGCCGCATCGCCACTTCCTGGCGCAGGATACGGTAGGTGGCGACGATCTGATCGGCGGAATCACCCTCGATCGCCGTATCGAGCACGATCAGGTGGTCGCAGATATCGTCGAAGGCATCGAAATCCAGCTTGGCGCGCATCGCCTCAGGCGGTAGTTCGGCGCCCATTTCCTCGACGAAAACGCGATAACGAATCTGCTGCGCGGCCACGATCTCCTGACGGGAGACGGCGAGCCGCGTTTCCAAAGATCCAATCCGGCCGAGCACCGGCAATTTGATGTCCGAGATCGACGTCCCGCTGTCCATGCTGGGCGCTATTTCCGCTTTCAGGTCGAAAAGCTCCAATTCCATGGCCGGTGTCCCTTTGGCAATCGACCAGCCACTAATCACATGTATGAGACAGTACGATGACAGAAATCAAGTGCATAGCCGGCTTGGAACAGGCAAGCCGGACGCCGTGTGGGGCATAAAGACAACAGTTCGCCAAGCGGCGTGGCCGCGTGTGGGCGTTATTGTTCCCGGGAAAGCAATTTGGTGGGTAATTTTTGGGGAACCGCGCGGGAAACATCGTTCCCGCGCCTCGGATGGTCGGCTCAGGCTGCGCGAATCAGGCGCTCGTTCAGCCGCGCGATGGCGCCGTTGATCATATCGGGGCTGGCGGGTTTGACCAGCACCAGATCGGCGCCGTTGACGAGCAGGCGGCGGCGGGTTTCGTCGCTGCCGTCGGCGGTCAGCACGATGACCGGAAGCGGCTTGCCCTCGGTGGAACGCTCGATCTGACGCAGCCGATGGATGAAGTCGTCGCTGGTGCCATCCGGCATGGAATAGTCCGTGAGCACGACGTCGGGCGTGGTTTCCGCAAGCGCTTCGGCCAGCCGGGCGAAATTGGTCGCCAGGCGCACATTATGGCCGGCTTTTTCCAGGATCGCCTGGGAAATCATGGCGTTGACCGGATCGTCCTCACCCAGCAGGATCGACAGGCGCTCGCCGGAGGATAGGCCTTCCCCGACCACAACGGCTTCATCCTCCGCCTCGGCGGAAATGACCGGGAATTGTTCGCTCGCCGCGCGGCGATGTTCCAGACCCCTCAGCTTGCCGGTCAGCACGTCGAGCAGCGATTGTTCGCGCAACGGGCGGATCAGCCAGCCGTCATAGTCATCACCGGACATCTGCGCCGGCCGCGATTCGGGATTGACCAGATAGACGCGCTTGGCGCCGGCAAGCCGTGGATTGTGGCT
This sequence comes from Rhizobium sp. P2_G9, assembly GCF_056403475.1. Classification (NCBI taxonomy): domain Bacteria; kingdom Pseudomonadati; phylum Pseudomonadota; class Alphaproteobacteria; order Hyphomicrobiales; family Rhizobiaceae; genus Rhizobium; species Rhizobium sp. P2_G9. The sequence goes on along the minus strand of NZ_JBFUFK010000031.1, from coordinate 31,659 downwards.
CAGCGCCGCGGTGAAATCGGCGTCGAGGCGGTGATCGACGATGATGCCGGTGAAGTGCTCGCGAAAGGCAAGGATCGATTCGGCATCGGCGGCGGTGGATGCCATATAGGTTTCCGCGCCAAGGCCCTTGAGCGTGGTGGCGAGCGCCGTGGCGGCGGGTCCGATGGGCGCCAGGAGCAGGACCTTGGCATTGCTGAGCTCATTGCCAAGCCGCATCGCAGTGGAATCGACGGTGACGGGCAGCCGGACCGTGAACGTGCTGCCCTCGCCAAGACGGCTTTCGACCGACAGCGCGCCGCCGGTTTCGGCCATGATCCGGGCCGAGATCGCCAGGCCGAGGCCAACGCCACCCTCGCGGGCGCGGCTGAGGTCGCCCTGTTCGAATTCGTTGAAAATGCGCTTGGTTTCGGCCTCGTTCATGCCAGGGCCTGTGTCCTTGACGCGGATGACGAGCGTGGTTCCCTCGAGAGCGGCGGAGACAAGGATGCCGCCTTCCTCGGTGAACTTCACCGCATTGCCGACGACATTGTAGAGCACCTGACGGAACCGTGCCGGGTCGAAGACCAGATTTTCCGGGATCGCCGGGGAAATGGTCGAGCCGATCTCGATGCCCTTGGCATGAGCCCGGCTGGAAAGAAGTTCGACCACGCTTTCGATCAGCGGGCGGACGGCTTCGCGGCGCGGCTTCAGCTGGAAGCGGCCGGCGGCGAGCGTCGAGAAATCGAGCAGGTCCTCGACAAGCTGCACCAGTGCGGTGCCGGACTGGCTGATGCCGTCGAGATAGTTCTTCTGTTCCGGCGTCAGCGACGTGCCGGTGAGCAGATGACCCATGCCAAGCAGGCCGGAAAGCGGCGTGCGGATTTCGTGGCTGACGGTCGCGATCAGCCGCGATTTCATCACGCTTTCCTCTTCGGCGCGGGCGCGCGCTTCCTCGCGGCTCTCGGCATCCTGGCGCTCGGTCGTCACGTCGCGGGCAACGCTTTGAAGAACGAGATCACCGAGAATCGGATCGCGGGTGACGATGTCGTGCCAGAGGAAGGTTTTGGAGCCGGCCGGTGTCTTGAACTCCACGTCGTAGCAATGTTCGACGGTGCGCGGGGTGAAACGGATGCCGAGCTCCTCGCAGGAGCGGCCCTCGGGTTTTTCGCAGCGGGCGACCTTACGGAACGTTTTATTTGCCGACAGGATGACGCCGCCCAAGCTGCGGCAGAGCGTGATATCGCCAAGCGCATCATGGATATCGCCCATCATCGCGCCGGCGGCGGCATAGCTGTCTGTACCGGCGACGGGGGCAGCGGGTTGCGCTTCGGCCTGCGTAGCGGCCTGTTCGACAGGCGCCTGCGCCTTGCGGTCCAGCCGGGAGGCCAGGGAATAGATGATCGCGGACACACCGACCGCGGCAAGGCCGATGGCGACGAGGGCAAAGCCCAGCCCGGAGCCGAGCGACAGCACCAGCGCCGAAGCGACAAGACCGATGCCGGCGATCCAATAGCGCAGCACGCCGGACCTGTCCGTGCCGGTGTCATCGAAGGAAAAGTCTTCCGGATCGGGATCCAGGGGGTGCGGCAGCCGGCTGGCCGGGTGCTCGACTTTCGCATAGAGGTTGTCGAGCGCTTCCTCCGGCGGAGGAGCGGACGGTTCCTGAAACGCCATCGCGACGCGATGCTGAAGATTCTGGGGCTCGGTCATGCCTCCAGTTAGCACAAATGCACTTACGGAATGCTTGCGGAGCGTCCTTAAAAAAGGATCAATTCTATCCCTTTGCTTCGCCTCGATGCAGGAAAATCTCGGAGAAGCCGACGATGATCGCGCCCACGGTGATCAGGCTGTCGGCAAGGTTGAAGACCGCGAAAGACCAGGTGCCGACGTGGAAAAGAACATAGTCCACCACATGTCCATAAATGAAACGGTCGATGATATTGCCGACCGCGCCCGCGACGATCATGGCGAAGCCGAGATGCATCAGCATTCCCGAACGGCTGGAATTGCGCCACCACCAGAAAATGAAGGCGACGATCAGGAGCCGCATGCCAATGAGCGCCCAGCCATTCATGCCAGAGAGGAAGGAGAAGGCGACGCCTTCGTTCCACGTCCGGTAGAGCGACAGATGTGGGATAACCGGCACGGCCTCCTGGAACGGCAGCATCCTTTCGACCAGATATTTCACCAGCTGGTCGAGGAGTATCGCGATGATAATGAAGGTGGCCGCCGGCAGGGGCCTGGAGAACGGGTTCGACTGCGGCATCATCGTTCATCCAGTGTCAGCAGATGGCGGCGTGCCTCGAACAGCATGACGCCGGTTGCCACCGCCAGGTTGAGCGAATCCGCCCGTCCTTGTTGCGGGATGCGTACCTTTATGTTGGCGGCGTCGGCGAGGTCGTCCGGCAGGCCGGCCTGCTCATTGCCCATCAGCAGCACGACCGGCTTCGATTTATAGTCCGCCGTGCGATAATCGACGGCGCCCTTGAGATGGGTGGCGACGACATTGACGCCGGCCGATTTCTGCCATTTGAGGAATTCGGCCGGTATCGTGCGAACCAGCGGCAGGCTGAACACCGAGCCCATGGTCGCCCGAACGGTTTCCAGGGAAAACGGGTCGGTCGTGTCGCCGACAAGCATCACGCCCGATGCGCCGGCGGCGTCTGCGGTGCGGATGATGGTGCCAAGATTGCCGGGATCGCGCACACGATCGAGCGCGATCCAGGTTTCGTTCGACTTCGGCTTCACATTGTGCAGGCTTTGCCAGCGGGCGCGAAAAATGCCGACCACCATCTGCGGATTTTCGCGATGGGTCACCGACTCCAAAACCTTCTGGGTGACTTCCAGCACCAGTCCGCCGGCGGCGACGGTGCGCGCAGCGGCTTTCTCGACCAGCGGCTTGCCCTTGCCCTCCTTGGAATAGATCAGCGTCTCGATCTTCCAGCCGGTTTCCAGCGCGTCGAGGACAAGCTTCAGCCCCTCGGCCATGAAGGTGCCCGAGGCCTCTCGGTTCTTCTTCTGGCTGAGCGCCTTGATGTCCTTGATGATCGGATTGGCAAGCGAGGTGATTTCCTTCACCTGTCCGGGCCGGCGCGGACCGTCGTCGTCTCTGTCTGTCATGCCTTCGTCCAGCGGCTGAAAAGGGAGGTGGAGAGGGCACGGGCCGCCTGGCCTGGCATGGTCGGATATTCGCGGATGATCAGTTCTCCCGATTCGACGAGGCCGCCCATGCCGCGCATGGTCTCCATCATCAATTCGTGCATCGAATAGAAACTCGCGCGGATCGAATAGGCGGTCAGCACCAGGCCGATCGCATCGGGCGCCAGGAGGTCGCGGCAGATGTCGAGCATCTGCGGCACATGGTCGAACAATTCCCAAACCTCGCCGTTCGGGCCGCGGCCGAATTTCGGCGGATCGGTGAGCACGATGTCGTAGCGGTTGCCGCGGCGCTGCTCGCGTTCGACGAATTTCATCGCGTCGTCCATGATCCAGCGGATCGGGCGATCGGTGAGCCGCGCCAGTTGCTGGTTCTCCTTGGCCCAGCCGATCGCCTTCTTCGAAGCATCGACATGGGTGACCTCGGCACCGGCATCCGCGGCGATGAGCGAGGCGACGCCGGTGTAACCGAAGAGATTGAGCACTTTCGGCCGCCGGCCGTTCGCGGCGATCCGCGCTTGAACCACCTCCCGCATCCAGGACCAATGCGCGATCTGCTCCGGAAACACACCGGTGTGGCGGAAAGAGGTGAAGCGGCCGTGGAATTCGACGCCGAGCAATTGCATCGGCCAGGTTTCGCCCAACGCCTGCTTCGGGAAACGCCAGCGGCCCATGCCCTCCTCGTCGGTGTCGCCGGTGAAGATCGCGTCGGCTTTGTCCCATTCCGACTTCGGCAGCGCCTTCGGCCACAGCGCCTGTGCCTCGGGCCGGATGACGATGACGGAACCATAGCGTTCGAGTTTTTCGCCATTGCCGCTGTCGAGCAGACGGTAGCCTTCCTCGCCTGCGGTTTCGAGGATGAGCGGCGCCCGTTCGGCCGGCCGAGCGCCCGGTCTCAAGCCAAGCGGCGGCACCTGTAGCGTTTGCGGACGCTCACGCCGTGTCTGTGCCGAAACAGGCGAGACACGGTCACGCTGATCCTCCCGGGACTTGCTTCCGTCCGGCCGCACCTTCTCGCGCATGCGTTGAGAAGCATTGCCGGAAGCGGCTGCACGCGGTGGATTCTTGCTCTTCACTCGTTGTCTTCTTATCATTTCCACGACAATGGGCTGAAATAGCATCCAATCTCCTCTTGGCAAAGTGATTTGAGAGAGGCAATAAGGGGCCGACAAGAGACGACCAAGGAGACGATCATGGACATGTCCGGCGAAGAGCAGATTGCGGCCAGCCGCGAGCAGGTTTGGAAAGCGCTGAACAACCCGAATGTCCTGAAGAAGTGCATTCCGGGCTGCGAGTCGCTGGAAGCCAAATCGCCGACCGAAATGGTGGCGACGATCAAGGTCAAGGTCGGCCCGATCTCGCGCAACTTCAAGAGCGAGGTCAAGTTCAGCAATATCAACGCGCCGGAAAGCTACACGATCACCAGCGAAGGCGGCATCGCCAAAGCCAGCACCGACGTCAAGCTGCGCGAAGAGGACGGCAAAACCGTGCTGAGCTATACGGTCAACGCCAAGGTCGGCGGCAAGCTCGCGGTGCTGGGCTCCGGTCTCATCCGCTCGTCGGCGAAGAAGATCGTCGAGCAATTCTTCACCAAATTGAAAAAGACGATTTCGGACCGCACCCGCGCCAAGGATCTCTCAGAGGCGTAACATCCACGCTCAAGCGCGTCGCCTGTTCACGGGTCAAGTGACGCGCTTTGTCTTTTTTGTTTCTGCGCCTGTCGGTATCCGGAAACCGGAGCCACTTTCGGGCGACATGCTTTTGCTTTTACGCATGTCGTGCCCCGAAACCGGGACCACTTTCGAGCGACATGCTGTAGCGCCGGAAGCGGGTTCCGGCGCCATCTGCGGCAATATTCGACAATTGCTTTGATTATTTGGAGGCGGAGAGCAGCTTCTGCGCGGTCTGCTGTTCGAGCCTGTCGCGCTGGCGACCGGCTTCGTCGCGCCATTTCTTGGCTTCATAAGCCTCGTTGCGCGCCCGCTTGCGATGGCGGCCCTGCGAAAACCAGGTGACGGCCGAGCCGATCACGACGCCAATCATCAGCGTGAGAAGCAGGAGCACGAAGAGCGGCAGCGTCAGGGCCAGGATACTGTCCTCGGGACGGAACGGGTTGAGCGCCACGGTCACGGAATGACGGTTTGCCACCGAGAGCACGATGAGGATGATCGCGACCGGAACGAGAATGACTAACCTGACAAAGCGCGTGATCATGTTCACCGAACTCCCTTGATGGCGGCGCAAACAAACACCGCGCCTCTCTCTAGAGCGTGCTGCTGTAATTTGGAAGCGTTCTGTTGGCTCAAACGGGAGCCGACCTGACAGCCGGCCCGTTTCAGCCAGCCCAAAGGGCCAGGCAGAGCGCCTTCAGACTATAACAGCACGCTCACGATGTCCGGCAGGCGAAATCAAGCCAGGAATTGCCTGCCCCTCGCGAGGCGAAGGAAATCAATCCTCATCGTCCTCGTCGTCTTCCTGGTCTGCAAGGTCGGGATTGAGGCGCTCGCGGAGCTCCTTGCCGGTCTTGAAGAAGGGAACCCATTTCTCCTCAACGAAGACCGCGTCGCCGGTACGCGGATTACGGCCGGAGCGCGACGGGCGATTCTTGACGGAAAATGCGCCGAAACCACGCAACTCCACTCGATTGCCGCCGGCAAGCGCGTCCGTAATCTCATCCAAGACCGCATTGACGATATTTTCGACGTCACGATGATAGAGATGCGGGTTCTTGGCTGCGACGATTTGCACCAATTCAGACTTGATCACGGAAGCCCCCTCAGACGGTCTTATCGATCCTTGTCATTTGCATCAAACTGCCAAACCGACACCATACCGTCAAGTAACATCTTGTCATCACTCAATTTCCCCAAAGAATTGACTTTTGTCAGCCAGCCAAGGCCAAGCGAGTCCATGAACTCATGGACCATGCTGCCGAACAGGAACGACGATGCTTCGCGGCGCGGTTCCCAGTCGATGATCGGCAGGCCCTTGGTCACTTTTCGGCTTTCGAGATAGGCGCGGATGTCGTCATCGCCGCCGATCTGGTCGATGAGCTTGACGGCGAGCGCCTGCCGGCCGGTATAGATGCGGCCGTCCGCGAGTTTCAACGCCTGCTCCTTGGGCAGATGCCGACGCTCGGCGACGAGGCTGACGAACCAGTCAAAGGAATCCATCACCATCTGGTGCATGACATCCTTGGCTTCCTGGCTGGCGTCATGGAAGGGCGACGGTTCGGCCTTGAGCGGCGCCGATTTGATCTCCTCCAGCGACACGCCGATCTTGTCGAGCAGTGGCTTGATCTGTGGATACTGGAAGATGACGCCGATCGAGCCGGTGATCGACGTATCACCCGCGACGATCCTGTCGCCTGCGACCGCGATCATGTAGCCGGCCGAGGCGGCGAGCGTACGGACGTCGGATACCACAGGCTTCTTTTCCGCGACACGACGGATCGCCTTGTAGATGGCCTCGCCGCCATAGGTGGTGCCGCCGGGCGAGGAAATGGAGACGATCAACGCCTTGACCGAGTTCTTCTTGGCAATCCGGTCGAGCCGTTCCAGCAGTTCACGATCATCTGTGATCAGGCCGGAAATCTCTATGCGCGCGATATGATCGCGCTCCTTGTTGTCGGAGAGATTGCCGCCGGTCGCCAGCAGCCAGAGCAGCACGATGGCAAGCGCGATGAACAGGAAGGTGAAGACGCGCCAGAAGCTCAGCTTGCGCCGGATGCGCCGGCGCTCGGCGATATCGTTGAAGGCCATCGGATCGGGACTTTCGAGTGAATTCGGTTGGTTGGCGGCACACAGATAACGCGGCAATGTGAAGAAGGAAACAGTGGCGGCGAAAAACGCCACGCAGCGGCGCAAATTTCACCGCTCACGGAATGACACATTGTATTTCCGCCGTGATTTGCCTATTTGTCAGACGCCCACTCGCCCCGACGGCTCTTGAGACTCAAATGGACATTCGCGCCACGATCGATATTCCCGGAACGGGCTCGGCCGCCGCTTACAAGCGCGCGCTTTCCCATTCTGGCCGGGTGCGGCGCTGGAAGATCCTGCTGCCGATCATGGCAGTGGTGATCTCGCTCGGTTTCATCGCCGTGTCCTGGATCAAGACGATGATTCCGGAAAACCTGACGATCGGTGGCGCCACGATCGAAGATGGCCGCATCGTCATGGAAAAGCCGGCGATTTCCGGCCGCAACGGCGACGGCATCAGCTATTTCATGAATGCCCGGCGGGCGCTGCAGGCAATCCTCAACCCTAACGACATCGCGCTCGAAGACATCGAAGCCGCGGTGCCGATCAAGGGAAACCTGATTGCGCGCGTTACGGGCAAGGCGGCGAAGTTCGACCGCGCCACCGACAAATTGCAGATGACGGCACCTTTCGTGGTGACCCTGTCATCCGGCGTGGTCGTGCATTTTCAGGCCGCGAATATGGACCCGCATTCCGGCCTGCTGCAATCCGACAAGCCGGTGACGGTCAACGCAAAAGATTCGACTTTGACGGCAAACAGTATGACAGTAACCGGCAGGGGCAGCGTGATTGCCTTCGATGGCAAGATCCACGTGATGATCAGTCCGTCCGCCATGCATAAATCCAAGAGCACTCAGGGGGAATGAGCGACATGGGGCTTTTCCGTATCACCGCTTGCGTGGCCGCAGCCGCATTGCTCGCGACCGCGGCGACGGCGGCTTTCGCCGAGCAAAGCACGAGCCAGATCAATGGGCTGAAACTGTCCAAGGACAAGCCGATCCAGATCGAGGCGGACCACCTGGAAATCCATGACCAGGACAAGCAGGCGCTGTTCGACGGCAATGTCCAGGTCGTGCAGGGCGCGATGACCTTGAACTCCAACCATATGATCGTGTTCTACAACGGCAAGGGCAGCGACGTCACGACCGGCCAGGGCGACATCAAGCGCATCGAGGTGACCGGCAATGTCAGCGCCTTTTCCGGCACGCAGAGTGCCAAGGGCGACGCGGGCACCTATGATATGGCAAGCCAGCTCCTGACGCTCACCGGAAAGCAGGTGGTGTTGGTCGATGGATCGAATGTGTTCACCGGCTGCAAACTCACCGTCCAGATGCAGACCGGCCTTGCCAAACTCGACAATTGCGGCACCCGGGTTCGGATCTCGATCGATCCGAAGTCCAACAAGACCAACAACAAGACGAACTGATCTTCTCCCTTGAAGATACCCTTCCTGACATCGACCGGCAAAAGGGCTGATGGCGCGGATTCAATGGATCCGGCGCAGAAGGCCCGTTATGAAGGCACGCTGATTGCGCGCGGCATCACCAAGACCTACCGCACACGGCGCGTGGTCAATGGCGTGTCGCTGATCGTGCGGCGCGGCGAAGCCGTCGGTTTGCTCGGACCGAACGGCGCCGGCAAGACGACCTGTTTCTACATGATCACCGGCCTCGTCCCAGTCGACCAGGGCCGGATCGAGATCGACGGCAACGACGTCACCTGGATGCCGATGTATCAGCGGGCGCGGCTCGGCGTCGGCTACCTGCCGCAGGAAGCCTCGATCTTCCGCGGACTGACGGTCGAGCAGAATCTGCGGGCTGTCCTCGAGGTCAAGTTCAAGAGCCGCAAGGCACTCGAGGAACAGCTGGAATCGCTGCTCGAGGAATTCGCCATCGAGCATCTGAGGAAATCGCCCGCCGTGGCGCTGTCCGGCGGCGAGCGGCGGCGGCTGGAAATCGCTCGCGCGCTGGCGACCGAGCCTGCCTTCATGCTGCTCGACGAACCCTTTGCCGGCGTCGATCCGATCTCCGTCGCCGATATCCAGAATCTCGTCCGGCATCTGACCCGGCGCGGCATCGGCGTGCTGATCACCGATCACAATGTGCGCGAAACGCTCGGCCTGATCGACCGGGCCTACATCATCCATGCCGGCGAAGTGCTGACGCATGGGCGCGCTTCCGACATCGTCGCCAATGCCGACGTCAGGCGGCTTTATCTCGGCGACAATTTCAGCCTGTGAACCGCCGGTGGGGCGCCATTAACCACGACATGATCGAATTTCCCGCCGGCTCGCGAAATTTCGCCCCGATGGCAAAGAGTTCTTGACCCGGAAAAATTAATAAGCAATTTTTGGGCCAGTTTGGATTTGACGTTCCCACCACCGTCGGAACTCATCTCTTCGAGGGAGTATAGCGTCCGCCATGGCTTTGTCTGCCAGCCTGCATTTGCGACAGTCCCAGTCGCTGGTGATGACACCGCAGCTGATGCAATCCATCCAGCTCCTGCAGATGACGTTCCTCGAACTCAACCAGTTCATCGCCCAGGAAGTCGAGCGCAATCCGCTGCTCGAAATGGCCTCCGGCGACGAGCCGGTCAGCCTGGACGGGGCCGGTGATGGCATGGTGATCGATCACCGGGCCGCATCGATCTTCGAGGGCCGCGCTGCCGACGGCAAGGCCGAGGAGGTTCCCCCTCCGAGCCGTGCCGAGCGGCTCAGCGATGCGCTCGACACCGGCTTCGACAATGTCTTTCAGGACGACGCGCCGCGCAAGGCGGATGCGCCCGAACTGCTGCAGCAGTGGAAATCCATGCCCGGCAGCCTCGGCGAAAGCGGCGAGGCCTATGACCTCGACGATTTCGTCGCCGGACAGATCTCGCTCAAGGACCATCTCAACCAGCAGATACCGTTCGCGGTCGCCGATGCGCGCGAGCGGCTGATCGCCAACGCCCTGACCGACCTGCTCGACGAGGCAGGCTACATCCATAGCGGCGTCGAGGACGTGGCCGAGCGCCTGGGCGTCCAAATCGGCGAAATCGAACATGTACTCGGCCGGCTGCAGGAGCTCGATCCGCCGGGGGTCTATGCGCGGTCGCTGAGCGAATGCCTGGCGATCCAGCTGCGCCTGCGCGACCGGCTCGACCCGGCAATGCAGGCTCTGCTCGCCAATCTGGACCTGCTTGCCCGGCGCGACTTCGCTACGCTGAAACGGCTTTGCGGTGTCGACGAGGAGGACCTGGTCGATATGCTGGCCGAGATCCGCAGGCTCGATCCGAAGCCCGGCAACGGCTTTGAGACCGGTCCGTCCGAGTCGATCATTCCCGATGTCATCGTCCAGGCGGCGCCGGACGGCGGCTGGACCATAGAGCTCAATCCCGACACGCTGCCGCGCGTGCTCGTCAATCATCAATATTATCAGCGGATCGCGGGCTCGGTCGGCAAGCGCACCGACGAAGAGAGTTTCCTCAGCGAATGCCTGCAGAGCGCCAGCTGGCTGACGCGCAGCCTCGACCAGCGCGCCAAGACGATCATGAAGGTGGCGACCGAAATCGTACGCCAGCAGGATGCCTTCTTCGTTCGCGGCATCCAGCATCTGAGGCCGCTCAACCTGAAAGCAGTAGCCGAGGCGATCAAGATGCATGAATCGACCGTCAGCCGGGTGACGTCGAATAAATACATGCTGACGCCGCGCGGCCTGTTCGAGCTCAAATATTTCTTCACCGTCTCCATCGCCTCGGCCGAAGGCGGCGATGCGCATTCGGCCGAGGCCGTTCGCCATCGAATCAAGGCGATGATTTCCGATGAAAGCGCCGATAACGTGCTCTCGGACGACGACATCGTCGAGCAACTCAAGGGTGGCGGTATCGACATCGCCCGCCGCACCGTGGCCAAATATCGTGAAGCGATGAACATCCCCTCCTCCGTGCAGCGGCGGCGGGAAAAGCGCGCCATGGCCAGACTGGCGCTGGCCTGATCGGCCTGACGTACGTAAGCCAGTGCTGAAACAGCCTTAGCTTGTATTTTTTCCCCGCTTTTTCACAGCCTCGATTGACCGCGCCGCTTGACTCCAAACGGGGCCATCGGTAGAGCCCGCCGCCAGAAATCGGCGAGAATTCGCCATTTTCAGCAGATTGCGCTCTGTGGCAGCGCAGCAAACGAAGTGCTTGGATCGGGGGCCGCGTTGGAATAGACTGATTTCCGATTGGTTTGCGATTGCTTAGGGGACATCCGGGCCTGACCATCCTTTCGTGGTCTTGGGTTCGGATCACCACCGTGATGCGACCGCGAACGCTTTCCCGGGATGAGAAGCCCGTTTCGGGAATGCGCGTCCAGGCGGGCTTCGGGCACTTCGACTGCAGGAAGGATGACACTATGACCGTGCGTGTGACCGGCAAACAGATGGATATCGGTGAGGCATTCCGGACCAAGATCACCGGAGCGATCAATGACGCCATCATAAAATATTTCGACGGCGGCTTTTCAGGCCAGGTGCTGGTCGAAAAATCGGGCGCGCGCTTCAATGCCGACTGCAAGATCCATCTCGACTCCGGGGCCAATCTGCATGCCGCCGGCGATGCCAACGACCCTCAGGTCGCCTTCGACACCGCCTTTGAACGTATTGAAAAGCGCCTGCGCCGCTATAAGCGCAAATTGCGTGACCATCATCACGGCGAAAACCGCAACGGCAACGGCACCGAGATCGCCTACGCCGTCATCGATACCCCCGAACAGGACGATGGCCACGAAGTGGCCGAGGACTATGCACCGGTGATCGTCGCCGAGACGACCAAGTCGCTGAAGACCATGTCGGTGGCAAGTGCCGTGATGGCGCTCGACATGACCGACGACCCAGTGGTGATGTTCCGCAAGCCCGGCTCCACCGAACTCAACATCGTCTACCGCCGCAATGACGGCAATATCGGCTGGATCGATTCCGCCAACATCAAGGGCTGAGCAAGCTTGCGAGGATAATAATACGGGTCGGCGGCGGCGCCGGCCCGGCTATACCAAGCCAAAAAGGACAAAATGAATGGCTTTGGCGGATATTTTGCATCCGGAAGGTATTATTCCGGCGCTTCGCGTACAATCCAAGAAACAGCTTCTGATGGAACTTGCGACAAACGCTTCCAAGTTGACCGGCATCTCGGAGCGGGAAATATTCGATGTCGTGCTGCAGCGCGAGAAACTGGGATCGACCGGGGTCGGCGGCGGCATCGCCATCCCGCATGGCAAGCTCAAGCAGTTGAGCAAGATCACCGGCGTCTTCGCCCGGCTGGAAACGCCAGTCGATTTCGAGGCCCTCGACGACCAGCCCGTGGACATCGCATTCATGTTGCTCGCGCCGGAAGGAGCCGGCGCCGATCATCTCAAGGCATTGTCGCGCATCGCCCGCGCCCTCAGGGACCAGGATCTGGTCGCGCGGCTGCGGGGCTCGGATACGGTCTCGGCAATCAGCGCTTGCCTCAATCAGGAACAGACGTCCAACGCTGCGTGACCGGCATAGCGCCGCGTCCTTTGATGGAGGGAACTTTGGCGCTCATCCTCTATATGCACCCGCTGGCGTCTTTCTGCCACAAGGTGCTGATCGCTCTTTATGAAAACGGCACGCCGTTCGAGGCGCGTATGGTCGACCTTGCGGATGAAGAATCGAGCGCCGACCTCATCAGGAATTGGGCGATCGGCAAGATTCCGATGCTCAAGGATACGGCGCGCGATCGCACCATTCCCGAGACCAGCATCATCATAGAATATCTCGACCGGCACTATCCCGGGCCGATCCGATTCATTCCGGACGATTTCGAAGCGGGACTTTCGGCACGGCTCTGGGACCGGTTCTTCGATCTCTATGTCAGCGTGCCGATGCAGAAGATCGTCCTGGACCGCCTACGATCCGACGAGCAGAAGGATCCGGCAGGTGTGGCGGATGCCTATCAGATGCTCAAGACCGCCTATGACATGGCCGAACAGCATCTTGCCGGCAGGACCTGGGCGAATGGCGAGGCATTCGGCATTGCCGACTGTGCGGCTCTGCCAGCGCTGTTCTTTGCCGACACGCTTCTGCCGTTCTCGCAATCCCATCCCGGGTTGGCGGCCTATTTCGAGCGGCTCCTGGCGCGGCCATCCGTAACCCGCGTGCTCGACGAAGCCCGTCCCTATTTCCAATACTATCCCTATAAGGAAAAGCTCGGCGCCCGCTTCTACCAACCGGACTGATCAGCAGACCCGAGACCGCGAAGCTCCACTTGCGCCGCCTGTCCGACGCCTGGAGCGCTTTGCGTGCTGATAGATCAGAACCGCGCTCCAAGCCTTTGTTTGAGCATGTCGTTGCCCTGAAACCGGTGCCCACTTCCAGGCGACATGCTCTAGCTTGTGACCTCATCCCGCCAGGAACCGAAGATCGCCGCCTGCCCAAGACGGCGCCCATGGCGATCAACGAGATCCCAGACGATCGTGTTCTCGATGCGGAAACGTCGTCCCGATTTGGCAATGCGAACGCCGCTATAGCCGGCGACAAAGCCTTCTGCGGCGACGGCATTCAACAGTCTTTCGCGCTCCGCGCGGTCCGGCACTTCCGCCGAAAGGCGCGACGGCAAGGCGATGAACTCGTCCCATGAATATTCAAAGCAGGCCTGGGCGGCACGGTTGGCATAGATAAACCGTGGATCGGGTTCGGTGTTGTGAGCAAGAACTACGGTGGGCGACTTTTCATAAAGCCAGTCGGCACCCCGACCTTCCGGCGCTAAGGGACGCCCCACGCACCGTTCGAAGCTTTCCGCCATCAATGTGAAAAACTCGACATCACCAGACAAGTCGAGCCCTGCATCATTGTAGTTGGAAATCATGCCGCCCCCTTGACTGGGCTGGAACCGCATTCTGCTCGACCCGAAATTCGGACCACCCTGACCGGGTCGAAGCAATGGCCCAGCCCTTCCCTCGTCAAAACCGTTGTGGCGCTGCCGGCTTGTTTCCGACGATGGCGTCGATGCGGGCCAGCACATCAGGCGTAAGCTTGTCCTTGTGGGCAAGTGCGGCGAGATTGTCCTCCAACTGGCTCATCCGCGACGCGCCGAGGATCACCGTCGAGACATTGCGGTTGGAAAGGCACCAGAGCAGAGCAAGATGCGTGATCGAAATGCCGGTCTCGCTCGCCAGCTCAGCCAATTTCGCCACCTGGGCGAGCTTAGTGCGGCCCTCGTCACTTGACCATCTCTCCTTCAGCCATTCATAGCCGGGCAGGTTCATGCGGCTGTCATTGGGCATGCCGTTGTTGTACTTGCCCGTCAGAACGCCCGATGCGAGCGGCGACCAGATCGTGGTGCCCAGGCCCATCAGGTCGTAGAGCGGCAGGTAATCGGCTTCGACCTTCTGGCGTTCGAAAAGATTGTATTGCGGCTGTTCCATCGTCGGCGGCGTGATGCGGAGATCGCGCGCCACCGCATAGGCTTCGGTCAATTGCTGCGCCGACCATTCCGACGTACCCCAATAAAGAACTTTACCCTGGGTAACGAGATCGTGCATGGCGCGGACCGTTTCCTCGATCGGCGTATCGATGTCGGGACGGTGACAGAAATAGAGATCGAGATAGTCGACCTTAAGGCGCTTGAGCGCCGCATGCGCGGCCTCGGTCACATGCTTGCGCGAAAGCCCGCGCTGCGTCGGCTTGCTGCCACCCCAGAACACCTTGCTCGAAACGATAAAACTGTCCCGGCTCCAGCCCAGAGTCCTGAGGGCCTCGCCCATGACGATTTCGGAGTTGCCGCTCTCATAACCCTCGGCATTGTCGAAGAAATTGACGCCGTTGTCATAGGCATGCGCCATCAGGCTGACGGCATCGTCGCCATCGACCTGCTTGCCGAACGTAACCCATGATCCGAACGAAAACTCGCTGACCTTCAGGCCGGATTTTCCAAGACGACGATATTCCATGATGYAGTTCCTCGCAGGACGACGATGGAGGGGAGAAGATGCGGCAACATAGACGCAGAGCGGGACCAAACACAATTGCCTCACCTCCAGAAAACCGACCTCGATGATCTGCGGATGCCGCGGACGGAAGCGTTAGCATCCGAAAACTCTGGTGAAATCTTCAATGCCGCTTGTGCTGCGATGACGGCAATGGCAGTTTCGCGGCCGCGAAAGGAAGCCCAATGCCGGACGAACCCATAGATGATTTCCGCACGCGTATCCGCACGTCGTTCTCCCGCCAGGGCGCGATGTCGCTGATCGGCGCCGAGCTGACCCGCATCCAGCACGGCAGTGTCGAGATCGAACTCGGCTATCGCCCTGAGCTGACGCAGCAGCATGGCTTTCTGCATGCAGGCGTGATTTCCGCCGCACTCGATGCGGCCTGCACCTATGCCGCCTATACGATGATCGAGCCCGACGTGTCGATCCTGACGATCGAGTTCAAGGTCAACCTGCTCTCGCCCGGCAAGGGCGATCGCTTCCTGTTCCGCGGCGAGATCACCAAACCCGGCTCCAATATCATCGTTGCCGACGGCCGCGCCTATTCGATCGGCGACGGACCGGCGAAGCTGATCGCGTCGATGACGGGCACGAAAATGGCCCTGCGCGGCCGGGAGGATATACGCGGATGAGCGATCGGCTGAAAACCGTGGGCGGCAAGTCGCTGCTCTATGTGATGGCGGCGGAGGCGGAATATGGCCCGCACCTRCAGGCGCTGTTCAAGCCTGTCATGACCGGCGTTGGTCCGGTCGAAGCCGCCGTCGAGCTGACGAAGACACTGGCGCAATTCGTCATGGACGGGCGCAAGCCGGATCTTGTCGTCTCACTGGGTTCCGCCGGCTCGGCGGTGCTGGAACAGGCCGAAGTCTACCAGGCCACCTCCGTCGGCTATCGCGACATGGATGCGTCGCCCTTCGGCTTCGAACGGGGCGTGACGCCTTTCCTCGGCCTGCCCGCGGTGCTGCCATTGCCGGTGCGCATTCCCGGCGTCAAGGAAGCGCGGCTTTCGACGGGCGGCGCCGTGATTTCAGGCCTCGCCTATGGTTCGATCGACGCCGAGATGGTAGAGATGGAAACCTATGCCATCCTCCGTTCCTGCATGGCCTTTGACATTCCGCTGGTCGGCCTGCGCGGCATTTCCGACGGCAAGGCCGAGGTCAGCCATATCGACGACTGGACCGAATATCTGCACATTGTCGACGAGAAACTGTCAGCGGCTGTTGCGCTGTTGGAGGCCGGAATCGAGGATGGCACTATTGGCTTAGGATGAGAAGGCGGCATTCGGCCCGAAGGTGATCGCTCGCACCGTGCCGCGATCCTTGCCTTCGGTATCGAAATAACTGATCCGTCCAGGCATCGCCTTGAGCGTCCACCGGCCTGAGGGGCCGTTCTGCCATTCGATCGCATAGCCATCGTCCAGCAGGTGCCAATCGCCGGTCATCGTCACGCCGTCCGGCAGGCGCATGTGAGCGCGGTCTTCGGTCTCGTAATAAATTGTGGCCTGCCGGCCCTCGCCCAGATCGACTTCGTGGGTCGTGCGGATGAGGATTGCGGCAAGCACGGGTTTTTCAAGCGTCATCATGGTGGAAACCTTTTCTTGAGAACTCGACAGCTTCGGTATGGTCAAGTAACTTGACTAGAATGAAATAGAATGCACAAGGAACATAGTCAAGGTGCTTGACGATAAATTTCCCGATCATATCGGCTGGCTGCTGTGGCAGGCGAGCGATCGTTGGCATGGCGATTTCGTTGCCCGCATGCAGGCGGCCGGACATGGCTGGTTCACAGAGGCCCGCTCGACACTGATCGGCAGTATCGCGCCGAAGGGTACAAAGCAGGCGCTGTTGGTCGAGCGCCTGGCCATATCGAAACAGGCCGTCCAGCAGCTGATCGACGGCCTCGAGGCCGACGGCATTCTTGAGCGCCGCGCCGACCCCGACGACAAGCGCGGCCGGATCGTTGCGCTGACAGCAATCGGGAAAGCCGCCATGCGCGACGCCAGCCGCATCAAGACAGAGATCGAAACAGAGTACCGGTCGCGCATTGGCAACGATGCCTTTGCCGCGCTCGGCGACCTGCTGCGAAAGTTGCGCGACAGCTGACGATTCCCAATTGCGTACCCGGCGATGTTTCTTTATAGGCCCGACATGACCCAGACAGCTCATCCCGACAGCATTCTCATCATCGATTTCGGCAGCCAGGTGACGCAGCTGATCGCGCGCCGCATCCGTGAAGCCGGGGTCTATTGCGAAATCCATCCGTTCCAGAATGCCGCTCAGGCTTTTGAGAAATTGCAGCCGAAAGGCGTGATTTTCTCCGGCGGCCCGGCCTCGGTGACGGATGAAGGCAGCCCGCGGGCGCCGCAAGCGGTGTTCGATTCCGGCGTGCCGATCCTCGGCATCTGCTACGGCCAACAGACGATGGCGCACCAGCTCGGCGGCACGGTCGAGGGCGGTCATGCGGCGGAATTCGGCCGCGCCGATGTCGAGATCAAGGCTGCAAGCCCGCTGTTCGAAGGATTTTGGCAGCCTGGCAAACGCTATCCTGTCTGGATGAGCCATGGCGACCGGGTGACGAAGCTGCCGGACGGCTTTTCGGTCATCGCCACCTCCGAGAACGCGCCCTTTGCCATCGCCGCAGACGAGAAGCGGCACTATTACTCCACCATGTTCCATCCGGAGGTGGTGCATACGCCCGACGGCG
The DNA here is from genome assembly GCF_056403475.1 of Rhizobium sp. P2_G9. Classification (NCBI taxonomy): domain Bacteria; kingdom Pseudomonadati; phylum Pseudomonadota; class Alphaproteobacteria; order Hyphomicrobiales; family Rhizobiaceae; genus Rhizobium; species Rhizobium sp. P2_G9. Next base: position 14,097 of record NZ_JBFUFK010000031.1, on the reverse strand, counting down.
CCAAACTGCTCTCCAATTTCGTGCACCGGATCGTCGGTTTGAAATCCGACTGGACGATGTCGGCCTATCGCGCCGAGATGATCCGCAAGATTCGCGAGCAGGTGGGCAAGGAACGAGTCATCTGCGGCCTGTCAGGCGGCGTCGATTCTTCAGTCGCGGCAGTCCTGATCCATGAGGCGATCGGCGACCAGCTGACCTGCATTTTCGTCGATCACGGCCTGATGCGGATGAACGAGGCCGACGAGGTCGTGAAAATGTTCCGCGACCACTACAACATCCCACTGGTGCATGTGGACGCCTCCGACCTCTTCCTCACCGAGCTTGCCGGCGTCTCCGACCCCGAAGTCAAGCGCAAGACGATCGGCCGCCTGTTCATCGAAGTGTTCGACGCGGAAGCCCAGAAGATCGCCGCGGACGGCAAGGGCGCGCCGGCCTTCCTGGCGCAGGGCACGCTCTATCCCGATGTCATCGAAAGCGTATCCTTCTCGGGCGGACCATCGGTGACGATCAAATCGCACCACAATGTCGGCGGCCTGCCGGAACGCATGAACATGAAGCTGGTCGAGCCGCTGCGCGAACTGTTCAAGGACGAGGTCCGCGCCCTTGGCCGCGAGCTCGGCCTGCCGGATCGCTTCATCGGCCGCCACCCCTTCCCCGGCCCCGGCCTCGCCATCCGCTGCCCCGGCAGCGTGACACGCGAAAAGCTCGACATCCTGCGCAAGGCCGACGCCATCTATCTCGACGAAATCCGCAAAGCCGGCCTCTACGACACGATCTGGCAGGCCTTCGCCGTGCTCTTGCCGGTACAGACCGTCGGCGTCATGGGTGACTACCGCACCTACGACTTCGTCTGCGCACTCCGCGCCGTCACCTCCGTGGATGGCATGACGGCGGATTTCTATCCCTACGACATGAATTTCCTCGGCCGCACTGCGACGCGGATCATCAACGAGGTGCGCGGGATCAATCGCGTGGTTTATGACGTGACGAGCAAGCCACCCGGGACGATCGAGTGGGAATGATTTTTGCCTATCCGCCAGTATCCCTTTGTACGCCAGGATACGATATAAGACATTGATAGAAAGAGATAATCCTAACTAGGTCTATCGCCATCTATCGGGGGGTAGTGCTCCGATTTGACGGTATAGCGGACGGTATGGGGAATCTTGTTCGATCAGCGAATTCGCGATACCGTCAGGGCCAAGAGAGCTGCTGACGGTATTTTTTTCAGACATAACAGACTGATTTCAAAAAGGAATCATGCTTCCAGCATCGTCTGTTTTGGCCTGACGGTATAATTGGCGCTTCTCCCCGATTATGGGACGATTTTGGAGGCCCCCATGCTTACTGACACGGCGATTAAGGCACTGAAAGCACAGCGTAAATTGTATAAGGTGAGCGACCGTGACGGTATGTACGTCGTGGTGCAGCCGTCGGGTGCGATCGTGTTCCGGTACGACTACCGCCTCAACAGCCGTCGCGAGACGCTAACGCTTGGTCGGTATGGGCCAGAAGGCCTTTCGCTGGCCCGCGCTCGGGAAAAGCTGATCGATGCCAAGCGTGCCATTTCAGAGGGGAGGTCTCCGGCCCAGGAGAAGCAGCACGACAAGCGGCGGCTGAAGGAGGCGAAGAGGTTCGGCGAGTTCGGCGAGAAATGGTTCCAGGAGTCGCGCATGGCCGACAGCACGCGCGCCATGCGAAGATCGATCTACGAACGCGACATCCTACCAACGTTTCGAAACAAGCTTTTGACGGAGATCGCGCCTGACGATCTCCGCATGATGTGCGGAAAAGTGAAGGATCGCGGTGCTCCAGCTACGGCCGTCCATGTGCGGGATATCGTGAAGCTGATCTTTGCGTTCGCGATCTTACATGGCGAGAAGGTCGCCAACCCGGCGGATGAAGTTGGGCCCGCGTCTATCGCAACATTCGTACCGAAGGATCGTTCACTATCACCGGCGGAGATCCGCGTCATGCTCGGTCAGCTCGACCATGTGCCGACCCTGCCGACTATACGGCTGGGAATGAAGCTCTTCCTTTTGACGATGGTCAGGAAAAGCGAGCTGCAGGACGCGACATGGGATGAAGTCGATTTCGAGAACGCCGTCTGGTCGATCCCAAAAGAGCGAATGAAGCGGTCGAAGGCACACAACGTCTACCTGTCGGAGCAGGCAGTGGACATCTTCATCGCGCTGAAAACTTGCGCGGGCAACTCGCGCTATGTGCTTCCATCGCGATACGACGCTGACGCACCGATGTCGCGGGCGACATTCAATCGGATAACGACTGCGGTCGTCGTCAGAGCGAAAAAAGAGGGTTTGCCGCTCGAACCGTTCACTGTCCATGACCTACGACGCACAGGTTCTACCCTGCTGAACGAGCTGGGCTTCAATAGCGACTGGATCGAGAAGTGCCTGGCGCATGAGGACGGAAGATCCTCGCGTGGCGTCTATAACAAGGCGGAGTATGAGCATCAACGCCGCCATATGATGCAGGAGTGGTCCAATATGTTGGACGCCTGGGTTTTGGGTCAGAAGTATCGCCCGACGCTGCTCCCGGCCACGATGGAGTTGCTTGAGTTGGAGCCTAGTGTTTGACGGGCCGCGAACGGCGCAGCCTCACGTCAGGGCTTGGAGCAAGTTTGATTGCATTTGAGCGAGAGGCATGGCGCCGAGCATCGAGCCAGGCTTCCACTTCTGCCAAGTCCCAGACGACGCAGCGCGAGGTGAGATAGAAGCGCTGCGGGAATTCTCCTCGCTGCTCCATGTCATAGATCGTGCTGTCGGCAAGCGGTACGATCTCTCGTAGCTGCTGCCGGCGAATTGTTTTGCGGGCGACATGCGGGGCAACGCTCATACTGTATCTCCACTTCTTTGGTCTTGTGGAGATAGAAGGCGATAGATCTTCCGCTTTGAAGTCCACTCGTGAACGTGTGCGGTAATATCGGGCTATAGCGTGCATATCGGACGGGTGGTCTGGGACGCGCTACTCATCCAGGTAGCTGCGCCTTCTTGGTTGCGATAAGGCGAAGGTCCTCGAGTGCGGCAAGCCTATGTGGCTCCGCCTGATCGACATATGGCTGGCTGGTGGCAGCCTCAACGAACACGGAGAACGACGGATATTGGACGATGGCGACGTCGTCCCACTGCTCTCCATCCTCTCCGACCAGCATGCCCGCCACGGTTCCGACCCAGATCGGGCTAATGTCCTTGCCTACGTTCACCGACGCAAACGCCGGCAGGTAGTGCGAGAAATACGCCTCGCGGCCGGTGATGCCTGCTAGCGGCGAGCCGCCGGGATACCTCGCGTGCTCCCGGTACTTCAGCAGATTCACCACAAACAGCGGCTCGTCAGGACCAAAGTTCTCCTTCAGGGAGGCCACTGCGTCCAAATTCATCTCGGTTGCCATCGCTGACTCCTTTGGGAGCTAAGCTATGACCACAGGCCGTGCGGCTGTAGCCGTCAGTCTCGACCGCAAGTTCGTCCGTTCCGGATTTGCGTGGCACTCCCCATCAGCTAATGTTGACATTATGTCCGCAGCTATGTCTGAATTGTCCCTTGCCCAGTTGCGCTGCTTCGTCGCGGTCGCTGATGCAGGCAGCTTCGCTGAAGCTGGGCGACGCCTCGCGATGTCAACTTCGGCGATGTCCAAGACGATCGCGCGGTTCGAGGCGGCTCGCGGGCTCAAGCTCTTCCACCGTTCGACCCACGCGCTTTCTCTCACCGAGGAGGGCGAGGTGCTAATTGGCCCGGCACGCGAGGCAATACACGGCGTCGCCGCAGCCGAGTCCGCCTTGAGCGACCTAGCGGTTCCGGGCGCCACTGGCCGAGTGCGGATCAGCGCGGCCGTCGGCCTGATGCGGCGCCGGCTTGTTCCGCTGCTTCCGGCATTTGCCGCGGCTTGCCCCGCCATTCATCTCGACCTGCGGGCAAGCAACGAGCGCGTCGATCTCGCCGCTGATGGAATTGACATTGCGGTGCGGGGTGGTCCGCTCAACGGACTGCACGGGCACCTCGCCCAACAGTGGTTCAGCTACCCTTGGGTCGCTTGCGCGACGCCGGGTTACCTGCAGCGGCATGGCACACCCTCCACGCCGGATGAACTCACGGCACACACACTGATCGGCTTCCGCAATCAGCATAGCGGCGCGATCCGGCCTTGGCGGTTCCTACCTTCAAAGGGCAAAGGGGAGGCGATCTCGATCATGCCGCACGCTCGCTTCGCGATCGACGATGGTGAATCCGTGTGGGTCGCAGGACTATTGGGCGTCGGGATCGTGATGGCGCCACTGTGGCTGGCGGACGAGGCGCTACGATCGGGCGAAGTCGTCCCGGTTCTGCGCGACTGGCGGTGCGAGGAGACAACGGTTTCGCTCGTGCGCCGCGACCTACGTCACGGCGTTCAGAGGGTAGACGCTGTCGTCGCCTTCCTTCGGCAGCATGCGCCCGTCTTTCCCGACGTTATCAACCAACGGATCTCTCCATGACGTACCTCAACCCTCCTCCTCTGGAGTTCACCTCCAGCCGCCTTCGAGACAAGGTTGTCTTCGTCACCGGCGCTTCGAGCGGAATCGGCCAGGCGGCCGTGTCATTGTTTGCGAGCGAGGGCGCTACCGTAGTCGCTGCCGCTCGTCGCCTTGAACGCACGGAGGCTATGACCGCCGAGTTGCGCGCGCGTGGCCTTCAGGCGATCGCTGTTGCCTGCGACGTGCGCGACGAGGACTCGATCGATCGCGCAATTTCCACGGTGATAGACCGCTACGGGCGTTTGGACGGCGCTTTCAACAATGCTGGCGTGGGCGGTGCACGCAGCCCCGTCCATGAGGCTAAGGCCGAAGATTTTGATCGCATCATCGGGACCAACCTGCGCGGCGTCTTTTTGTGCATCAAGCATGAAGCTGGCGCGATGTTGAAGGCGGGCCACGGCGGATCCATCGTGAACACCTCTTCGATTGGCGGCCTCGTCGGGGCGGCTCAAAACAGTATCTACGCGGCTAGCAAGTTCGGCCTTGCCGGCATCGTTAAATGCGCGGCGCTCGATTATGCTCGTGATGGCATCCGCGTAAACGCGATCGCGCCTGGGCCGACCCGATCTGAGATGTTCGATCGCTGGATGCCGGATGAGCAATCGCGCGAGCAGATGGCAGCCCAAATGCCCATGAACTATATCGCCGACCCCGATGACATGGCTCGCTCCGCACTCTTCCTGCTGTCAGACGAGGCGCGGTGGACGACAGGGATCGTGCTCCCGTGTGACGGCGGCCGAAGTGCCGCCTAGGAGCCGACTTGTTGCTGCAGTACCGCCGCATGCTCCGGAGATCGAAGGCATCATACCGATCGGTAAAGATTCCACTATCCGTCAGCTGCGTCTAGTCTTTACCGATCGGTAGATCGGCGGAAGCGGTCCACATGGCCAAGGTGCTCTCGACGAGTCCCTCAAGCTCGCTTTGGCTTGCGCCTGCCGCCCCCTGCATGAGGATGCCGTTCATCATGGATTGGACGAAACGCACAAGGCCGTCGACATTGACGGTGGGCAGTAGGTCGCCCTCGATCTTGGCCCTTTCAAACCGGGCGGCGAGCAGATCGCGCCCGACGGCTTGGCGCCTGAGGATCTCGTTGCGGATCACTTGCGCCTCATCGCCGCCCGGCATTGAGTTAAGGACCATGAGGCAGCCGCGCGGGTGTCCCTCCGCCAGTTGGGTGCGTAGCGTCCCCCTCAGGATTGCTTCGAAAACGCCTCGCGCTGTCGGAGACTGGAGCGCTCTAGCCATGTAGTCCCCTCGAAGGGATTGATAGAGCTCGAGGGCCTTGAAGAAGAGCGCTTCTTTGTTGCCGAACGCGGCATAGAGGCTTGGGCGGGTAATTCCCATAGCCTCGGTCAGATCATTCAGCGACGCGCCGGCGAAACCCTTGGTCCAAAAGACCTTCATGGCGGCATCGAGCGCTACGTCAGCACTGAATTTTCGTGGTTCGCGAAGTTGATCAGCCGGCGTCGATCCCTTCGTTGAAGCGCTTGCCGCGGCAGCAACGTCGCTGATGGCCCGCCAGGCGGCCATCGCCTGCTCGGTAGCCTCTCGCAGGTCGCTGTGCTTTGCTCCACCGGCGGCCTTCATGGCGAGACCGCCGAGTACCGACGTCACATAGCTCGCCAACCGCGAGGCTTCAGCGCCCACGGGGAGATCACCGGCCCGCTTCGCCTCTTCGAACCGGTCTCGAAGTTTCTGTTCGGCCGATTGCCGACGATGCAGCAGCGCGGCAGGGATGTCGGCGTTCTCACTGCCCATCGCCAACCCCGCATGCACGAGAATGCGGCTGGACGTCTGCTCGGACGAGGTCGTCAGCAGGCGTTTGACGACACCTTCGGCCGTCGCGGCGGCGAGCGCCCATTCCCAGTGCTCGTCCTCGCGAGCGCTACAGCGCTTGAGAACGGCATCGAAGAGGCCGCGCTTGCTTCCGAAGGCAGCGTAAATGCTGGGAGAGTTCAAGCCCATCGCGGCCGTCAGCTCTGCCATGGTCGATCCGTCGTAGCCCCGGCGGCCGAACACGTCCGCCGCGCGATCCAGCACTTCGCTCTCTTCGAACGCACGAGGACGGGCCATTGACAAAGCGCCTTTCTGTAACGTACATAACATAACCGGTTTGGTCGCCTGTGCCAAGAGCGACGCAAAGCATCGGCGTTTTGTAGCAGGCGTTAGGCCTGTCTGGCTAGATAAGTCAGCAAATGAGGAGTTAAAACATGAGTTCGTTCCGCTTCGAGCAACACGGTGCGGTGGGCAAGCTGATCTTGCTCGGTGATGCAGACAGCGAGCCAGGGTCCGACTTTCCCTCGTCGCTGCGGGCCGCCGTTCGCCAGGCATATGCGAGCGACATCCGCGTCCTTCACTTGACGTCCGCGTCCGGCAACATTGCCGTGGCAGACGATCTGGGCGCCATCGGTGACAAGGGCTCGAAATTTCTCGAAGCGTTTGCAGCTGACATCCTGGCTTCGATCCGTCTGATCGAGGAACTGCCCGTCCCCACGGTTGCTTCGGTAGCAGGGATGGCCATGGGTGGCGGTTTCGAACTGCTCCTGGCGTTCGATTTCCTGGTCGTCGCAGAGTCGGCGATGCTCGTCCTCCCGGAAGTGTCGGTCGGCGGCATTCCAATGGCAGGCGGGGTGCAGCGGCTCGCCGATCGCGTCGGCAAAACACTCGCTACTCGCTTCGTCCTACTCTCAGAGCCAATTTTCGGAAAGGTCGCAGTCGATCTGGGTATCGCAACCCATTCAGCGCCTGACGGCAAGTTGGAGGAGGTCTCCGACGAACTCGTGCGGCATCTCGCGACGGGGCCGACCCTTGCGTACGGCAAGGCGCGTACGCTCATCCGCACTTGGGCTACCGGTGGCGTCTCGGCTGCCGACATCATCTCCACCCAACTCGGCGCTGGCATCCTCGACACCAAAGACGGCGCAGAGGGAATGGCCATTGCAGTCGCGGCTGTACGGAAACATGAGCCGATTCCGAAGATCCAGTTTTCCGGGAAGTAACTCGATCCGGCGCTGACATCGATTCTCGGAGTCAGGCAGCGGCTAGTCTGCGACCTGACCCCGAGACAGATGACAGAGAGTTCAAAGTAAAGCCGAGCACCATCTCGATCGCACGCGAACTATTATCAAACTGTGTACTTCACAGATCGATCTCAGCGGTCGCCGCATCGCGCGCGTCAATTTCACAATTCAAATGGAGCATGAAAGATGACTTTCGTGGATCGGAATAAATCGTTGAAGCAGACCTTTGTAGAAGCCAATGGCGTCAAGCTGAACGTTGTCGAGCAAGGCGAGGGCCCGGCTGTGCTGTTCGTCCACGGCTTTCCTGACGGATGGCGGGGCTGGCGCCGGCAGATGGCGGCAGTCGCGGCCGCGGGTTACCGCGCGATATCGTTCGATACGCGTGGCTATGGCGATAGCTCAAAGCCCGAAGACCCCGCGCTCTATACGGTCCTCTACAACGTCGGAGATCTCGTCGGCATCCTGACGAAACTCGGCATTGAGCGCGCCACCCTGGTCGGCCACGACTTCGGGGCGACCGTGAGCTGGAACGCGGCAGCGATGCGGCCGGATCTCTTTGACGCAGTCTTCTGCCTCAGCGTCCCGCCGGTCCTGCCGGGTGCTGGACCCAGCATGCTCGAGATGCTGAAGGCTGGCGGTAAGGAGGACGCCTTTTACATGTTCCGGCAGATGCGGCCGGAGGCCGACGAGGAGTGGGCGGACGCCGCAACGACCTGGCCCGGCATGCTCTACTGGACGTCGGGGCTGCCCAACGCTTCCGAAGCGTGGAATCCGATGGATCCGAGCAAGAGCCTCAACCGGCCGTCGCCGATCGGTATCCCGCCGTTCGCTGACCGAGAGGATGTCGAGGCGGCGATCGCTGGCTTCGAACGCGACGGCTTCCATGGACCACTCAACATCTACCGCGCCATGCAGCCTTACTTCGACCAGGCAAAAGCCTTTGCCGGGGCGAAGATCCAACAGCCCGCCTTCTTCGCGTTCGGCACAGCGGACGGGATGATGAAGATGCGAGCGCTGAAGGCGGAGGATCTCACCCCGACCGTGCCGAATCTCAAGGGGTTCCTGCCTCTCGATGGCGTGGGCCACTGGCCGCAGCTCGAAGCGTCGGAGGTCGTGAACGAGGCGTTGGTGGACTTTCTTGAGAAGAAGAAAGGCTGAAGCGTGACTACAATTTATCGTTTGGATGCAAGCATCCGTACAGTTGGTTCGCAAAGCCGTGCCGTGGCTTCAACGCTTGAGGACGCCGTCCGAGCGCAATTGGCAGGGTTGGATGTCGTGGGGCGGGACGTTGGACTCTCGCCCTTACCTGCAACGGCCTGGGCCCTGGCTGTGCAGGCCGCTCCGTTGAACCTTAGTGAACGCACGGTGGAGCAGGCGCAGGCGGCAGCGCTCGCAACCCAACTGGCCGATGAGATGCTGGCAGCAGACGCCTTCATCTTTGCGGTTCCACTCTACAATTATGGGGTTCCGCAGCACGTCAAGGCTTGGATTGACCTTCTAGTCACCGAACCGCGTTTCACCGTTAAGGTGCCGTCGCCGATCTCGAGACGTCCCGCCTATTTGATCTCGGCGCGTGGCGGCGCTTACGGGCCCGGCATGCCGAAGGACGGCTGGGACCACGCGACGCCTTGGCTTAGGCGCATCTTCGAAGACAACTGGGGATTGGACCTCCAACTCATCGATGTCGAGCTGACCCTCGCCGATGTTAATCCCGCCATGGCCTCGTTTCGGGACCTCGCGGCGTCCAATCTTAAGCAGGCGCACGCCGCCGCCAAGCAAGCGGGAGAACAGCTGGCGACGCGCCTTACAAAATCGCTGGTGCCTGAGCCGAGGCAAACGTGACAAAAAGAGGACAGGCGAATGGCACGCTGCGGAGCAAAGGGAATGCCCTTCGCAAATGGTGCGAGATGAACTCGCGCTTCGCCTACTTGGCTTGATTGCGCGACCCCGCATCCAGTGCCGGACCTCGCGCTTGATCTTCGATATCTTAAGTATGCGATCGTTGTTGCCGAGCAAGGTAGCTTTCGGCGAGCGGCCGATATCTTAAATCTGTCGCAGTCGACCGTCAGCCGGCGTATTCAGATACTCGAACGAACGCTTGGCGTGCCGCTGTTCGAGCGCAGTAGGATCGGAGCCCGGCCGACCCTTGCGGGGGAGCGCTTCATACGCGAAGCAGCCGTCAGCGCCGGACACCTGCGCCAAACCGTCAATGAAATGGCCTTAATAAAACGCGGTGAAGCGGGAGAGTTGAAGATTGGCCTGATGGCCTCTCTGGCAAGTGGATTCTTGTCCGATCTGCTCGACGCTTACCACCGGCGCTTTCCTCATGTTGATGTCAAGTTGGAGGAAGCTACCGCGCAAGCGAATGCCGCTAGCGTCTTGAACGGGCGGTTGGATGCGGCCTTTATTCCAGGCGATCCACGGCTTCCTGGATGTCAGACCCGGTATCTGTGGAGTGAAGGAATCTTCGTCGCCTTGCCCGACGGGCACCTTCTGGCGTCCTCGCGGGATATCACTTTGCAGGATGTGCGCGGCGAAGTTTTCTTGGTGACAGCCGATGCGGCCGGACCGGAGATCGAAGATTACCTCGTGCGCCAACTGTCAGGCCCAGGCTTTCGCCCAAAGATTTCGATCCAACGTGTGGGTCGGGAGAATCTGATGCATATGGTGGCAAAGGGATTCGGAATCACGCTGACATCATATTCTACGCTTGGCGCCGTATATCCGGGGGTTTCTTTTGTCCCGATCGGCGACGGTGCGGAAGTCGTAGGTTCGAGCGTCGTATGGTCTACGATCAACCAGAATCCCGCGCTTAAGGGATTGCTAGATTTGGCTGCTTCCCTCGCGAACCGGCGACAACAGGCATCTGGGCCGCCTTGATCTGCTTGGAATGATAAGCCCTGTTCGAGAGCGTCAGGCTGATCCTGATGCTGGAGCAGTTGAAGAGCTACGCCGGCTCTTAGCGAAGCCACGATCGGATGAGATGAACCGGTCGAGCATAGGCACGATGAGTTTGACAGGATTGACCAATGCGCGACCCTCCTCACGACCAAGCACCTCGGCATATGCGGTGAGATCGCGGTAGAGCGACGCCGGCAGCTCCACCGTCACTTTTACCGGCTTGTCATCTACGATAGGGCCAAGCTTCAACTTCATCCTCATCAGCCTCCATACGGTTCAAGTACGAGATCGCGCGTTACTATCACCCGCACCGGGAAGCCGGGCCGTATGGTGAGGGTCGGCGCGATGTTGAGCTGACGGCGGACGATCTGCTGGCCAGCGTCGTTGATCGTGTCCTGGCCGCCGCTGCGGATCGCGCTGATCAGTCGATCGTCGTCGTTTGTGGCCAGCTCCGCGCCGACGCTTAGCAAGGTTGAGAGCCCTGCTGCCTTTGCCAGATCCCACCAGTGATAGTCGACGCCGTCCTGGAGGCCGGCAAATCCCTCGGCATCTGCTCCTGGCTGGCGCTCGAGAACGATTGAGCGACCGTTCGGGAAGATCAGTCGGTTCCAGACAAGAAGCACGCGGCTCTGACCGAACTGCACGTTGTTGTCGTACTGGCCAACAACACGCGTGCCCTGAGGCACGAGGAGGATGCGTCCAGTCGGGCTGTCATAGATGTTCTCGGTGACCTGCGCGGTAATCTGGCCCGGCAAATCGGACCTGATGCCGGTGATCAGCGCGGCCGATATGACAGCGCCGGCCTGCAGGATGTTCGGAGATGGGGGCGCGACGACACGATCGGCCGCGACCGTGCGGCGATCCGGGGCCGCATTGAGGAAGGCGGTCTGGCGGTCCTGCGCCGTGGGCGTCGCGGGTGGTGGCGCTAGCCCCAGGCTGGTGAGATCGGGCGTCGGTGGAGCGCCGGGCGTCGCTTGCGACGGCGTCGCGGCGGCTGTCCGGGTTTCAGTGCTCGCGAACAGCCGGGCCGTGCGTGCCGCCTCCAGTTCCTGAATGCGGCGCTGCTCTTCGGGACTGACGCCCGGATTGGGGGTGGCGATGGAGGGGACAGGAACGGGCTGGCCGCGTTCCTGCGCACCGACGATCGGTCGCCCGAGATCGCCTGGCAGGGGCGGTCCAAGCCGAGGCACGCCGCTGTAGTCACGCGGCAGCCCGGCGAGCCCATCGGCGGTCGAGCGGTTTTCAGTCGAATAGAGTTCCTCGTTCGGCCGGGCGCCATCGCGGGTCTGAAGCGCATAGACGAGAGCGCCGCCGAGCCCGACGCTGGCGACGAGTCCGATTCCCGCCAGGACCTTACGCGACAGCCGAGTGACACGCGGTGGCTCGGCGCGCAGTCGCATCGGCGCGGCGTTGGCCGGCTCGCCGGTCAAGGGTTGGGTATCGTCGGCTGGCGTTTGCTCGTTCGGGGGCTCGTTATCGCTCATGATGCCGGCCTCCCGTCGGTGCGGGTGATGCGCACGCGCTTCTGGTGGTCGCTGGAGCCGAAGCGCAGTTCGGCGGCGGCAAAGAGCCGGTCGACGATCATGTGGTTGCCGCGGACGCGGTAGTTCACCAGCTCGGAGGTATTGCCCTCGGGGCCAACTATGAAGAGCGGTGGCATTTCGCCTTGGCCGATCCCGCGGGGAAACTCGATGAAGACCTGGCGGCCGTCGTCGAAGGCGCGCAGTGGTCGCCACGGCGCACGGTCGCCGTCGATGGCGTAGCGGAAATTGACGTTGGTGAGATCGACGCCGCTCGCCACCGGCTGAGAGGCCTGCGCCTCGGCGCTCTGCCGGCGCAGCGCGATAAGCTGGTCCTGCGGATATTGCCAGGAGACCGAAGCCATATAGGTGCGCTCGGTCGAGCGCAGTTCCATATGATAGGTGCGCAGGTTGGTATTGATGACGAGGTTCGTCATCAGATCGGCGCGGGTAGGCTTCACGAGGATATGGATCTGCCGGGTCGCGCCCGAACCGCTCTCGGTATCACCGATGATCCAGCGCACCGTGTCGCCGGCGGCGACGGGGCCTGAGCCGACGAGCTGTTCACCGGGCTGCAACGCGATGTCGGTGATCTGTCCGACGGCGGTATAGACCTGATAGAGCGCCCCTTGCGTGAACGGATAGACCTGCATCGAGTTGATGAAGCCGTCGCGCACCGGCTGGATGCGCGCTGCTGCATTAGCCTGGTTCACCCGCGCCGTTGGATCGGTCGGCTCCGGTATGCGCCGGGATGGCTCGACGCGCTGCAACTGGCCAGGCAGCGGCAGCGGCCGAGGCAGTTCGACTACCGTTACGGGTGCAGGCGGATCGACGGTCTGCACGGCCGGAGCGGCATTGTCATAAGAGATCTCCGGCGGCGGATTGGTGGTGGCGCAGCCGGCGAGCGCGGTCGTCGCCAGCAGGACCATAGGGAATGCGGCTCTGCGGAAAGCCGAGACTACGGATGTGTGTGAAGCCGGGTTTCCGGCTTTACGGAAATACGGCTTCATTGCCCAAGCTCCCGTGACCAGTTGATGGCGTTGACGTAGATACCGAGCGGATTCGCCCTGAGCCGGTCGGCGTTGCGCGGGATCTGCACCACGATCGTCAGGATCGCGGTCCAGCGCGTGGTCTCGGCGAGCTGGCCGTTCTCATAGCGGCGCTCGACCCAGGCGACGCGGAAGCTGTCGGGGGACGCGCGAATGACGCTGGAGACGTCGACCGCGATCTGCTGGCGGCCGACCTTCGCAAACGGGTCGTTCGACCGAGCGTAATCGTTCAGGGCCATGGCGCCGCGATCGGTCGTGAAGTCATAGGCGCGCAGCCAATTCTGACGCACGATGATCGCGTCTGCCGGGATGGAGCGGACCTGCTCGATGAACCGCGCGAGGTGGAAGGCGATTTGCGGATCGGTCGGCCGGTAGTCCGCGACGGCAGGCGCGACGGCCTGCGCCTGGCCGAGCCGATCGACCTGCACCACCCACGGCACGATCGTTCCCCGCGCCGACTGCACGACGAGCGCGGTGGCGAATCCGGCCGACAGGATCAGCGAGCCGAACGCCATCAGCCGCCAGTTCTTCGCCTGAACACGCGAGGCGCCGATCCGCTCATCCCAGACCTGGGCAGCGCGTTGATAGGGTGTCTCCGGCTCAGAAACTTTGCCGTAGTGGGTGGTTGGTCGTTTGAACATCAGCGATCGCCTTCGGAAAGGTTGACGGAGGAGCCGCCGCCGTGGGCGTCGCCTGAGCGGACGGCATGGGCCGTGGCCTGGACGGCATGGGTCATGTGTTGGGAGCGGCGCATCCGCTGGGCCCAGGCCGGCGGACCGCCGGCGGTTGGGGAACCGGCGGCGGCGGCGTCACCGGCCGCGTCGCCGCCGATCGAGCCAGCGGTGGAAGTGCCGCCCGTCGCCTCGAAGGTGGCCTTGCCGCCAGCATTGAAGCTGGAGCGCATGCTTTCGGCGGCCCGCGAGGCAGCGCGGCGCAGTGGTGAGACGGCGGCGCTACCGCCGGCACGGGCGACCCCGCCAAGGCCGGACGCGACACCCGACGCACCGGACTGGCCGGCTGCGCCGAGGCTGTAGGCGGTGGACGCGCCGCCAGCGATCGCAGCACCGCCGCGAGCGGCGGC
>NZ_JBFUFK010000030.1:0-97927 GCF_056403475.1 Rhizobium sp. P2_G9 | reverse complement strand
GATTGGTTCAACAATCGACGACTTCTGGAGCCCATCGGCAATATTCCACCAGCTGAAGCCGAAGAACGATACTACGCCATGCTGGACGAACCAGCCGTGGCCGCATAACTTAAACCAAACGGTCTCCGGCAAAGCCGGGGCGGTTCAGACCCTTTTGGTGGACGTCCGGCAAACCCCATCCGTAAGAAACCTATGGAAATGGCGTCGCTTCGGATTCCTTCTGATAATAGGGGCGAAATCGCAGTACTATGGATAGGTCGTCACCAAAAGTCTTAGGATGTTCGACGTCAACTAGGCGACAAAGACAAATATCGCCGTCAGGATTTGCTGTCGCAAATAGCTCCCCTCGATTCAAACTAATTGGACCTTCCCAGTGTATTTGGATTGGCTCCGCGGTGGCGGTGGCAGGGGTTATGTCGCCCACTATGTTTTCGTCGATGCCGTGGACCCAGATCGAGTCAACACCGTTCTCTGCAACGTGAAACATGAACTGTAAGCTACCTTGCTCGATCTGGATTGATCCACCGCCATAGGAGAGCACGAAGCGTACGGAACGGGTGGAAAGATCTGCAAATCCTGCAACCAAAGGGGTTCCATCACTCGCAGGTAAGACATTTCCGAGAACATTGTCGATTTTTGCCCTCTTAATGATCCTGAGCTTCGATCTCGCCCACGAGAATTCTGGGCGCAACGTGCTGATCTCACTGAGCATTGCGAAGCGCCGTTGGGCAAACCTCTCAAGCGCCGCAAAAAAACCAGCCGATTTCGGAAACTCTGTGAGCCGGCGCTCGTCGTATTTCTGGGCTAGTTCAGAGGAGAAAGATTTGAAATCCTTGGTTTGCTTTGCGGCCTCCCAGAGGAAGCGTCCCGCTCCTTGCATCGCCAACACGGTGAAAGCCGTACCTGCGGAACCCATCATCCACGATAGGCCCCCTACAATTGCAACCAGCGCTGAAGCGGTGAACACCATCCTAAGATATCCACTCCGTGCGGGTTGAGGATCGTTCGGGATCGGGCGTGTTATCTCTACGATTGCATCGCCAGTTGAAGGCTCAATAAGCTCGGTCGCTTCCGACAAGGCAACTCCGAATTCCTCTATGAGCCTGTCTTCACGCTGCCTGTCGTGGGGAGTAGCATCATATTCTCTTGCGTTTGCAACAATTTTCCTGCCCGAGGCCGATGACATAATCAGTGGACCATGCAAATCGCAAACGGTATCGATGGCTTCCCCCTCAGCCGGCTCTAAACGGGGCCACTCCCCGGACGATACTTCTTGTTCAGCGCGGCGTTTCGCGGCAATAAGCCGTGCCCCACGCGAATAGAGTAAGGTGAAATTGATCTCCCTTGGTTCTTTGATGAGTTCGGCGAGATAGGCTAAGGTGAGTGGACCTAATAGCATGGCTTGCGGAGTATTAGATTCTTGCGAATATCGTTGCTGCAGGAACTGAAGAAGCTCCAAAAGCTCATCTCTGAATGCCTCGATGCTAGCATAATCGTTTTCATCGCTCGATGTGGCGACAAGATGCAATTTCCCGCCCGCCGACACCTCAAACCGGACAAGAGGGTCCTGGTCTGGAATAGACGCGGCATTTTTAATTAGAGCCTCGCCTTGCTCGTCCGGTGGGGGGTTGGCATCAAGAAAAAGCGTCGAAAACGTCTTAAGATCCCTATAAAAGATTTCTGCTTCGAAACCGAAGGGTGCAGAAAGCTGTTGACTGACTTTCCGGGACAGCTCGTTAGTGTGAGCGGCTCGGGAGAGCGTACTCCCGGCCAAATTGACATAGGATGCCAGCTTTGAGATGCTGGCAGGTCTCTGAATTAAACCTGCTGCCGTCGCAAAGTGGGTGAGAATCCACAACTTATCTCTCATGTTGGGTGCGTGTCTAATTGTTACCGCCATCGGCCTTTTACCCAACAAACGAATGCGTGCATTGCGCTTTAACGTACAAGTCGGGCTGGGCAGATACAAGTCGGCACGCGTGTCCTTGCCGTTACAAAATGCCTTGACAATACTAGTATTGGCGACACACGACGATGATGCCAGGGCCACAATCCGAGAGTTGTTGCTTGATGCCGACTTCCTGCGCGATCAGCTTCACACCGCGTCTTGCTTGATGAGCAGCGGCATGGGGCGCGGATGGCGGCCTAAATACGAGAGGGTGACGTCATGAGCCGTGAGGATGACCCGGCGATGGACGTGGCGGTCGTGCTGCGAATTACTTTGAAAGCTTGTCGTGAAGCCGCCCCATCGTTCGGCAACATTAAGTTGAAAAAGAGGCGAATATCCCCTATCCTCTTCGTGTGGGTTGAAGACACCATTCTTGGAGACAGCTAGAAATTTGACGTGCATTAGGCTCGGTAGGCTCCGAGCTGGCATTGGAAACGATGGAGATTTCAAGCATGCCTAAGGACTTCAAGGTTGTTGTTGTCTCAGTTAAGAGCCCACGTTGGGCAAACGCGGAACACACAGCGATTGATTGCATTGTGGAGACCGAGCATATGCGCGGGGCACACCCGTTTACCGCGAGTCCGTACGATGTCGAGCCCCACGGTATCGCCATATTCAATCGTTGCAAAGCTGGCGAATTCGGTGACGTCGCCGAATACGTTCCCAGGCATAAAAACGAACAAGCTGATTCCGGCGACTTCGAGTTACCGGACGCTTGGCCCGATATTCACGCGTTCCTGCGCGACGCGAACGACGAGAATGCTAATGGGACGGAACGCGGCTGCGTTCTCGTGTGGACGTCGATGATAGACGAGCTACTTCGGAGACTTCTTGAAGTGTTCTTCGTTGCTGACAGCGCACGATCAGTAGATTTTTTTCGTCATAATGGACCCGCAGGTTCGTTCTCAGGTAGAGCAAAGCTTGCGTATTTCTCGGGGCTAATCGCAGAGGATGAGCTCAGAGTAATCGATAAACTGCGGGACATTAGGAACGATTTTGCGCATCAATATGGGAATACCCTTGCCGACCCTGACTATGCCGGACGATGCGAGTACCTTTACAAGACCTTGTGCGGAGACGCTGTGAGCTTCCCACCCAGGCTTCAGTTTACGAGTGCCTGCGCAAGAGTTGTAATGATCTTGGTGCAGCGATATGCGGCCGCGAAGGCTGAAAGGCGGACGGCACCAAAAGATTTGTTGCCTTTGAATGAGCGGTAGCATTTGACACATTAGTACAACTCCTCAAAATGGGACCCGATGGCGGCACGACGAACGTGCGGAATACTCCAAGCTCTCACTGGCGGCCATGGCTTGGGGTGGAAAACCGCTGCATCGTCCCCGTAACGCAATTCGCCGAGCCTGTGACCCCGCAAGCAAACCGGAAGGTGGCCGGACGCCGAACGCATGGCTTGCTTTGAGCGAAGACAAGCCGCTGTTCTGGTTTGCCGGCATATGGGTGCCGCAATGGACCTCAGTGCGAAAGGTCAAGGAGGGGCCGGTCACGGTGGACCTGTTTGGCTTCCTAACGACCGAGCCGAATGGCATCGTTGCGCCGATCCACCAGAAGGCCATGCCGGTGATCTTGAAGGATGACTTGGAGATTGACTTATGGCTCACGAAGCTCTGGAGTGACGTCAAGCACCTCCAGCGGCCGTTGCCTGATGATGAGTTAGTATTGTTGCCGAGAGCGGCCTAGGTCTGCGCACATCCGCCGTGGCGGTGCCGGGCAGTTCTTCCCGGCGGTCGGACTCGGTGGTAACAACGTTAGGAAATCAAGTACAGTCAATCTCGTAACCGCACTGCTAAGGCGAATGCCCCGAAACGAAACGGAGCCACGATGCGCATGTTGCTTGCCGCCTTGTTACTGTTGCCCGTTGTAGCCCACGCCGACAGCACGCTGAACTTTTCTGGAAAATATCTTTGCAGGACGACATCAGCTGTTAGTTTCGCGGCAGCCAGTTCGGCGGGCGTTCGACCGCAGGAGGTGCCCCCAAAAAATGAATACGTCGTGACAGTCACCCCCTTAGACTTTTCGGCTGGCTATCTAATTCAGGTCAATCGGATTGGGAAAGAAAACCTGGGAGACCTATGCAAACGATTTGTTTGGGGCGATTTTACCTCAAATGTCGGAGTGCCAGAAATCTTGCCTTTCAAAGATTCCCTCACTTGTTATGACAGATGGGGCCGGTTCCGCTTTGAGCTTATAAGCGGCCAATTTACGCATCTGGCAGAGGACGTCGGACTAGAATACCACGGCAGCCGCCTAGTTGGACCGCTACTGGAACTCGGAGGATGCGAAAAGATATAGCCTGAAGCCATATGTGATCGCGGAGCCTGAATTTCTTGAGGAATGACAGCTAAAAGGAACGAATTACCTGCGTGTCATGGCGTGAAGCCAATCGAGTTGACTACAACCTATGTGGCATAGCAAACTTTCACAGCATCCTTGAAGCCCGGCACAGCGGTCATCAACTTGACGCTCGCCTGAAAGTCCAATGTCTTGGGATCGGACTGCCCGCCTGCATCGAAATCCATAGCCCGGTGCATCGCGGCGCACGTGTGGTCAATGACTGACTGCCTATCCCAGATGATGCCGCCAAGGATTACAAGGGTGACCAGGAAAGGCCATCGGAATCGATGCCTAACCGCTTGTAGCTGATCGGGCCTACCAGGATTGGGACAAAGGGACCCATACGCAGCGCAAGCGGTCAATGCTGCAAGGCCGCTAAAGATCAATACTGTTTCCATTGTGTTCCTACCCTCCATACGGAGTCGAGGTTGACCTGCGTTTAGTGCTTGGGAGTGTCCGACCTACCAAAAAGAACAAAGCTGGTTGTTATGATGGGGATGGGCAAGGACGGAAACTATGTGCAAAGTTGCCTTGAGCTCTTTCGAGCGGCAAGACCTGGACCATGGACAAGCGTCAACGACGTGGCCTATGCGGACGGTCAAATCGTGGTGGTGCTGCATACAGATCATTTTAAAGTGCAAGGCGCTCACCTGACAAATTGGCTTTCAGGGAAGGAGCATCCGCGGGGACGGTTTGGCATCTTAGCAAGGGAAGCCGTATATTACTCGTTGACAAGAGATCGGAAGGCTGCGGGAGGCAAAGCTTGACCACCATCCTCGCCGACAGCTTTACCGCCGCCCTCGCCAAGCTCACCAATGACGAACAGAAACAGGTCAAGCTGGCGGCGTTCGACCTGCAGGCCGATCCCGACCGGCCCGGTCCGACCCGGGGAGATAGGTAACAACCTGGTGCTGAACGGGTTGTCGATGGTTTGCAGGGTTCTCTATTCCA
This sequence comes from Rhizobium sp. P2_G9, assembly GCF_056403475.1. NCBI lineage: Bacteria > Pseudomonadati > Pseudomonadota > Alphaproteobacteria > Hyphomicrobiales > Rhizobiaceae > Rhizobium > Rhizobium sp. P2_G9. The sequence continues at coordinate 92,679 of NZ_JBFUFK010000030.1, read as the reverse complement.
AATCGATATATCCGAGATCATAGCGCATGACTGTGCCGAAATGACCCGCTCCGCGCTTGCTCACTTGGCAAGCACAACCCCTCCGGCCTATGACCACTCTCCACCAACAACCATCATCCCCCACCGCCATGTCCGACGACGAAAAGCACCCACAGCACCTGCTCTCCATCGATCCCGTCACGCGGGCAGCGATCGGGCGCATGACGCATCGCGCGTCCTGCCCCTGCCTGACGGTTCGGACAAAGAAGGGGACGCCGCTGGTTCCGAAGATGCATGTCGAAGCGCAGGATGAAACCAAGCCGGGTTGGGCGCTGATTAAGCAATTGGTCGCGCATGCCGAAATCGCGCACTCATCCGTTCTCGAACCGTCGGCGCATATCCCCTGGGACGATTGGCTGCATGTCGTGACACTTCCGCCGGACATCGGCTCTCTCACCGAGATCCGCGCGTTGCGCCTCTATGGCAGCCCCCTGCGCCGGCTGCCGCCGGAGATCGGCGCCATGTCGGCGCTGCAGGATTTGGACGTCTATACGTCCTATTGCCTGCATTGGCTTCCCTATGAAGTCACGCGTTGCCGGCATCTCACCTCCAGCCGGATGAGCACGCGCGCGCTCTATGGAAACCGGAAGACCCGGCTGCCGTTTCCACCGCTTCGTCAACCCATCGAAACCTTGCTGCCCCAGACCTGCAGCGTCTGCGACCGGGCGTTTGGCGAGCGGGCGCCAGAGCTCTTCTGGACAACGCAGCGGATCGGCACCGACTTTGTGCCGCTGCTGATCCACGGCTGTTCGCGCGATTGCATCGACTCGGTGCCATCCGCGCCCGCTGGATTTTTCGCGCGGCCGCACAAGGGTGGCGGCGGCGTGGGGATGCCGTTGACAGGTCAGGATTGAGCAGTTCCGGTGGGTATGCGCCCCAGACAGTGCGAGACATCAGACATTGCCGGGCGTCCGATGCTTTGCACCAACGTCTCCGCCTGCTTCCTCTCCAGAGCCAGGCAACTGTTCGTCAAGCACAGCGTGGATGGAAGAAGCCGGTTTCAAGTTTTGTTTTTGTTTGGTTTTGTTTTCCATCTCCGTTGTCTGTCTCAGTCTGCGTCTCTGTCTCTGTATGTCGACACCCGTGCGACACCGGTGTCTGACCGGTGTCGGATGGGTGTCTGAGGGCTATCATAGGGCTGCCGCCATTTGTCGTTACTCAGCGCGACGCGCGCCCGGCTGAAACCCGGCGGCCTCGATCTGCCGACCCTTTCCCTCCGCCCTCTCCGCCTCCGCTGCTCGCCGGCCCCACACTGGCAGCGGGTCCCTACCTGCCGCTCTGCGCTGGTCGAAGCCTTTGCACACCGCCGGTCATCAAAACACGAAATCCGACTTGCCGAGATTGTCGATGTCGACATTCTGCAGCGCCAGCACGTCGCCAAGGCCGTCATCGCACCAGGTGTCCTTGCCGTGGGCATGAAGCAGCGTCACGACATCCTGGAACGTGTCGATGCCCTTCAATCTCGTGAGGTCGACGACGTCGTGATTATGGCCTCTGGCCTTGAAGTCCTCGATCGTGTCGTCGCCGTCGCCCTTGGCGAAAATGAAGGTGTCGGCACCGGCATCGCCCCTCATCACGTCGTTGCCCCTATGGCCCGCGATGCGGTCATTGCCGGCAAAACCTTCCAGGAAATCATTGCCGCCGCTGCCGGAAAGCACATCGTTTCCGTGCAAGTGGCTCGACATATATTTGGGGATGAGCGCCGGGTGCGAAAGAACGTAGACGGCGTCTTCGACCGACAGCCTTATTCCGGCAATGGACCCGATTTCCTGACCATCGCGCGTTTCGACGATTTTTGTCACGCTGCCCGATCGCACGTGGCCGAGTGAATCATGCGCAAAGCCCGATCCATGCACCTCGAAAGTGCCGACGGCGGTCTCAATATCGAACTGCGATCTGGTGAAATGGGCCGCCGGGAAAAGCGTGATCGTGCCCATCTCGAACGGGTTGTCATGCGTATTCATGGCGAAACCGGATTTCCAAACGACGCCCATGATCCACCTCCCAAACTTTGCCGCATAGTCATGGCTGCGGCATCACAGGATCGCAAACATCAGCGCCATTGGCTATCTATTTCATTAGCATTCGCAAATATATATCCTCCAAGCGTGCGATTTGACCACGACAATCACTGACCTGTAGCCCCGCCCGGCTGTGTCCGGGGCGCTCCCTGCGCCGACAGTCCCATCCGATGTGTCCATTCGTCTTTCGCAGCGCCACGCGCGGGAGACATGCCCCTGGCGGGTGAGGAGGCAGCGTTTCCTCTATGGCTGGGTCGCCAGGGCAAGGCGACTGGCCTCGACCCTCAGCCAGCCCAGAAATTCATTCGCAGCCTCCTTCGGCTTGCGCCGTTTCGGCAGCACGACGAAATAGGCGTTTCGGGTTTTCACCGTGGCGTCCGTCAGTCTCGTCAGCCGGCCCTGCGCCAGCAGATCGTCGACGAGCCGTTTCCACCCCAAGGCAATGCCTTGCCCGTTCAGCGCGGCATAGATCGCCTCTGTATAGAAGCTGCAACGCAGGCCCAAGATTTTCTTCGGCGCTTTCACCGAAAACGCGGCCAGCCACTCGGTCCATCCCGTCCATGTGGGATCGTCGACATCGTTGGAGATCAGCGGGTATTCGACGAGGTCGCCCGGCGACGAAATCCTTGCCGCGGCATGCGCATATGACGGGCTGCAGATCGGAAATATCTCGTCGTCGAACAGCAGCTCCGCCTGGCCATCCCCCCACATGCCGCTTCCGAACCTGATGGCGACGTCGAGTTCGCCCGATTCGATATTCGGCATCGTGTCCTGCGTCACGATCCGCAGATTGATCTTCGGGAACTGACGCGAAAACTCCGAAATCCGGGGCAACAGCCAGAAATGCGAGAAGGCCACTGTGGCCGATATGGTCAGCTGATCGGCTTGTCCCTCGCGGGTCAACTCGGCCACCGATGTCGAAATAATGTCGAAGGCGTCGGCGGCCGCCGATGACAAGGCCCTGCCCTTTTCCGTCAGTTCGATCCGTCTGTGCAGCCTGGCGAACAGGGGAAAGCCGAGATGGTCCTCCAGCAGGTGAATCTGGCGGCTGACGGCCGCTTGGGTGACGCCCAGTTCATCCGCCGCCCTGGTGAAGCTCGAAAGCCGCGCCGCGGCCTCGAATGCCGTCAGTGCGGTCAGCGGCGGCAGATTCCGTCTCAGCGCCATCATCGACCTCCGTTAGCGGTTTTCCCGGGCCATTCTAGCATTACAATTTGTAATGCCAACGAGAATTATTTATGCCGTTGAAAGGGATGATATTTCCGAGCATGCTCCGGCAGAACGCATAATCTGTGGTGCCGTCATGCTCAACAAGCTCCAGTCATCCATCACCTCGCTGCTCGACTCCCGGCTGGAGGGTCATTCCCTGCCGGCCGGTCTTTACACCCGCGAAGACGTCCTGCAGGCGGACCTGGATGTCATGTTCGCCAGGCATTGGATCCAGGTGGGCCTGGAATGCGACGTGCCGGAGCCGGGCGATGCGGTGGTCATCGATATCGGCAAAACCAGCCTCATCCTTCTGCGCGACGACGACAGCCAGATTCGCGTCGTGCACAATGTCTGCCGCCATCGCGGTTCGCGCCTGGTCGATTCCGGCCCCACGGTTCTTTCCAAACTGGTATGCCCCTACCACCAGTGGACTTACGAGCTGTCGGGCGAACTCAGCTACGCGCCCCACATGGGCAAGGACTTCGACAAGGGCTGCAAGAACCTCAAGCCGGTGCATTCCAGGTCGATCGGCGGCCTGATCTTCGTCTGTCTCTCCGACAACCCGCCGAAGGATATCGCCACGCTCGCAGAGGTGATGGAGCCGCGCCTCGCGCCTTATGGCCTGCGCGACGCCAAGGTCGCGCATCAGGTCGATGTCGTCGAGAAGGGCAATTGGAAGCTCGCCATCGAAAACAATCGCGAATGCTATCACTGCTCGGCAAACCATCCCGAACTCTGCGTCTCCTTCATCGATCTCGACTTCGGCTATGATCCGGAAAATCTCAGCGAAGAAGACCGGCAGGAAGCCGAACGGCATTTCGCCATGTACAGCGATCGCACCGAAAAGTGGGAGGCCGAAGGCTATCCCTCGGCCACGATCCAGCACACGCGCGATTGCGTCACGAATTTCAGGACGCAGCGCCTGATCATCGCCGGCGCGGGAGAGTCCCAGACCGAAGACGCCACCGCGGCGTGCTCGAAACTGCTCGGCACGATGACCCGCAAGGACCTCGGGGACATGCATCTCTGGGGACACAATGCCTGGAGCCATTTCATGGGCGACCATGCCGTCGTCTCCACGATCATTCCGCTGTCGCCCGACACCACGCTGGTGCGCACCAAATGGCTGGTGCACAAGGATGCGGTCGAAGGCGTCCACTATGACCTGGAAAAGCTGACCAGCGTCTGGATCGCGACCACAGACCAGGATTCCGAGCTGGTCGGCCGCTCGCATGCCGGCATCCAGGATCCGGCATATGAACCCGGCCCCTATTCGCGTTTCACCGAAGGCGCGCTGGACGATTTCGCAACCTGGTATGTCGAAAGGATGCGTGCACATGGCTACTGAATTGCTCGACAGGCCGGCACGGTCCGCAGCAGCCGGTTTCTGGAATCCGGAGACCGACGACCAGCTTGTCTGCGTCGATGTCCATGACGAAACCCATGATGTCAAAAGCCTGACATTCGTTTCGCCGGAGCGGAAAAACATCGCCTTCAGCGCCGGGCAGTATTTCATGTTCGAACTGGGCGTCGACGGCGAAGCGGACGGGCGCTGCTACAGCATTTCGTCCTCGCCGTTCCGCACCAATGCCATCACCATCACGGTCAAGCGCGTTGCCGGAGGCAAGGTGTCGAACTGGCTTCATGACAATCTCAGGCCCGGCATGACGGTGAAGGCATCCGGCCCGCTGGGCGCATTCGCGCGGCCGGCGGCGAAGAAATACCTCTTCCTGTCCGGCGGCAGCGGCATCACCCCGGTCATGTCGATGGCGCGGGAACTGGCGGATGCCGGCGAAGCCGCGGACGTGGTTTTCCTGCATGCGGGACGAAGCCCCGGGGATCTGATCTTCCGTGCCGAGCTGGCCAACATCGCCAACCGCCTCAAGGGCTTCCGGCTGCATATGCTGCCGGAGGATGTCTCGACCGAACGCTCATGGCCGGGCATTTCCGGCAGAATATCGAAAGAATTCCTGGCACTGGCCGTGCCTGACATCGCCGAACGCGTGGTGATGTGCTGCGGGCCTGCGCCGTTCATGGCGGCAGCACGCCGGCTCAGCGCCGAAATGGGCGTTCCGGCCGGACACTATCTCGAGGAGAGTTTTGACGCTGCCGTCATCGAGGACGCGCCAGCGACGGAGACGGTCGAAGCGAGATCCTTCAGCGTCCAGTTTGCCAAACAGGCAAAGTCGATCGACGTGCACGCCGACCAGACCGTGCTGTCCTGCGCCAAGAAATCCGGCGTCAGGCTTCCATCGTCATGCGCCAACGGCATCTGCGGCACATGCAAATCAAAGCTCGTCAGCGGCAGCGTCGACATGAAGCATGGCGGCGGGATCAGGCAGCGGGAGATCGATGCCGGCTTCTTCCTGCCATGCTGTTCGAAGCCGTTGAGCGACCTGGTGGTGGATCGCTGAACGCGCCAGGCCTCCGACTTCGCCGTGGAACATTAACGAAACGGGTGCGTTTCCTTCCGGTCGCTCGACCATGTTCCAGACGACGGAAAGCAAGATGCAAGACCTCGATAGCGAATCCGCTTTGAAAGCGCCTCGTCCCGACGAGCGCCGCGAAATCACCGACGCCGCGTTCCGGCAGATCAGGAAAGCCCAGACGGAGGCACGTCAGGCGAAATCCGAGCGCCTGCGCCAGGCAAGAATGGCGGCGGCAGTCGATTCGTGACGCCGTGTCGGATCATTTATTCGATGGCAGGCGAATGCCTGAAGCCACGATGGTGATGGCGGATGCCGCAGTTCCGGCTAAGCAAAGGACTCCAAGCGGATGGTTCGTTGGCTTGCCGCCGAAAGTCCGCTAGCCGACGATGGAAAAACTGGCCGCTGTGAGCGCAAGGTTCTGGCTGATCGTGGCGAACAGGACCTGCGCCTGCCCGCCGGTGCCGTCGGCGTCATAATAAATCCTGCCGGTCGATGCGTCGTAGATCACACGGTCGTCGCCATCATGCGCAGCGGTTCCGGCGAAGAAAGCCGAACCGGCGAGCGCGCCGACTTGGCCGGCTGCGGTGAAGACAGTCTTGTCCAGCCCGATCATATCGTCGGCGATTGCGAAGTCGGTGATCCCGTCGGCATTGGCAATGTCGAGCACCGCGTTGAAGACGAAGAGGTCCTTGCCGTCTCCCCCATGCAGCTCGTCCGTCCCCCCGCCGCCGATCAGCTTGTCGTCGCCGGATTTGCCGTAGAGGCGGTTGTTGCCGGAATTGCCGATCAGCGTATTGTTGTCGATACTGCCGAAGAGATCGAAATTGATGCTGCCCAACAGCACGCCGATCTCGACATTGCTTGGCATGACATAGCTGTCCGGCGCGCCGTCGATATGGATCGTCGTTATCTCGATCCTGTCCTTGTTGCCGCCGCCGGCGTCTTCCGAGAGCAGATCGTAGGCGCCGCCGGACGAACGGTCTATCAGTTGGTATGTGTCATTGCCGGCGCCGCCGAACAGGAAATCCTGGCCATTGCCGCCATTGAGCGTGTCGTTGCCGTCTTCCCCGAACAGCGAGTTGTCACCGAAATCGTCGAACATCAGGTTGTTCATGCTGTTGCCGTGCAGCGAAAAGCCCGATGCATCATGGCCGATGATGGCGCCGCGCTCGACATTATCCGTCATCGTATATTCGCGCACGTCGCCGTGGGTGTCCCGCACCAGGACGATATCGTCGCCGGCATTCTTGTTCTCCAGCACGGTGTCGTAGGCGCCGTTCGTCACGTCGAAGAGATTGTAGACGTCATTGCCCGATCTGCCGTCGAGCGTATCGTTGCCGGTGCTTCCATAGAGCGTGTCATTGCCGCTCCAGCCGATGATCAGGTTGTCGAGTTCATTGCCGTTGCCGGTGAAGTCGGAAAAATTGTTGGGGCCGACAAAGTTCAGTTCCTCGATGCCGGCACCAAGCGTATAGCTGGTCAGCGCCACGTTGATGCGGTCGGCGCCACCGCCGCTGTCTATGACCACGTCGCCAGGATTGTCGACCCGGTAGGTGTCGTTGCCGCGCTTGCCGATCATCGTGTCTGCGCCGCCGAGGCCATCGATGACGTCGTCGCCGTTCCAGCCCAGGATGGTGTTGTCGAGATCGTTGCCGGTGCCGGTGAAGCCGGATGTCGACGGACCTTGGTAATAGAGATTCTCGACATTGGCCGACAATGTATAGCGCGCCAGCGTCACCTCGACCGTGTCCTTGATATTGTCCAAGGTGGCGCTTGCGACCTCCTTGACGATGTCGTCGGCACTGTCGACGAAATAGGTATCATTGCCGGTGCCGCCAACCATCCGGTCCGCGCCCTTGCCGCCGTCGATAACGTCGTCGAGGTTGCTGCCGTAGATCGTGTCGTCGCCGCCGCCGCCGACCGCTCTGTCGAGGTCGCAGGCAAGGAAGATGTTGTTGGTCAGGCCATCAGCGCTGGAAAAGGTGCCGGTGACCATGCTGATCGTCGACGGCGTGTTCCAGCCTGACAGGTCCAGCGTATTGTTGCTTCCGGTGCCCCAGATCGTCACCACCGGGTCTTTGTTGATGTCGAAATTGAAGAACAGGCCGACATCGCCGGTGATATTGCAGTTGAAGCCATAGACATGGTTGCCGCCGACCAGCGGTCCCGTGGTCGGCGCCCCGTAAAGGCGCTGGATCGCCAGGATGTCGAGCAACATCGGCGTGGTGGGCGCCACGACATAATCAGTGTTGTCGACCGCATCGTGACGAGTGCCCCATTGCGTGTCAGTCACCGGATAATCATCGAAGAAAAATGCGCTTTCATCATCCGGCTGGACATAGGACATAATGCTCCAGAGCCGGCTGTCGAGCCGGCCGAACTGCTGCTTGGCCGGGTCGTCGTTCTTGAGGGAGGCATCGTAGGGACCGGTATGGCCGAGTCCGATCAGGTGACCCATTTCATGAATGATCGTATCAGCGCCATAGCCGGCGTCGCGCTGGAACAATGCGCCTGATCCGGGGTCGCCAAAAAAGCCGAAACCACCGCCTCTGGTGAAGTGCATGACACCGTCGGTCGCCTGGGGAAGGTCGAACGATCCGACGGTTGCCGAGGAATCGGCATGGACGGTCGTATTGCTCTTGCCGTCATTGCCACGCTCGATCGTGACGTCAGCGGAGGAGGCGTGTCTGGTCCGGGTGAAACTGATATTCGCCTCCGCGCTCCACAGCGCAAAGCATGCAGTGAAGGCATGCCGCTCCCCGGCAGTCCACTTGGCCGCCGGGGCGAAGTAGTAACGCACGGTCCCGCCGCCATCAGGCGTTTGGTGGCTACCCCATTTGAGCGCCCCCGTATGCTCCGCGTCATAGGTTGCGGGCTTGTCGAAGTGCCAGCCTCCATAGCTGATCGGAATCACTTTCTGAGCGAAATCGATCCCGCAGATGAAGCTGATTTCGTCCCGGTCGGAATCGGTGAAGTCCACCGGTGTGGGTGCGGTAGGCGCGGCCGCCGCGATCACGCCGCCGGCGGATGCGCCAGTTTTCACCAGACCCGGCTGCATCCCACCCTCGTCAATCCTCGACCCAGCCTCACCAGGTGCGAGGTCGATCAGACCGGGATAGAACGCCGGTTCGGCAGTCCATGATTGCGATTGCGGCAGAGCCGCGAACGCCCATCGTTCAGCCGAGCCCCCAAGACGAACATCACCCCAGGCACTATCGAGAGGGTCAAGCCATCCGATATCGAGACCATCCAGGTTTCCTCGGGAATCCGACTGAATGCGCATCATCCGCCTCCCATCCCATAAGGGCAAACAATTGGCGTGGCCGGTCGCTGTCTTGCGCCCGAACCGAAGCCAAAGAATACGGCGATACTGCTGTTTGTATTATGAGTTAATAATATGCTGCATATTGGAAACCGATGCAACGCCGATTTACATGGGCGCGCGATTTGCCAGCCTGCATGAGAGCCCGGAAACGCTCCAGGTTGCAGTCAGGGTTCGTAATTAGACTACGGGTAACTATCGCTACATCGCCGTATGCTCGATGACCCGATCCGGACGTGAGCACATGTTCCGCCGTCTCGTCGATCATCCCGTCATGTCCTCAGCACCCGGTAGATGGCCGGGATGACCAGCACGGTGAGCAGGGTCGAAGAGATCAGACCGAACAGCAGCGAGATCGCCAGCCCCTGGAAGATCGGATCGGTGAGGATCACAGCGGCGCCAATGATTGCCGCCAATGCGGTCAGCAGGATCGGCTTGAAGCGGATCGCACCCGCCTCGATCAGCACGTCGGTGAACGGCCGGCCGGCCCTGTCAGCATGACGAATGAAGTCCACGAGCAGGATCGAATTGCGCACGATGATGCCGGCAAGCGCGATGAAGCCGATCATCGATGTCGCCGAAAACGGCGCGCCGAACAACCAGTGGCCCAGGAGAATGCCGATGAAGGTCAGCGGCACCGGCGTCAGGATGACGAGCGGCAGCTTGAACGAGCCGAACTGGGCGACGACCAGGATATAGATGCCGACGAGCGCGATCATGAAGGCGGCGCCCATGTCTCGGAAAGTCACCCAGGTCACCTCCCATTCACCGTCCCAGAGCAGGGTCGTATGCCGCTGGTCATCCGGCTGTCCGTGCAGCGCGATGACGGGCTTCTGCAGCCCCGTCCAATCCTGCCTGTCGATTGCCTGCTGGACGGCGAGCATGCCGTAGAGCGGCGCTTCATAGCTGCCGGCCAGTTCGGCGGTCACCATTTCGGCCGCATTGCCATTGTGCCGGAAGATCGGAAAAGACGTCTTTTCGTCGCTGACATGCACGACATCGCCGAGTTCGACGACACCGTTTGCACCGGGCAGCACGTTGGCCGGGATCGGCGTCGTCAGAAAGCGTTCGTCCAGCGTCTTCTCGCCCTTCGCCCGTTCGAGGCGGATCGGGATGGGCGGACGGCCCATGCCGCGATGCGAATAACCAATGGTCTTGCCGTTTGAAAGCACCGCGATCGTATCGAAGACGTCGCTTTCCTCGACCTTGAAATAGTCCGCATCGTCGGTGGAGATGGTCAGCCGCTTTCGCGGCGCCTGCGTGCCATAGGAGTTATCGACATCGACGATGAAGGGCACGGAGCGGAAGGCAGCCTCGACCTTGTCGGCGACCTTGCGCCGCGTCTCGGCGTCGGGGCCATAGATTTCGGCAAGCAGCGTCGCCATGACCGGCGGTCCGGGTGGCGGCTCGACCACCTTGAGGCTGGTCCCGGCCGGGATCTTCACGGCCGCCAGCCGCTTGCGGATGTCGAGCGCGATCGCGTGGCTGCTGCGGCTACGCTCGCCCTTGGGCGTCAGATTGATCGCCACGTCGCCCATGTAGGGCGAGGCGCGAAGATAGGAATGGCGCACCAGGCCGTTGAAGTTGAAGGGTGCAGCCGTTCCGGCATGGGTCTGCACCGAGACGACTTCGGGCATGGCGAGCACGATGCGGGCGATCGATTGCGCCACCGCATCGGTCGCCTCGATGGATGCGCCTTCCGGCAAGTCGATCGTCACGGACAGCTCCGACTTGTTGTCGAACGGCAGCAATTTGACCGTGACGTCCTTGGTGTAGAACAGGCTGAGCGAGCCGAGCGTCAGCGCACCGACGACAAGCAGAAAAGTCCAGCTCGCCGCCTTTGACGAGAGGATCGGCCGGGCAACCGCTGAATAGACGCGGCCGAGCATGCCGCCCCCATGGCCGTCGTCATGAGCATGGGCGGGTGCCCTGCCCGCAACCTTCAGCATCAGCCAGGGCGTCACCATCACGGCGACGAAGAACGAGAAGATCATCGCCGCCGAGGCATTGACCGGAATAGGGCTCATATAGGGTCCCATCATGCCGGAGACGAACAGCATCGGCAGCAATGCCGCGACGACGGTCAGCGTCGCCACGATGGTCGGATTGCCGACTTCGGCGACGGCCTCGATAGCGGTGCGCCGGCGTGACTTGCCCTCGCTCATACCCCAGTGGCGGGCAATGTTCTCGATCACCACGATCGCGTCATCGACGAGAATGCCGATCGAGAAGATCAGCGCGAAAAGCGAAACGCGGTTGAGCGTATAGCCCATCAGCCGCGAGGCGAACAGCGTCAGCAGGATCGTCACCGGGATGACGACGGCAACGACGAAGGCCTCGCGCCGGCCGATGGCGATCCAGACGAGCGCGATGATGGAGAGCGTCGCAAGCCCGAGATGGTAGAGCAGCTCGTTGGCTTTCTCATCGGCCGTTTCGCCATAGTTACGCGTCACTTCGACCTGGATATCGGCAGGAATGAGATTGCCTTTCAGCATCTCGACGCGGTGCAGGATCGTCTCGGCAACGGTGACGGCATTGGAGCCGGCCCGTTTGGCGATCGCCAGCGTCACCGAAGGGACGCGCTCCATGGAGGCGCCGCTCTTGCGAACGGTCGCCACCAGCGCATCATTCGTGTCCGTCGCGAAGGACACGTCTGCGACATCGCGGACATAGACCGGACGGCCGTCGCGCGACGTCAGCAACAGATTGCCGATGGCGTCGGGCGATGAAAGGGTCTCGCCCGCCATGACGTCGATCTGGTTGCCTTGGTCGCGCACCGTACCGGCCGGGACCGCGCTGTTGGCGCCCTGGACCTTGGCGGCCAATTGCTGCAGCGTGATGCCATAGAGCGCCAGTTTTTCCGGCTGCGGCGAAATCCGGATGATCTCATCGGTTTCGCCGACGAGATAGGTCAGGCCGACATCGTCGACTTTGGCCATTTCCGTGCGCAGTTCACGGACGACGCGCGTCAGGTCGTTGGCGGTGATGCGGCTCGCGGCGGTCGGCTTAGGCGACAATGTCAGCGAGACGATCGCGACATCGTCGATCCCCCTGCCGACGATCATCGGCTCGGCTATGCCGACCGGAATGCGGTCCATATTGGCGAGCACCTTGTCACGCACCCTGAGAATGGCCGCATCCGCCGACGTGCCCACCATGAACCGGGCCGTGACCATGACGCGGTTGTCCGCCGACTGCGAATAGACATGCTCGACGCCGCCAATGCTCTTGACGATGGTTTCGAGCGGCTCGGTGACAAGCTTCACCGCATCGTCCGCCCTCAACCCTGGAGCCTGCACGATGATGTCGACCATCGGCACGGAAATCTGCGGCTCTTCCTCGCGCGGCAGCGTCAACAGCGCCACGAGGCCAAAGGCGAAGGCCGCCAGGAGGAAGAGCGGCGTCAGCGGCGATTTGATGAAAATGCGCGTCAGGTTGCCGGCTATGCCCAGATTGGTCAGCCCTACATCTTCATCGACAGACGGCACTGGCGGATTTGGTGACCTGTCGGGATTTTGCATCGTCTCGTCGTCAACGGTCACGGCACCACCACGATATCGCCGGGTTCGAGGCCGGTGAGGATTTCAATGCCGGGCCTGCCGTCGATCTCGATGGCGTCGCCTGCGACGACGGCGCGCTCCACCGGCTTTCCGTTCTCGACCACCGTAACGAAATCGATCCCGGACCGCGTCGCCACCGCCGAACGCGGAACGACCAGCGCCCGGCGCGAGCCGACGGGAAGCTCGACGAGCACGCGGGCATCGACAAAACTCGTGTCGAGATTGCCGACCTCGACATCGGCGATCACCCGGCCGTTCTCGATCCGGGGATAGATTTTTGCCAGCGTGCCGGCGAGCGATTTGCCACCGGCGCTGATCCGGATTGCCGCGCCTTGCCTGAGCGAAGCGGCATGCCGTTCGGGGATGGCCAGCCTCAAAAAGAAACCGCCGCCGCCGATATCGGCGATCGCTTCTCCAGGCAGCACGACCGCATCCTTGGTGACCGGGACCTTGAGGACACGCCCGCCGCTCGGGGCAAGCACGCTGCCCTCCGCCTCCTGCTGCACAAGCACGGAGCGCTGCGCCTGGGTCGCGGCGATCTGGTTGCGCACGATATCGGCCTCGGTTCGCAACTGGTCGAGCCGCGCGACGGTGGTCGCACCGCTCTTGATCAGCGTCTGGGCGCGGTCGAGTTCAGTCTCGGCATTCTTCAACGAAGCTTGTAGGCCAAGCAATTGGGCATCGATCGCCTTGATCTGGAAGTCGATCTTGTCGTCCTTGACCACGGCGACGACGGCTCCCGACTTGACCATATCGCCCTCCGTGACGCGGAGTTCGATGATTGTGCCGCCGATGCGGGCGCGGGCCAGCACGCTGTCGCGCGCTTCGACCTGACCGTAGACGGCCTTCCATTCGGGGATGGTCGTCGACGTCAAGGTCAGGTTCGCAGCATGGGCGGAGATCGGCATGCCTGTCAGAACCAGCATGCCCCAGACGGAAAGGCGCATCATCGCGTCACCTCGATTAAGGCATGTCTCGCGAAAAAGACATGCGCAGACAAAGAGCTCTGAAGCGTATCGCGTGAACCCTTATTCACCCGACACGCTTCAGAATGCTGTGCCCGATCGTAGGCCGATTTTCCGCAACAGCATTGCGGCAGGACAAAAGCCTGTGAACGCGGACTGGATAAGATTTGCGCCGACGAATACCGTCAGCCAGACAAAGCCTGGATGCACGAAGTGGGTCAGCAGCACGGATACCAGCACCATGGCGCCGGCGAAGGCGAGGACTGCGCGATCGATTGTCATAGGACGCTCCTTAATACATAATTTCGTACCTACGATAATATGAATATTTTGGATGTGGATTGTCAAGGTCTGGCACACTGGTTCCCGATTTTTTGTTATGTCGAAGCCTGCGACCCGATCGCGAGGCGCTGCCAGCCTAAGATATACAATCTTCTGTGCGGCAGAAATTGTTGTAGAGCGTGTTCACCACCGCACGTGCCGGCTCGCTCTCGATCCGGTACCAGATCGTCTGGCCGTCACGGCGAGCAGCAATGATCTTGTCACGCCGCAACAACGCCAGATGCTGCGACACAGTCGAATCGCGGATGCCGAGGAAGTCCGCCAATTGGCCGACGGAATGTTCTCCATCGGCAAGGCGGCAGAGGATAAGCAGCCGATAGCGGTTGGAAAGCGACTTCAACAATTCGCTCGCCATTTCGGCGCCGGCTTTCATGGCTTCAGAATCAATCTTCATAGATACGAATATACATAAGGATCTTGACGTTTCAAGGTGACGAGCCCTCGCGATCGTATCTCAACATTGAAGATCGAATAGAGGAAAGCCCGGCAGCGCTGGACTGCCGGGCGGCATGTGTCGAGCATGTGCCGGTCGCCGGCGGCCCCCGGCGGCAAACACCCATTCGGCTACTTCGTGCAGTTGGCCTTGATGTCCTTTGCCTTTATCCCGCTGGACTTGGCGCAGTCGTTTCTCTTTGCAACCTTGCCGACATGGCTCTTATTGCTGCTGGTGCCGCCACTGTCGGCGGCAAAGGCGATGCTGGCGCCGGCGATGGACGCGATGGCGAAGGCGGATGCGAGTGTGGTTCTGAGGATTTTGGACATGCGGTATTCCTCTCTGTTGCTCTCCGCCGAAAGAAACGAAATCGGTGCGGAAATGTTGCCTGGTGCGTCAAAATGGCCAGGGCCGGCGCTCAACACAGGCAGACGCGCGAATGTGCGATATCGGACCAATATTAAGTATTGCTAATATAAAAGGATTCCACCAAGGCAGTAGGATGGCGTAATCTGATCCGGCTCAATGCCGCGTTCTTTTTGGAGAAGTGCATGAAACTGGTGCGTCGTCCATCTGATGGCTCCGATCATTTGGAAGATTTACGAACGCAATTGTACGCCGTGATATCGGAACTGATCGCACAGGCGAACGAGGCGGGTTTTTCGACGCGCGAAACTGTCGATGTCCTGGCCAAGCTGATCCGCCAGCAACAACAGTCCTTGACGGAAGATTCCGATCCCGCCGACGCCCCCGAATAGGGACGAGTTCACGGGGCTGTCGGGCATGTTTTTCCCATGGCGATCGAGGCTTTATCCGATCATCGACTTTGGCCGGCGAAACGGCCGGGAATTTTTGCCTATTGCGGCAAGCCGGCTGGGTGCGGCATCGTGTCTCCGGGCAATCTCTCTGGTTTCACTCCCCCAGTCTGGCCGCACCTCATCCGCGGCCTGTTTCGGCCGCTTCGTGCGGCCTTCTTTTTTCTTGGGGCCGGACAGGTTGGCCAAGCCCATGTTACAGCAGCCGTCGCGTCAAACAGCCGACACGCAGCGATTGAGATGATTTATTTCACCAGTGACACGCATTTCGGCGACGCCCGCGTGCTGCGCATCGATCGCAGGCCGTTCGCCAGCATGGTCGAGCACGATGCTGCGCTGATCGACAACTGGAACAGGATCGTCAAGCCGCATGACGAGGTCTGGCATCTCGGCGATTTTTCAGCCAAGCGACCTGGTCTGGCGGAAGGGTTGCTTGCGCAACTCAACGGGACGAAACATCTGATCATCGGCAACAACGATCCCGTTGCGACGACCGCGGCCGCCGGTTGGGCGAGCGTGCAGCACTATGTCGAACTGACGGTCGACGGACAGTTGCTCATTCTCTGCCATTATCCCTTCCGGACCTGGAACCAGATGGGCAAGCGCTCGATCAACCTGCACGGCCATTCGCATGGCCGGCTGAAACCGATGCCGAGGCAGTTCGACGTCGGCATCGATCCCCAGGGCCTGCAACCGCGGACGCTCTCGGAGATCTTGACGCCGCACCGCGGCAGGTAAATCGGATTGCTCGGCCCGAAGGCGGCGAACAAGCTCACCGGGCCGTTTTGTTGCTCTCCTGTCACGCAAGCATAGCTCAGCCGGACG
The DNA here is from genome assembly GCF_056403475.1 of Rhizobium sp. P2_G9. Lineage (NCBI taxonomy): Bacteria > Pseudomonadati > Pseudomonadota > Alphaproteobacteria > Hyphomicrobiales > Rhizobiaceae > Rhizobium > Rhizobium sp. P2_G9. The sequence continues at coordinate 76,719 of NZ_JBFUFK010000030.1, read as the reverse complement.
CCATTACAATTTCGCACAATATTGCCTTGATATTGACGCGGTCACCCCGTTAAGGCGCACAAAAAATTCTGGAGTGACCCGTGCCGTTCCTGACCTTCAAATTCTTCTTCGCCGTGCTGCCGCTGCTGATCCTGGGCTATATCCTCGGGACGCTGTTGATCGCCACCGTCCAGGGTTGGCACGTCAACCCGCTCATCCTGGTGCTGAACGCCGTCGGCATTCTCATCGGCATCTGGAATTTCCGGGAAAAGTATTTCTTCAGCTAAAGCGTTGACGAAGCTTCGGCTTCCGGCTTGCCTCCATGGAATTTGGCGAGCCGAGACGACCTGCGCCGCCCTCTCGCGATGTCGTCCGCGACCGACACCATATCTCTGGCTGTTGTTCCGCTCTTCGTCACGCAGCACGACAGGCCGGATCGGAAAAAAGAGCGACGCATCCGTTCTCAATTGAACAACAACGGCTATCATCGCCCGCAGCAAGGGTGCTAACGGTTCCAAGCGACGCTCGCCAAACGGCTGCCTTACCGATCCTGATGATGCTTCCTTCACGAGATATCCGAATGACCGACATTCCAGACAGCAACTGGGCAAAGAGCTTTCGCTACGGCTTCCGCGCCGGCCTCTTCCCGGCATCAATCGACGAACTGGCGGAAACGGTTGCCGTTGCGGATCGCATCAAAGTGCTGGGATCGCGGCATTCCTTCAATGCCATCGCGGACGGCGATGTGGCCGTCATCCTCAGCCGGATTCCGCTGGCACCAGCGATCGAGGATGATGGTCGGAAGGTTTCCATCGCCGGTCACGCCACCTATGGCGATCTTGCCGCCTTTCTCTCGGTCCACGGTCTCGCCGTTCATAATCTTGCTTCGCTGCCGCATATTTCCATCGCCGGTGCGATCGCGACGGCCACCCATGGATCAGGCGAACGCAACGGCAATCTGGCGACGGCAGTCAGCAGCATCGAGATCATGGCCGCCGATGGGAACATCGTCAAATTCAGCCGCGGCGAGCCTGATTTCGATGGTGCCGTGGTGCATCTCGGTGCCCTGGGCGTGGTCACCCGGGTGACGCTTGACGTTCAGCCCGCCTTCGAAATCCAGCAGAACGTCTATGAAGGGCTGAGCTGGGAGAGTCTGTATCAGAACCTCGACGACATCATGCGCGCCGGATACAGCGTCAGCATCTTCACCCTCTGGGGCGATCCGGCCGGGCAGGTCTGGGTGAAGCGGGCCGCCTCTTCGGATGATGTGCCGGCAGTGCTGCATGGCGCCACGCTTGCCGTCGTCAAAAGGCATCCGATCCCGGACATGGATCCGACGCACGCGACCGACCAGATGGGCGCTTCCGGTGCGTGGTCGGACAGGCTGCCGCATTTCAAGATGGGTTTCACGCCGAGCAATGGCGATGAGATCCAATCCGAGTTTCATGTTCCGCGCAGACATGCTGCCGCTGCGATCAAGGCGGTTGCCTCCATCCGCGGCAGTTTCCGCTCGCTGGTGCAGACCACCGAATTCAGGGCCGTCGCGGCCGACACGCTTTGGCTCAGCCCGCAATATAAGAGCGACACGCTCTCGATGCATTTCACCTGGTTCAAGCACGCGGAAGCCGTGGACGCCGCAGTGAGGCGCATCGAAGAGGCTCTTTCGCCATTCGATGCACGACCGCACTGGGGCAAGGTCTTCTCCCGCGGCCATGTCGGCCCGCGTTACGCCATGTTGCCAGCCTTCAAAGTAATCCGCGACCGGATGGACCCTAAGCGCAAATTCTCCAATGAATGGCTGGAAGACGTCGTCTTCGGGGAAACGACGGCGCCCCTGGCCTCCTGATCGACGCCTTCAGAATCTACCGGCTGTCGCCGCTGATCGACGGAAGATGCGATTCTACCTCTTTGCGCTTCTTGGACGGAAGCGAGGCGATATTGGCGTTCCAATAGGTCTCCGCCTCTTCCGGCTCGTCCTGCCAGAGGCGGGTGGACATGGCGTTGTCGTCGGCCGCAGATTTCCGCTTACCGCCAAGCCGAAGATACTTCCTGGCAAGATTCGCCGTTTCGGTGCGTTGCATGACAATCTCCCAATCGCTCCTGGCTTTCTCGAGTAACCAACAGGCGGCGGGTTTGAAAGTTCCGGGCCTTCCCGCTTGAGACGAGAATTCGCCGGACGGACACCAGAACGAGAGTAAAAAACCCAGCGTCACCGCCGGGTTTTTCGTCAGATATCTCTCGCTATCAGCAGCGATGGCGGCGCCACCGCGGGCCGCACCATGCCCAGCCACGACGCGGTGCAATAACAACCGGGCCGAATGCCACCGGCGGATACCAATAGCCGCCATAGAAGCGCCAACCGGGACGACGTGCGCGATAGCCACGATAGCCACGATAGTAACCGTAGCGAATCACCACGCGTGCCTGCTGCACGTCGGTCGACTGCTTGACCACCGGGTTGGTCACGGGCATGGCTTCGGCCGGCGCAAGGGCTGCAACACCCATCAAACCGCCCAAGGCGAGAGCTATAATTGAGTTTTTCTTCATAGACTTGACCTCTGTTTTCCCCCTTGCCGAATGCTACATTAACTCAAAAGATGGCAAAATGTTCACTGGGAGAAAAAAATTTGTCGGGCCGGTGTTAAATCGATTCAGTGCGGGCGAACGAGCCTTTCGCTCGCCCGCAACCATAAATTTAGTAGGCCCGTTCGACATGCCGATAATGGCGATGCTTGATCACACGGCGGTGATCGTTGTCGACGGCCGAACCAATCGTATAACCGGCCGCTCCGCCGATCACGGCACCCACAGGGCCGCCGACAATAGCGCCGGCAACTGCACCACCGGCAAGTCCAGTCACCTTGGCGCTGGCCGCCTCGGCAACAGGCGCCGTCGCAACGAGCGCCACCACGGTGGCGGCAACGAACATCTTCTTCATTTCGAGCTCCTTTCCTGAGATAGCACTAATGCTCGGCAAACGCGTGATTCAGGCGTTTGTTCCGTCGATCAATGCCTGCGGAAAGGACCTAATGTGCGACCGGCGTCAGCCAACCGGCAAAGCTGCCATCCTCGTGAAAGCCGAGATATCTGTCCGGGGAGGCGCGATAAAGGCGATAGCATTGGTCATCGACGCAAGCCTGATTCGCATGCGCGGTCGCCGGGCTTTCGAAATCGCCATCGGCAGCGGCGATCTCAACCTTGCTGTCACCGAAGCGCAGCACCTGGACATTGATATCCGGCGTCGTCATGACGAATTGAGTGCCATCAATCTCTTTCTGGTCGGCTGGCGCGAAAGCCTTGTCGGCCTGGACATCCTTTTCCGTCAGCTTGCCCGCAGCGACCGCCGGCGGGGTCTGCTCGCCACAGCGTGTGGTCTTCGGCGCTTGCAGGAAATTGCCGATACAGCCGGCATAACGATCGGCGAATGGCGGCAGCCAGCCGGCACCATGACCGGCAAGGCCCTCCGGACGGTCGATCAGCAGGAGCGGCGTGGCGTTGCGCGCCAGAAAGGCATCGGTGACGTCGCCGCGCTGGCCGGGATCGAAATCGTCACCGTTGAAGAAGACTGCAACGGTCGGCGTCCTGACCGACTTGATATGGCGGACATATTCGGTGAGGTTCTGCAGATAGTAAGGATTGTCCGAGCCCTTCCAGACTTTCGATCCATAGGCCGCGGGTGCCACCAGCATCAGCCCGTCGAGCTTGGCGGCGGCATCCTTGACTTCGGCGACATTGATCGACACCCAGCCACCCCAGGACTGTCCGGCAAGCACGATGCGTTTATAGCCTTTGGCCTTGAGCGCCTCGACGCGCGCCTTCACATAGGCCACGGCGCGCGGCACCGACGTCGCTATCTCCTTCTCGGAATTGGGATATTTCGCGTTCACCACATCCCAGCCGAACGTGCCGTTCAGTGCTGCGAGATAGGGATAGGTCGGCTTGAAATCATCCGGCGCCCGCTCTGTCGGGTCAAGCCCGTCGATGAAATAAATGACGCCGAATGCCTCTTGCGGGCCGCGATTGTGAATGCCGAGCGCCATAAATTCGGTGAGCGTCACCGGCTTCAGCATGGTCACGGCTGCTGCGCCGACCTGGCCGTTCGCCGACGCCGGAGAATGAAGAAACTGAGATGCCAGCAATCCAATGAGAGCCGCGCCGAATCGACCGAAGCGCATTCATCCCCCGCCACTGCAGTTCAGAATTCACCGATGGCCGTCCCGCTCCGCGGCTCAGCCATCGATGCATCAAGGCGTTTATCCGCCCTGTCGTCCGGCCCCGCGCCGGTACATGCAGCTTTGCTTAAGGACTGTTTGTGGCCTCAATGCGTCGCGGTCAGAGATACGGTCGTCCGCCGACCTAGACACCACGGATGATCGGCATGCCGTCGATCATCCGCACCCGCACCAGATCGGCCCGCAAGCCATCCGCAAGCCGGCCGCGGTCGCTCATGCCCAGCGCATCGGCCGGCTTCGCCGTCACCATGGCCACGGTCTCGTTGAGCGGCAGGCCCTTGTCCGCAAGGATAAACGGCGCGTGCAGCAGGCTGGACGGCACGTAATCCGAGGTCAAGACGTCGAGCAGCCCTGCTTCGGCCAGCGTCGTGGCGCTGACATTGCCGGAATGCGAGCGGCCGAGCACAACATTCGGGGCGCCCATGACGATCTTCATGCCGAGATCATGCGCGTGCTGCGCCGCCTCGATCGTGGTCGGGAATTCGCTGATCGTGATGCCATGGGCGAAGGAATCATCGACATCGGCGATCGTCGTGTCGTCATGGCTGGCGATCGGGATGTTGCGGGTCGTGCCTGCCTCATGCACCATCCGGCGATATTGCGGCACGAACTCTTCCTGCTTGCGCCGGCGCTCGACCATGTAGTCCTCGAACTCTGCGTCGGTCCAGGCCGTGCCGTTCTTAGTGCGGCGGTATTCGCGGAAAAGATCGAGGTTCCACCACTGCCGCTGACCGGGCGTATGGTCCATGACGCTGAGCAGTTTCAACAGCGGATTGTCGAGATGATCTGTGACGATCGCCGCCAGCGCCGGATCGGACAGTTCGCAGCGGAAATGGAAATAATGATTGGCGCGCATCAGCCCTTCGTCGACCGCCCGGCTGATCGCCTCGATCGCATCCTTGAGCAGCCGGCTGCGGCGGCCGGTGCCGTCATATTCGCCGAGCGACAGCGAATCGAACACCGTGGTGATGCCCGACGCCAGCACCTGCGCGTCATGCGAAAGCACCGCCATCAGCGATGCTTCCCACTGCACGCCCGGGCGCGGGAAGAAGTAATGCTCGACATTGTCGGTATGCAGGTCGATCAGCCCCGGCAGCAGATAATCCCCGCCGCAATCGACCACGACGTTGGAACCCGCATCCGGCGCGGCGCCAATGCCGGAGATCAGGCCGTCGCGGACCGAAAGGGTGCCTTCCTCGACACGGTCCTCTAGCACCAGCTTTGCATTGGCCAGGGAAACGGCGCGGGGAAAAAGCCTGTTTTCCTGCGGCGCGATATCGGTCACCACATTCATGATTTTATCCTATCGGGAGTCGTCCGGACAATCGTGTGCATTCCGGATAGAACTTGATCTTTGCACATTTATGACAGTCGGCAGACCTTTGTAGCCACCCAAGGAAGGGCACGACCAATCATCCGGCGGTGGAAGCACCATAATCTGCATCGCTGACCGGCTCCATCCAGTCGGCGGCGCGCCCATCGACGGTCTCCTGGATAGCGATATGGGTCATTGCTGTGGTCGGGCCAGCCCCATGCCAATGCTTTTCGCCCGGTGCAAACCAGATCGTATCGCCGGCGCGGATCACCTCAACCGGCCCGCCCCAGACCTGCGCCAGGCCTGAGCCGGCGGTGACGAACAGTGTCTGACCGAGCGGATGCGTGTGCCATGTCGTCCGGGCGCCGGGTTCGAACGTGACGCTGACGACCTGCACCCGGGCCGGAGCCGGTGCCTGCATGATCGGATCCTGGCGCACCGATCCGGTAAAATAGTCCGGTGACGGCGTGACCGACGGCCGCGAGCCGCAACGTTTGATCTCCATGGCGATCCTCCTGCTTGGAACCGAAAAACTTTTAATGTGCGGCGATCAATCGCGCCAGCCGTTGGCCGGTTTCGCTTCCGACAATGCCGAGATCGCGTACGCTGCTCTGATGATTCTCGCCGGGGACTTGAAATTCGGTCACCGAGAGGCCCTGAGCTCGAAGCGTTGATGCAAAGCGATCGGCCTGTTCGAGGAAGGGCGGCGTTTCGTCCTCGCCGACGACTACATCGACGGCAACGGCCGGATCGAACCGATGCGTCAGCGGCGAAAAATTCGCGACTTCCTCCTCCGTGATGCCGTTCTCGGCCTGCAGGAAGGAGGATTGCAACGGTTTGAGATTGTAAAGCCCGCCAAGAAGCAGCGCCGCCCGGACTTGCGATGGCGTCTCCGCCGCGTCGAACAGGAAAGTCGAGAGATGCGCCCCTGCCGAATGGCCGCTCACCGTCAGCCGCGACGGGTCGCCGCCGTGCTCGGCAATATGGTCGAGCACCCAGCGCTTGGCGCGCCGCACCTGGTCGACGATATGGCCCATCCGCACCGTCGGCATCAGTGCATAATCGATGATGACGGCGATTGCGCCAGCGGCAGTGATCGTGTCGGCGACATAGGAGTGATCGCGCTTGGAAAATGCCCGCCAGTAACCGCCATGGATGAACAAATGCACCGGCAGCCCCTGCCCCCGGTCCGCCGGAAAGAACAGATCGACGGTTTCCGTCGGGTCCGTACCATAGGCGATATTCACGGCCATCGGCAGGCGCAGCCGCGCCGCCTCACTGCGCTCAAGCATATCGCGCAGAATGTCCTCGAAGTCCGCGACATGCGCGCGAATCCGGAATGGATCGCTCTCCAAGACTTCCCTCCCCTGTTACAGCTCTGCGGCAACCCAGGCCAAGCGGTCCGAGACAACAGAGATGATAGCCTTCGAATTCGTGGAAGCAAGAAGAGGCAGTCGGAATACCAAAAGGCCGCCCGGTTTCCCGGACGGCCAATTCTCAGATCCGCGTTTCCGATTAACGGAAGAGCGACAGGATGTTTTCGGAGTTCGAGTTGGCGATCGACAGCGCCTGGATGCCGAGCTGCTGCTGGGTCTGCAGGGCCTTGAGCTTGGTCGATTCCTCATTCATGTCGGCATCGACGAGGCGGCCAACGCCCTTGTCGATCGTGTCCATGAGGTTTTTGACGAAGTCGTTCTGCATGGTGATGCGGGAGTTGGCCGCACCGAGATTGGCGGCGGTGTCCGTCATCGTGCTGAGCATGGAGTCGACCGCGGAGATCATGCMGTCGATGTCCTGGTTGGTGGTCGACGCATCCAGCTTGATTTCGGTGCCGCTCGGGCCTGTCGCGGCACTGACGTTGAGCAGGTAGTATGTATTGGTCACGTTGCCGGTGCTGGTGACAACCGTCGTGGAATGGTCGGCGGTCAGCAGGCCGAGCGAGGAGTCGCTGCTGTCGATCAGCGTCGACGTGGCAGTGTCGAACTTGAGCACGCCGACCGAGACGGCACCCGTGTCGGAGCGGTTGAACGAGCCGACCATTTCAACGGTGGTGTTGGCGGTCGTGTCGGCGTTGTACAGCCAGTTCTGGCCGGAGAACGAGGCAGATTCGGAAATCGAGCTCAGCTGGCTCTTCAGTTCGGTCAGTTCGGCATTGACCTTGGCCTTGTCCACGCCCGGTTCGCGGGCGGCGACGAGCTTGGTCTTGATGGTGGTCATGACGTCGATGGCCGAGTTCAGGCCGGTATAGGCGGTGTCCGTCTTGGCGGCGCCGAGACCGAGAGCGTCCTGGACAGTGCTCATCGCCGACTTGTCGGACTTCATGGTCGTGGCGATCGACCAGTAGGCAGCATTGTCGGCCGCCGATTCGACGCGATAACCGGACGAGATGTGGTTCTGCGTCGTGGCCATCTGCTCGTCCATGGAACGCAGCGTCTTCAGGGCGGCGATGGCGGAGACGTTGGTGATGATGCTAGACATGGGAAGTCCCTTTTTACGAGTTACCAGGTTGGGACACGCCGGGTTCGAAAATCTTACCGGTCACAGCGTAGTGGCGTCATGCCCGTCGGTTTGCTTCTCGCTTGAAACCTTAACGTCGTGTGAGGAGAAGTATTTACCCTATCCCTTGCTAAAGAATTAAGGTTAAGCCGCCAGCAAAAGTAACCGCTTGTTATGGTTAATTATCGGTTATTATGGCATGCCTTCATATTTATCTGCCTAAATATTCCGTAAATTTTCTATTTAACTTAGATTTATGCAATTAATTATTATAAATATTTATGTTTAACATGGTTAATCTCCATTCACCATTGAATTGCTTTTCGTTCATCGGGATCAGGTCGCGTCACAATTCAAGGAATACGCTGTCGATTTCTGCACAATACAATCGATAAGGCATGACGAGGCAAGACAGGCAATGACGAAGATCTATCACGCGCAATGTCCGTGCGCTGTGCTCCGCATCGAAGCCTGCGGTGATCCCGTGCCTAATCATATCTGCACTTGCAACCGCTGCCGGTGCGCATCCGGAAGCGGGGCTTGCGGAAGAGACCGAACGCATCTCCAGAAACGAAGTATGTCGTCCGAAAGCGGTTCCTGTTTCGGGATAAGGTCATGCGAAAAACGAAGGGATCAAGCGCGTCACTTGAACCGAAAAAGTTGCCACGGGCTTTGGCTTCGGAGCTCGTTTCAAAAGTCCTGCAAGTGCGACGAGTTGAAGCATTGACTGGAGTGTAGAAACCCTACAGTGAGCCGGTGTTGCGCAGCACTGCGACCAACAAGGAACCCAACATCATGCCAAGCGACAGTTACAGTCGATTGACTTCGCCGCTTCCTCCTTTCGTGTAGGGCTGCCCCAGGGTTGCTCATCCCGGATGGCTGGCGGCGGCCAATCCAGGTGAACACGATGGAAAACACCACCGAACTTGCAGAGCCCTTTGACGTTCAGGCGACTGCCGAGCGTATTCCGAACGAGCACGTCGCCGACAGCGTCGAGATCCTCAACGAATTGGACCAGGATGAGGCCGTGGCGGTCCTGGCCTTGCTGCCGCTTGACCGGGCCGTCGACATTTTCGACCAACCCGGACTGAATGAGCCGCACGAGCTTCTGCAACTGCTTCCGCATGCCCAGGCGGTGGCACTTCTGGAGCATATGTCGGCCGACCAGAGGTCCGATATATTCCGGCGCATAGACGAGCCGGCGCGCGAGAGCCTGCTCACGGGCCTGAGCATCGACAGCCAGGCGTCTGTTCGCCAGTTGCTGGCCTATCCCCGTCGCACCGCCGGCAGCATCATGACCACGGAATTCGTCAGCGTGCCGTCGAACTGGACGGTGGCGCAAACCTTGCACCACATTCGCGTCGTGGAGCGCACCCGGGAAACCGTCTATTCCATCTACGTGCTTGACCCAAAGACAAAAGCCCTGCTCAAGGCGGTGACCTTGCGCCAGCTCGTCGTCAGCGATCCTGCCGCAATGATCCTGTCGGTTGCTCCGCCACGAAAGCCGTTGCTGGTTCACCCTCTCACGGACAGAGAGGAAGTGGCGCGGCTCATCTCCAAATATGACCTTCTGGCCGTGCCGGTGGTCGATGACAGGCACCATGTGCTCGGGATCGTCACTGTCGACGACATTATCGACGCCATCGTGGCCGAAGGCACGGAGGATGCCCAGAAGTTCGGCGGTATGGAAGCCCTTGACCAGCCTTATATGGACATCGGCCTTGTTCAAATGTTGCGCAAGCGGGCCGGCTGGCTTGCAGTTCTGTTTCTCGGAGAAATGCTGACGGCCAACGCCATGCAGTTTTTCGAGGGAGAGCTGGAAAAAGCGATCATACTGACGTTGTTTATCCCGCTGATCATGAGTTCGGGGGGCAATTCGGGTTCTCAAGCCACCTCGCTCATCATCCGCGCCTTGGCCCTGAGGGAAATTCAGCTGGGAGACTGGTGGAGAATTGCGCTCAGGGAATTACCCACAGGGATCGCCTTGGGAGCCGTACTCGGTGTGCTGGCGATCATTCGGATCACCGCGTGGCAGATGTTCGGCCTGTATGATTACGGCCCACATTGGGTTCTCTTGGCCGTCACCATCGGGGCTGCGCTGATTGGCATTGTGACATTCGGATCGCTGTCCGGCTCGATGCTGCCTTTTATCCTCAAGCGGCTCGGCTTCGACCCGGCCAGCGCATCCGCCCCTTTCGTCGCGACGCTGGTGGATGTGACGGGTCTGGTGATCTATTTCTCCGTGGCCTTGCTGTTTTTGCGGGGCACGCTTTTGTGATGAGCAACCCAAGTCGCCTCAACCTGTGATCTCAGATCGACAGGTTGAGCGACTTTTCCCGGTCGATATAGGCGCGCTGCTGATCGGTGATATAGTCCCGCACGATCGGCGCCGCGTCGCGCTTGCGCGACAGCTGCATGTGGAAAACGAGCTGGCTGCCGGTGCGGAACATCATCTCGGCACTGATCAGGTAGAATTCCCACATCCGCGCAAAACGTTCGTCATACATCTCGACCACCTTGGCGCGGTTGGCCTCGAAGCGGCTGTGCCAGTGGGCGAGCGTGGTGGCATAGTGGACGCGCAGAAATTCCAGGTCCGTGACCCAGAGCTGGTTCTGCTCGACGACATTGAACACTTCCGACAGAGCCGGCGAATAGGCGCCCGGGAAAATATATTTCCGCAGCCATGCGCTCGCCATGCCGGGCGGGCTCATATGGCCGATCGAATGCAGCACCGCAATGCCGTCATCATGCATCAGCGCATTGAGCTTCTTGAAGAACTCGTCGTAGTGATGCACCCCGACATGCTCGAACATGCCGACCGAGACGATCCGATCGAACTTTTCCGAGACATCGCGATAATCGCGCAGTTCGAAGCGGACCCGGTCGGCCAAGCCAGCCTTCTTCGCCCGCTCCGTCGCCAGCGCCTGCTGCTCTTTGGAGAGCGTCACGCCAAGCACCTGCACACCCTCTTCGAGCGAAGCGAGGTAGAGCGCCAGATCGCCCCAGCCGCAGCCGATATCGAGCACCTTCATGCCCGGCTTGAGCTGCAGCTTGCTGGCCAGCAGACGCAGCTTGTTGCGCTGCGCATCCTCCAACGTCTCATCCGGCGCGCGGAAATAGGCGCAGGAATAGAGCATGTTCTTGTCGAGGAAGAGCTTGTAGAAATCGTTGCCGAGATCGTAGTGATGCGCAACATTCTGCTGCGCCTGGCCCCTGCGGTTGGACTGCTGCTGTTTGCGGAAGCGCATGCGGATGGCACGCAGGACTTTCTGGATCGGATAGGAGCCGAGCGACAGCCGGTTGACCGAGAAAAGCGTCAGGAAATCCCGGAGCGTCGAGCCTTCCTCGAAGCGCATCGTGCCGTTCATATAGGCTTCGCCGGCTGCGAGTTCGGAATTGAACACCAGCGAGCGATAGAGCTTCCTGTCGGTCAGGTGCATCGTCACCTTCGGACCATCCGGTGTACCGGCAAACACATGCCGCTTGCCGTCGGCATCGATCACCGTCAATTGGCCTTTCTTGATGAAGGCTTTCATCATATGGGAGAGGAGATACATGTCCGGCCCTTCATTCATGAATATGAGCATGAGCTTTAGGGGCGCATAAAGACGATGACAACATCATTTTGCCGCATCGCAGCCATCACAGTTGCGTGACGGAACCGCCGCCGGACCGAAGTCGTTCAAGCGCCGGGGATGAACTGAGATAAGGGACTATGATGCCACAATCGCCATTCGGACTGTTCGCTGACATGACCCGCCTTGCCTTCGAAGCGAACTTCGTCATCGGGCTCAGGATGATGAAACTCGCRACCGGCGGCCCGGCCGCGACCATCGAGGCGCAGCGCATGGTGGTCGAAAAGATCACCACCGCCCATGCGCTGGCCTTCGAAAATGTGCTGGCGCTCGCCACCGGCAAGTCTCTGCATTCAGTCGGCAAACATTCGGTGGCGAAATAYCGCAGGGCCGTGAAGGCCAATCACCGGCGGCTCAGCCGCTGAAGCCGATGAAATAGCCTGTTGCAATCCGTCCTGCGGCACGCCAAGACACCGGCATGACGACAAAAGACATTGCAATCATCGGCGGCGGGCCGACAGGGCTGATGGCGGCGGAGGTGCTCTCCGCGTCCGGCCATCGCGTCACGGTCTACGAAGCCATGCCGACCGTCGGGCGCAAATTCCTGCTCGCCGGCAAATCCGGCCTCAACCTCACCCATTCCGAGGATTTTTCCCGTTTCACCGCCCGCTTCGGCGCGGCATCCAAACGGCTGCGTCCGGCCCTCGACGCCTTTACGCCGGATGACCTCAGGACCTGGGCCGACGAACTTGGTGCAAAAACCTTCGTCGGCACATCCGGCCGCGTTTTCCCCGAAGTGATGAAGGCGTCGCCGCTGCTGCGCGCCTGGCTGGGGCGACTGGAAGCACAGGGCGTGACAATCTTCAGGCGCTATCGCTGGATCGGCTTCGACGGCAATGCCCATGTCTTCGAGACGCCGGAAGGCCGCAAGACCGTCGAGCCCGACGCTACCGTTCTCGCCCTCGGCGGCGCAAGCTGGCCGCGGCTGGGTTCGGACGCTGCCTGGTTGCCATGGCTGCGGGACAAGGGCGTCGACATCCGTGATTTTCAGCCTGCCAATTGCGGCTTCGACATCGCCTGGAGCGATCTTTTCCGCGAGCGCTTTGCCGGCACTCCGGTCAAATCCGTGGCCGCGACCTCCCCCACGGGCACCATACCAGGCGAGTTCGTCATTTCGAAACACGGCATCGAAGGCAGCCTCGTTTATGCCCATTCGGCAAGCTTGCGCGACCGGCTGGCGAGCGAAGGCCGAGCCGAATTGCTCCTTGATCTCGCGCCGGGCCGCAGCGAAGAACGCCTTAAGCGCGATCTCGCCAAACAGCCGACCAAAGAGAGCCTTTCCAACCGCCTGCGCAAGGGGGCCGGACTGGATGGAGTGAAAGCAGCGCTCGTCCGCGAGGCCGGCTCCCTCGGCGATCCCGGTCGGTTGTCCGATCCCGCCTGGCTCGCTCATCGGATCAAGGCCCTGCCCATTCCCCTCCTCCGCATACGCCCGATCGCGGAAGCCATTTCCTCGGCCGGCGGAATTGCCTGGAACGCCATCGATGCCAACTCTATGCTGACTGCCCTGCCCGGCACCTTCGTTGCCGGAGAAATGCTCGATTGGGAGGCCCCGACCGGTGGTTATCTGCTGACCGCCTGCCTCGCCACCGGCCGGGCCGCAGCGCATGGCCTCCAGGCTTGGTTCGGCCGAAAGATTTAAGCTTGAAATAATCTGCCGTTGGATTAGCCTGTGCTCAAATGATCAAAAGCGCTGGGAGAGCCACATGACACATCCGTTGAAAGGTCCCAACAAGCTCAAGCTCGGCGTCTTCTCCACCAATGCCGATGGCGGGCTGGCGATCACCGATGTACCCGAACGCTGGAAAGCCACCTGGGACGACAATGTCACCGCAGCCCAGATCGCCGATCGCGCCGGGCTGGAATTCTTCCTGCCCATTGCCCGCTGGGCTGGCTTCGGCGGTAAGAACCATGTGCGCGAATGGTCGTTCGAAACCTTTACCTGGGCCTCGGCTTTGGCCGCCGTCACCGAGCGCATCGGCATTTTCATGACCGTGCATGTGCCGCTCGTCCATCCGCTCTATGCGGCGAAATCGCTAGCCACCGTCGACCATGTCAGCCATGGCCGCGCTGGCCTCAACATCGTCTGCGGCTGGAACCCGAAGGAATTCGGCATGTTCGGCACGCCGCTGGTCGAGAAAGGCTATGAGCAGGCAGCGGAATGGATCCGCGTCATCGAGCAAGCCTATCATGCCGACGAGCCCTTCGATTTCAACGGCGTTTATTACACGCTGAAAAACGCCATCAGCCGGCCGTCAAGCGTCCAGGTGCCGCGCCCGGTGACCATGAATGCCGCCTTCGGTAGCCCCGGCCGCGATTTCGCCGCCGCCCATTGCGACTATCTGTTCACCACCTTCACCGAGATCGAAGGCTCGGAAAAGCATGTCGAAGACATCTCCGCCCGCGCCGACAAGGTTGGCCGCCCGGTGGGCGTCTATACGGTGAGCCACGTCATCTGCCGCCCGACCCAGGCCGAGGCCGAGGATTATTACGAGCGTTATGCCGTGACGCTGGCCGACACCGCTGCAGTCGATATCCACGTGGCCGGCAAGAAGGAATTTTCCCAGTCGCACGATCCGGTCTCCTACGACCGCTATCGCAAGCGCTTCGCCGGCGGCGCCGGCAGCTATCCGCTGGTCGGCACGCCGGAGAAGATTGTTGAAGAGATGCGGGCAATCTCGGATAAAGGCTATTCCGGCATCGCGCTATCCTTCGTCAATTACACCCACGAACTCCCTTATTTCTGCGACAGCGTGCTGCCATTGATGCGCAAAGCCGGCTTGCGCCACTGAACGTGCAATAGAACGAACGAAAGGATGAGCGGCTGGTGAAAGAGGCAGGACTGACAAAAGTCTCGTCACGCGTGACGGTGCAGGACAGCGTCTACGAGCAGCTTCGCCACGCGCTGATGTGGGGCATGTTCGAGCCGCAGCAGGTCGTCACCATCGCCTCGCTGGCCGCCGAATTCGGCACCAGCCACATGCCGGTGCGCGAGGCACTGCGCCGTCTCGCCGCCGAAAACGGCCTGGAAATCGCCCGCAACGGCTCCGCCCGCGTGCCGCCCGTCTCGCGTGCCCGGCTCGACGATCTCTGCATCGCCCGTGTCTCGCTCGAAGGCCTGGCAACGGAACTTGCCACGCCGCGCCTGAAGCCGGCCGACATCAGCCGTTGCCTCGCAATCGCCGGGGAACATGAGGCGCTGGGTAAGACCGGCAAGGTCTACGACATGCTGCGCAAGAACCAGGAATTCCATTTCTCGATCTACGACATGTCCGGGTCGGAGGTCCTGCCGCAACTCATCGAGACGCTCTGGCTGCGCTTCGGCCCCTATATGCGCATGCTGTCGAATCTCGTGGCGCAGCAATGGGACGCCGGCGAAATCCATCCCTATTCGGGCTACCATTACGATATGATCGATGCTTTTCGCGCCGGCGATGCGAAGCAGGCGGGCGCACTGATGGTCAAGGATATCCAGGCAACACAGAAGCTGCTGCAGGCGATGTGCTGAAAAAACGGACGGCGAATCACGCAATCCGAGGCAAGGTCACTTCCCGCACAGTTCCGACAATTTAGCCTGCGCCAGCCCCTGGGCAAGGCGCTGGAACCCGGGCTGGCCTGCCAGTAGCTTTCCGGCGTCGCCGCCAAGATCCATCTTGGCTTCGGTCACCGTGCAGGTACCGATATCCACCGCGACATCCGCCTTGACCGACGCCTTCGCGGTGATCTGGATCAGGCCCTTGGGGCTCGATTTGCACGACAGCGCCGCCTCGACATGGAAGCGCAGGCCGCCGGGTGCGTCGCAGACGTCGAAGTCGGAAATCGACAGCTTGTCCGTCCGGTTGGGACCGGCGGGAAGCGCCTCGCACAGTTTGACTTTATGGAGGGACGTCTGGACTTCCGTCCATTTGGGGCTCTTCAGGATAGACCAGCATCCCGCGGAAGCGGGAGAGCCGAAAAGCACGCCGGCCGCCATCAGAACGAGTGCCGACGCCATGAGCTTCGAACGGCGTGAAACCTTGAGACCTTGAACAGACATGCTTTCCTCCGTTGCCGCAGGGTCCCGTCGTCCGACGGACACTGACCAGATGCTCTACGCCGCGAAGACGTTCCGGCCAACCGAAGATCGCCGTCGCGGATGTCTTTTGCATGACCTTAATGACAGCACCATGTCCAGCGATCAATCCGCGTTTCCATGGGACCGGGGTGCCACGGGACGCTACCGGTTTTCCCCCGCAACAACACGTGATCATGCATTCGGAAAATTTAGTTGAACTTTCAAATATCTTGTGATCAAATAATCAAAACAAAATTTCAAGGCCACTCTGCACCGTCAGAATTGCCGCCACGACAGGGAACGATCATGACCGCATCGGCCACAGCATCCGGCACTTCGGGCCGCAACGAATTCCCCGTCGATGAGATCAGGGCGCTGTTCCCGGCGATCCGCAAGGCCGGCGATTTCATCTTTCTCGAAAATGCCGGTGGCGCCCAGGTGCCCCAGACCGTCATAGACGCGGTCAGCCAGCATCTCGTCGATTTCAACGTCCAGCGGATGGCGAAATATGAGCACAGCCAGGGCGTCGACAAGAATCTGGCCGAGGCGCGCGAAACCGTCGCCATGCTGGTCAATGCCTATCGCCCCGAGGAAATCTCCTTCGGTCTCAACGCAACCTCGTTCATCCGCCTCGTCAGTCTCGGCATCGCAAAGCTGCTCGACGAGCGCGACGAGATCATCGTCACCGACATGGACCATGACGCCAATATCGCCACCTGGATGGCGCTGGAGGCCAACGGCGCCAAAATCGTCTGGTGGAAGATGAACGAGGACGGCACGCTCCATACCGAAGACCTGAAGCCGCTGTTGAGCGACCGCACCCGTCTCGTCGCTTGCACGGTGACCGCCCATTCGATCGGCACCATCGTCGACGTCACCACCGTCGGCAAGCTGGCGCACGCTGCTGGCGCCGAAGTCTTCCTCGATTGCGTCCATTATGGCCCGCATGGCCTGATCGACGTACAGGCCTGGGATTGCGACTATCTCGTCTGCTCCGGCTACAAGAATTTCTCGCCGCATATGGGCTTCCTCTGGGGCCGCTACGACGCGCTCGTCAAGCTGCCGACCTTCAAAGAGGATTTCATCCCCGACGTACCGCCCTACAAGATCGAGGTCGGCACTTTCACCTATGAGAATGTCGCTGGCATGAATGCCGCCGTGCACTATCTCGAAGACCTCGGCCGCCGCTTCCTCGCGGGCTCCGGCCATTCGCGCCGCGAAGCGTTGGCCGCCGCGATGGGCGCGATCCGCGACTATGAGCAAGGCTTGTCGCGCGAGATGATCCGCGTGCTGAAAAAGCACGGCGCCAGGATCTACGGCATTTCCGACGAGGCAAAACTCGGCGGCCGCGTGCCGACCATCTGCTTCTCGCTGCCCGGCGTGACGCCGCAATATGTGGCCGAGGAAATGGGCAAGCGCCGCATCGGCATCCGTGATGGCCACATGTTCGCCCCGCGGCTGATGAAGCGACTTGGCCTGACCATGGAGACTGGCTGCATCCGCGTGTCGCTGGTGCATTACAACAAGGTCGAGGAGATCAGCCGTTTCGATGATGAACTCGGCGACATCCTCGCCAATGCGGGCCTGAAGAAGAGCGCTTGACAGCGCGCTTCCGGCCCCGTGGATTTGAGAGACGCGGACGACAACCTGCAGCTTTAGTTGGTTGAGGGTCTTCCGCGACAGGGTGGGAAAAACTTCGCCGGCCGATCTGGCCGGCACAGGAATGACGGTCCGCGCAACGCGGAACGGCAGTTGCCGCCGGATATGGCGGTCATAACCAGAGGGAGAAAAGAATGAATCTGACCCGTCGCAACATCATCGCTTTGGCTGCCGCCATCGGCATGTCCAGCGTCGCATTTACCGCTTTCGCGGCTGACGTGCTGAATGTCGGATCCTATCCGAACAACCCGCCCTTCGAATACAAGGATGCCGACGGCACGTTCAAGGGTTTTGAGGTCGATATCGTCAACGAAGCCGCCAAGCGCATCGGCATGACCACCAACGTCGCCGATTATGGCTTCCAGGCGCTGTTCGCCGCCACCTCGTCCGGCCGCATCGACGTGGCGATCTCCTCGATCACCATCACCAAGGAACGCCTGAAGTCGCAATCCTTCACCCAGCCCTATTACGACTCCGACATGGGTATCGCCACCAAGGCCGACAGCCCGCTGAAGAGCCTCGAAGACCTGAAGGGCAAGACCATCGGCGTGCTTTCCGGCTCGACCGGCGAAAAGTGGACCAAGGACAACAAGGACAAATACGGCTTCGCCGACATCAAGGGCTATAACTCGCAGCAGGAATGCATGCTCGACCTCAACGCCGGCCGCGTCGATGCGGCCATTTCCGACGTCCCAGGCATGCAATACCTGTTCCTGAAGATGACGGGCCTGGCGGTCAAGGATCACATCAAGACCGGCGAACAGTACGGCCTGATGATGACCAAGGACCACAAGCTGCTGCAGAAGCTTTCCGACGCTATCGGCGCGATGAAGAAGGACGGCACGATGGCCAAGATCCACAAGACGTGGTTCGGCGACGACGCCCCGGCCGGCTCTTCGACGGTGACGGAAGCGCCGATCCCGACGCCCTGAACGACAAGCAGTCGTATTTGGGCCAACGCCCCTCCCCAACCCCTCCCCACAAAGGGGAGGGGCGCCAGAGCCAAACCACAGTGCGGCAATTGGGGCGGGATGGCGCCGCAAGTCTTCTCCCTCTGTGGGCAGGGCTATAGCATATGGCGCAAGGGGAGATGGCCGCCCTTCGACAAGAGCTCAGGAGCCCAGCAGGGTTTCCGAGGCACGGCCTCGCCCAAGCAACGCATTCTAAACGTCACCTATCCGCACTAAGCTGGTGCGTTCTTAAGCCCCTACCGAGGTGCGGCCATGTCGTTTGTCGACACTTTCTTCAATACCGAAGTCCTCTGGGCTTCCCTCCCTGCTCTGCTGCGTGGGCTGCTCAACACGTTGCTGCTCGGTATCGCCTGTATCGCCATCGGCGTCACCGCCGGCATGTTCGTCAGCATCATCAGGCTCTATGCGCCGAAGCCGGTCCGTATCCTTTCGATTATCTACATCGATATCTTCCGCGCTACCCCGGTCCTGGTGGTGCTGATCCTCGTTTACTACGCCCTGCCCTTCATCGGCATCAACCTGTCGTCCTGGACATGCGTGATCCTGTCCTTCTCGCTGGTCATGGCGGCCTATTCGGCGGAAGTCTTCCGCTCCGGCATCGAGAGCGTGCCGAAGGGCCAGTTCGAAGCCGCCGCCGCCCTTGGCATTCCCTTCATGATCACACTGCGCAAGGTGGTTCTACCGCAGGCGATCCGCATCGTCATCCMGCCGACCACGTCCAACTGCGTGTCGCTGTTCAAGGACACATCGCTCGCCTCGACCGTGGCGCTGCCGGAGCTGCTCAAGGAAGCGCAGGACGCGCAGGCCTTTTATGCAAACCCGTCGCCGCTGATCGGCATGGCGGTGATCTACATTCTCTTCCTCTGGCCCATGGTGCGACTGGTCAGCCTGCTGGAAAGACGCTTCGCCGCGGAGAAGCATCGCTGATCGCTGATGAGACAAGCACGTCGCCATGCTGCAACTCACCGTCTTCATCGGCGGTGAAAAAGGCGAGCCCGATCAGCGCCGTAATTGCGACAACCAAAGTGCCTGACAGTGAACCAGACGTCGCATTGCGGTGTGCACTCCATGTTGGGCAATTCCGGATTTTCCCGCATAAGCGCGCAATCCGCTTTGGTTCTCGCCTGCGAGGGAACCCTGCCTCTTCCGGATAGTTCTACGGTTTGCAAGGAACCGTCAGATGCCCGCGCTGATCAGATTTATGATTTCGAATTTCACGACGGGCTTTCTGCTCGGCGCCGCGACGGCGCTGGCGCTCATGCTTGCGCGCCAGTTGCCATCCTCGAACCACGAACCCCTCGCCATCTGGCTTCAGGTCTTCGCGCTGGGTGCTCCCTTCGGATTGGGATTTCTCGGCACTGCGCTATTGCTCGATGCCGAGGATTAGAGATCCCGCGCCTCGATGCTGTCGACCCGGTTGGGATAGAAAGCCAGGTAATCTCTGATCTCGTGGACCGCGTCATACGGACGCTCATAGGTCCAGATCGCGTTTGCCGAGCGCTCGCCGCCCAGCGGAATGCTGTAATAGGACGCATCACCCTTATAGGGGCAATAACTCTCGTGCGTGCTGCGCTGGAGCAGCGACATGTCGACATCCTTGCGCGGGATATAGCTCACCGGTGGATAGTTCGCTTCCTGCAACGTCAGCGACTCATTGGTTTCGGCAATCGTCTTGCCGTTCAGGCGGACGACGACTTTCGCAGGATTGGGCTCGATGGTGATCGGATGGTCGGGACCGGGAATCTTGATCGGCTTGGCGGACATGTGCGTATCTCCGTAGCGAAATTACACGCCAGACATAGGTAATCATGCCCTCTGTTCAAGGCAGCTTTCCGCTGGACAGATGCCGTATGGGCATTATTTTGGACATCGCCGTCCAATCGGGAGAATAGCCATGATCCGGCACATCAAGTCGACCTGCACCACCGTCCTTTCTCTTTCACTCCTCATCCTGACCGCCATCCCGACACACGCCGCCTCCCCCGCTCCCGTCGAGGCCGAGCATGGCATGGTGGTGACCGCGCAACGGCTCGCCTCGCAGGCCGGGATCGACGTTTTAAAGAACGGCGGCAATGCTGTGGATGCGGCAGTGGCGGTCGGCTATACGCTCGCCGTCGTCTACCCGGATGCCGGCAATATCGGCGGCGGCGGCTTCATGACCGTCCGGCTGAAGGACGGCCGCACCACTTTCCTCGATTTCCGCGAACGGGCGCCGCTCGCTGCCACCAAGACCATGTATCTCGACAAATCAGGCAATGTGGTGAAGGGGCTCAGCACCGACACGATGCTCGCCGTCGGCGTGCCGGGTTCGGTCATGGGCCTGGAAACCGCACGCGAAAAATACGGCACCAAGTCGCGTGCCGAACTGATGGCCACCGCCATCCGCTATGCCCGCGATGGCTTCCGCCTCGAACAGGGCGATGTCGCCTCGCTCGCCGGCGGTGCGGTGCGTCTCGCCAAGGACAAGGCCGCCGCTGGCATCTTCTTCAAGGACGGCAAGCCCTATCAGATCGGTGATGTCCTCAAGCAGCCGGACCTGGCAAAGAGCCTGGAAGCGATCGCCAAGGACGGACCGGACGCCTTCTACAAAGGCTGGATCGCCGACGACATCGTCAAGACGAGCGAAAACATGCACGGCCTGCTCGCCAAGGCCGATTTCGAGCAATACAGGGTGCGGGAACTCAAGCCGGTAAGCTGCAATTACCGCGGCTACGAGATCATCTCCTCGCCGCCGCCGAGCTCGGGCGGGGTGATCATCTGCGAAATCCTCAACATAATCGAAGGCTATCCGCTGGAAAAATACGGCCCGGCCTCGGCCGAGACCGTGCACTACATGATCGAGGCGATGCGGCATGCCTATGTCGACCGCAACGCCGCGCTCGGCGACCCCGATTTCATCAACAACCCGGTCTCGGCCCTGCTCGACAAGGCCTATGCGAAAAGAATTCGCGACACGATCAGCCCCGACAAGGCCGGCAGCTCGCCGAAGCTGAAGCCGCTTGGCCTCGCCGAAAGCGTCGAAACGACGCATTATTCGATCGTCGACAAGGACGGCAATGCCGTGGCCGTCACCTATACGCTGAACGGCTCCTTCGGCACCGGCATCGTGGCGGCGGGCACCGGGATCCTGCTCAACAATGAGATGGACGATTTCACCTCCAAGCCGGGCGTCGCCAATCTCTACGGGCTGGTGCAGGGCGAAGCCAATGCGATCGCGCCGAAAAAGACGCCGCTGTCGTCGATGAGCCCCACCATCATCACCAAGGACGGCAAGCTGTTCATGGTGATCGGCAGCCCCGGCGGTGCCCGCATCATCACCATCACGCTGGAAGCGATCATCAATGTCGTCGATTTCGGCATGAACATCCAGGAAGCCATCGACGCACCGCGCATCCATCACCAATGGCTGCCGGAAAAGGTGGCGATGGAGCCTTTCGCGCTGTCACCCGACACGCTCAAAGCCTTGTCCGCCATGGGCCACACTGTCCAGGTCGACATGAACTGGCCGATCTGGGGCCAGGCCGCCGGGATCCTGGTCGGCGGCAAGGACCTTGCCGAGATCAGGGACGGCAAGGGCGCAAGACTGAACGGCGCGATGGATAGCCGCGCCTATTCCGGCGCGGCAATCGGTTATTGATGGGGGCCATCAAGGAAGTCTCAGAGCAATGTTGTCTGCTCAGGCCGAGTGCAAGCGCCTGTAAGTGACATAGGCGGCCATGATGAAAATCAGACCGGCATTGAAACAGGCAATGGCAACAAGGAGATTGATCCAGAGCGCCCCATGGGCAAACAACGCCACGAGGAACACGACTGCGATCAGGAAGGCGACCAGGATGACGGCAAGCATCGACCGCAGCAGCGCTGTGGTGAGTCCGATCAAGAAGGATGTAGCCACAACCATCATTGGCTCCTGAGCAATTGTTTCGCCAACCTTGCGCCGGAAGCTTTGAAAATTCTTTGATCTATATCGGGATGATTTTAGTGAAACGATCATTTGCCGCATTTCACTCCCCCACTCCGTCCACCGCCGCATAAAGGATGCAGCAATGGGGGCGTATTTCAAACTATTTTTGGGATGATTTACCCAGTGGATTGAATCCAAACAGTAAAAACTACTGGCCGTGGCGGTGCTTTGTCTTGAAAAATTCACATCTGTCAGTCCAAAGCCGGAATCACCGCATGTGATTCGCATGCGTGAACCCTTCACATGGTTAATATTATCATGACAAAAGGCGCGTCGGGTCTGACGCGCCTTCGGTTTGGCTGAAGCGACTCGCAATGCTCAGGCGGCGATGGCGCCCGGACCGGGCTGCGCCGCCGGCGGGCATTTGCCGAGGATGATCATGCCCAGCACTTCATCCTTGGTCACATGCTCGGTGCGGGCATGGCCGACGACGCGGCCGTTCTTCATCACCGAGACGCGGTCGGCAAGGTCGAAGACATCATGGATGTCGTGGCTGATCAGGAAGATGCCGATGCCGTCTTTCTTCAACTCCTTGATCAGTTCGCCGACCTGCGCCGTCTCCTGCGGCCCAAGCGCCGCCGTCGGCTCGTCCATGATCAGGATGCGGGCGTTGAACAGGATGGCGCGGGCAATCGCCACCGATTGCCGCTGGCCGCCGGAGAGCGCCTTGACCGGCTCCTTGAAGCGCCGGAAGTTCGGGTTGAGGCGCCCCATCACCTTGCGCGCCTCTGCCTCCATGGCGACGTCGTCGAGCGTCCCCCATTTGGTCAGGATCTCGCGGCCGAGGAAGAGGTTGGCAGCCGCGTCGACATTGTCGGCAAGACCAAGCGTCTGGTAGATGGTCTCGATGCCATAGGCCTTGGCGTCGCGCGGATTGTGAATCGCCGCTACCTCGCCATTGATCAGGATATCGCCATGGTCGCGGTGATAGGCGCCGGACAGCGCCTTGATCAGCGTCGACTTGCCGGCGCCGTTATGGCCGAGCAACGCCACCACCTCGCCGGGGAACAGGTCCACGGAAGCGTGATCGACGGCGCGGATACCGCCGAAGGCGATCGAGACGTCCTTCATCTCGACGAGCGGTGTGCCGGAGGGCCTCTGGTACATTGCAGTCATTTGAGATCCTCCTTACTTGGCGTGGCGGCGATAGAGATTGTCGACATAGACGGCGAAGACGAGCACGGCGCCAACGACCAGGCTCTGGATCGAGACGTCGAAGCCGATCAGTGACATGCCGGAATAGAGCGACTGCATCACCAGGGCGCCGATCAGTGCGCCGTAGATCGTGCCGGAGCCGCCTGCCAGGGACGTGCCGCCGATAACCGCCGCGGCGATGACATAGAGTTCGTCAAGCCGGCCAAGATCGGCCGTCGATGCACGCAGGCGCGCCGACGAAATGCAGGCCGAAATACCGACCAGCAGCCCCATCACCGAGAAGATCAGCATCGTCAGACGCTTGGTGTTGATACCGGCGAGATCGGCAGCCTCGGGATTGCCGCCTGTTGCGAAGACATAGCGGCCGAATTTCGTGCGTGTTGTGACAAAGGTCATGATCATGACGACGGCCAGAGCGATCAGAACCGGGATCGCCCAGCCATGACCGATATCCACCAGCGTCGCGGGATCGATATTGTGCTCCTTGGCATATTCGCGAACGATGCCCTTYGGCCAGTAATAGTGGTTCACGGTCCAGGTCGCCGCCAGGATAACGACGGCGCTGGCGATGCCGATCAGATACTCGGCCCAGATCGGCCGCATCGGAAAGCCGAAGCGCGAGCGCTGCCGCCGCGCCGACACGAGACTGAACGCCACGCCGATACAGGCGATCACGGCGAGGACCCAGCTTGCAGAGGCTCCGATCGAACCATAAGGGCCGCCGCCGATCAGCGAGAATGTCGGGTCAAGCGGCGAGATCGTCTCGCCGCGCGCCAGAAGCCACGCGACGCCGCGCCACACCAGCATGCCGCCAAGCGTTACGATGAAGGAGGGAATCTCGAGATAGGCGATCAGGAAGCCGTGAAAAGTGCCGATCAGCGTGCCGATAATCAGGCCGACGATGACGGTGATGATCCAGGTCGTCGGATTGTCGAGCCCAAGATATTTYGGCAGGACCCAGACCTGCAGTATCCCCATGATCATCGCCGTCGCGCCAAGCATGGAACCGACCGACAGGTCGATGTTGCGCGTGACGATGATCAACACCATGCCCGTCGCCATGACGGTGATCGAAGAGGTCTGGACCGAGAGGTTCCAGAGATTGCGGTAGGTGATAAAGGCGCCGAAGCCGTTAAAGATATAGCCGTAGAGGTCAAAGCCGAGCCAGATGACGATCAGCGCTGCGATCATGCCCAGCATGCGCATATCGACTTCCGTCGCCCTCAGAAATGTCTTGATTGGACCTTCACTCACAAGCGTCGGGCCGCTCGTTACCTGCACTTGGGCCATTGGATCGCCTCCCCAAACCCCGAGACGTCAGTCTCTCTGTCGAAATTGTCCGCCGGACCCCGTGATTTGTCCAGCATACTTATTGTTAGCACGAAGAACTTTCCGTGATCCGCCACCACTGGTTCTCCCGGCCTCATTCCTTGAAAAATGCGCCGCCTTTTCTCAAAGGCGGCGCACGATATTACCGTCGTTCCAGCAATTACTTGCAGGCGTCGACCGAACCGGCTGGCACGCTGGCGCAGACAGTGGCCTTGTCGACCCACTTGGCGTCGATGACGTCCTTCAGGTTGGCCTTGGTGATCGGATCCGGCGTCAGCAGGACCGCGTTCATCTCGACATGGCGGGCGCCATCCTTGAACTTGGTGACGTTCGGGATCTGGTCCATCGTCTTGCCGTCGGCGAGCATCAGGGCTGCTTCAGCGGCGAGCTTGCCGAGCTGGCGCGAGTCCTTCCAGATCGACACGGTCTGGGTGCCGAGCGCGACGCGGTTCAGAGCGGCCTTGTCGCCGTCCTGGCCGGTGACCGGGGTGGTACCCTGGAGACCCTGGGCCTGGAGGGCAGCAACGACGCCGCCGGCCATGCCGTCGTTTTCAGACAGAACCGCATCGACCTTGTTGTCGTTGGCGGTCAGGATCTGTTCCATGTTCTTCTGGGCATTTTCCGGCTTCCAACCATCAGACGAAGCCTCGCCGACGATCTTGATCTTGCCGCTGTCGATGGAGGGCTTCAGCACTTCCATCATGCCGTTGTAGAGGAAGGTGGCGTTCGGATCGCCCGGGTCGCCCTTGATGATGGCGAAGCTGCCGGAATCCTTGACCTTGAGCACTTCCTTGGCCATCAGGCGGCCAACGCCCACGTTGTCGAAGGTCATGTAGAGAACGGCGGGATGCTCGATCTGCACGTCATAGGCGATCATCGGGATGCCTTCGGAGGCAGCCTTCTCGACGGCCGGCATGATGGCTTCCGAGTCCCAGGGGCAAATCAGGAGAACGTCGGCACCCTGCGACATCAGCGATTCGATGTCGGTCAGCTGCTTGGCGGCCGAACCCTGCGCATCGGCAGAGATATACTTGTCGCCATTGTCTTCGACGATCTTCTTGATAACGGCTTCGTCAGTCTTCCAACGCTCTTCCTGGAAAATCTTCCAGGAGACGGCAATCGTCTTGCCCTTGGCCAGAACCGGCCCGGCAAGCGACAACGCAAATACGGCGCTCGCAAGCGCAATCGCAAGTTTCTTCATCTTGTCCTCCCGATGCGGATCGCATCAACAAAATTGCGGTCCCTGTCCCCGATGCCCACTCCTGACGCACACACCGGGCGAAACCCTTGTGAGCCTCTTTTTTTCGAGGTTCGAAAAAAGGAGTGACTCACATCGTGTTCCATGTCAAGAATGATTTTCAAATCGATTAGAGTACGTGAGTTTGCTGTTGCGGCGCACTGTTTGACGCTATTGCGACGCGGAAATAATCGTACAAATGGGAGGAACCTGCTTGTCCCTGTTCGTACGTCAGGACGACGTCCGGCGTCAAAACCAATTCGGCGTGCTGATGGCGCTTCGGCGCCAGGGTTCGTTGTCGCGTACCGATCTCAGCGCGCTGACTGGGCTGTCGGCCTCCACCGTGACTGTCATTACCAACAGCCTGCTCGAACGCGGCGCGTTGGTGGCCGAGACGGTCGGCGATTTTGCCGGCGCTCGCCGCGGCCGGCCGCAGGTCAGGCTGTCGCCCAATCCGACGCATGCCACAGTGGCGGCGATCTTCCTCGGCCTGGATACGGTCGAGATCAGACTGGCCGATTATGCCGGCTCGGCGATCGGTCAGGTGACCGTGCACACCCCCACGCACCACATGAGCGCGGACGAACTCTGCGCCGCCGTGGTCGCGCCGCTCAGACGCCTGCTCGAGGCCCAGCCTGCCAATCGCGCCCCGCTCAGCCGTATCGCCATCGGCGCTGAAGGCATTGTCGACGCCGGGGGGCAGACGCTGCTGTCCTCGCCGGTGACGGTGACCTCCAATGTCGATCTTGGTGCAGCGCTACAGAAGGAATTTGGCGCCAGCGTYGAGATCGCCAACGAAAGCAACATGATCGCCGAAGCGCTGCGCTGGAAGGCGCCGGATCGCTACGGCTCGGATTTCGCCACCGTTCTGCTCTCCGTCGGCGTCGGCATGGGACTCTATCTGAACGGCAAATTGTTTTCCGGCGTCCGCTCGTCGGCCGTGGAGTTCGGCCACACATGCTATCGGCTTGACGGTGCGATCTGCCGCTGCGGCCGGCGCGGCTGTATCGAGGCCTATGCCGGCGTCAACGCCATATGGCGGGCCGCGTCCTGCATCGACGAAGACATATTGGTCGAGGACGAACTGCCGGACAATGCGCTGGCGCTGCTCGCTGCCAAGGCGCGCGCCGGCGACGGGCCGGAACGGCGCGCCTTCCGCGAAGCCGGCCGCGCCATCGGCACCGGTCTCTCGAACCTCTTCACCATGTTCGACCAATTGCCCCTCGCCTTTACCGGGCCGGGCGTCGCCTTTCTCGATCTGATGATGGACAGCATCAAGGACGAACTCTCCAAGACCAGCTTCGGGCTGCCGGTGGTGATGAGCATCATCGACAGCTATCTCGACTATCGCGCGCTGATCCGCGAGGGCGCGCTGATGCGGGCGCTGGTCTTCCTCGACCAGACCATGCCGGCGCAGGGCGAGACGCGCGAGCCGGCTGCATCCATGCCGTGAGGAGTGCATGATGCCCTGGTTTCAAACGGAACCGGTCAATCCCGGGGTCCAGCGCTTCATCGAGAAGCCCGTCCACAGCTTCTACCGCGCCAATCTCTACCGGATCAAAGGCCGCGATTTCGATATCCAGCTCGACTTCGGCGTCAGCATCAAGAGCCTGACGGAGGTGTCGCCGGCGGACGGCCATCCGGTGCTCGCCATCGCCTCGCATGCCCATGTCGACCATATCGGCAGCTTTCACGATTATGCCCGCCGCGCCGGCCATCGCCTGGAGGCCGACACATTCGCCAATCTCGATGATGACGGCACGGTCGAATCCTGGTTCCGCCGGCAGCCAGGCGCCGTCGACACCCTCCCCTATCCCAGCTGGACCATGGACGACTTTCGCATCGTCCCGGCACCGTTGACAGAATTCCTCGACGAGGGTGACGTGGTCGATCTGGGCGATCGGAAATTCACCGTCCTGCACCTGCCCGGCCACTCGCCCGGATCGATCGCACTGCTCGACGAACACAATGGCGAATTCTTCAGCGCCGACGCCATGTATGACGGTGGCATCGTCGACGACGTGCCAACGTCTAACGTCGCGTCCTATCTCGGGACCATGAAAAGGTTAGTGGAACTGGACATTGCGGTCGGCTACGGCGGCCACGGCCCGGATTTCGACAGGAAGCGGATGCGGGAAATCGCCGAAGCCTATATCGCCTCGCGCGGCGGCTGACGACTTCCCCGGCCCAACACGCAAAAAAGGCCAGGCATTTGCCTGACCTCCCTGGCTCCCGATCCATCCGCGCCAGTTCATCCGTGGTCGCCAAGATCGGAATGGTTAAAGGATAACTGCCAATTGTTACCGATTTATTACCAGTTTTAGGAAATTTGAAGGCGAGCAGCCATCGAGCTTCCGCTCAATGGCTATCCTTGCCAACGGCATTCCCACGACATCCCTTCAGGAAGTCAAGGTCGGCGCCCGTATCGGCCCCTTGAACGTGCTGCTGATGCAGCCAGGCATAGCCTGATGCCGGTATCTCATGGGTTGGCTCCCATGCAGCAAGCCGGCGCGCCAGTTCCTCGTCGGGAATGTCGAGATGCAGGCGCCGGTTCGGGACGTCGAGTTCGATCATGTCGCCGTTCTTCACCACGGCGAGTGGTCCACCGACCRCCGCTTCCGGCGAGGTGTGCAGCACGACAGTGCCATAGGCGGTGCCCGACATGCGCGCATCCGAGAGGCGCACCATATCGGTGATGCCCTTCTTGAGCACTTTCGGCGGCAGGCCCATATTGCCGACCTCGGCCATCCCGGGATAACCCTTCGGGCCGCAGTTCTTCAGCACCATGACGCAAGTCTCGTCGATATCGAGATTGTCGTCGTTGATCTTGGCCTTGTAGTCGTCGATGTCCTCGAAAACCACGGCCCGGCCGCGATGCGTCAGCAGATGCGGTGACGCGGCGGATGGCTTCAGCACCGCTCCCTTCGGCGCGAGATTGCCGCGCACCACGACGATGCCGCCCGACTGCGTCAGCGCCTTCTCGGCCGGCAGGATCACATCCTCGTTCCAGTTGACGACGTCCTTGACCTCGTCCCAGATCGTCTCACCGGACACGGTCTGCGCATCCCTGTGCAACAGGCCCGCCTCGCCCAGGCGCTTGAGCACGACCGGCAGGCCACCAGCGTAGAAGAATTCTTCCATCAGGTACTTGCCCGAAGGCATCAGGTTGACGATCGTGGGGATATCGCGGCCGCAGCGGTCCCAGTCATCGAGCGTCAGGTCGACGCCGACACGGCCGGCGATGGCCATGAGATGGATGACCGCATTGGTCGAGCCGCCGATCGCCGCATTGGTGCGGATGGCATTCTCGAAAGCCTGTTTGGTCATGATGTCGGAGGGCTTCAGGTCGTCCTTGACCATCTGCACGATGCGGCGCCCCGTCAGCTGCGCCATGACCTTGCGGCGCGAGTCGACGCCTGGGATCGCGGCATTGCCGGACAGCGCCATGCCCAGCGACTCGGCCATGGACGCCATGGTCGAGGCGGTGCCCATCGTATTGCAGGTGCCGGAGGAGCGGCTCATCGACGCTTCAGCCTCGAGGAACTCGGCCTGCGTCATCTCGCCGGCCTTCACCATTTCGGAGAACTTCCACAGATGCGTGCCGGAACCGACGCGTTCACCGCGGAAATAACCGTTGAGCATCGGCCCGCCGGTCACCACGATCGAAGGCAGGTCGCAGGAGGCCGCGCCCATGATCAGCGATGGCGTGGTCTTGTCGCAGCCGACCATCAGCACGCAGCCGTCGATCGGCTGGCCGCGGATCGCCTCTTCCACCGCAAGCGCCGCGAGATTGCGGTACATCATCGCGGTCGGTCGGAAGGTGTTTTCGGATGCCGAGAAGACCGGGACTTCGACCGGGAAGCCACCCGCCTCCCAGACACCCGCCTTCACTTTTTCAGCGAGTTCGCGCAGATGTCCGTTGCACGGCGTCAGGTCCGACCAGGTATTGAGGATACCGATCACCGGGCGACCGTCGAACAGATCGTTCGGGTAGCCTTGGTTCTTCAGCCAACCGCGGTGGTAGATCACGTCACGGCTCGTTCCGCCGTACCACTCCTGAGACCGGAGCTTGCGCGGCCAATCAGCTTTCTTTGTCATTTGGAATTTCCCTTGGCCGGCTGTGTCCCGACCTCAACATCAGAGCATGCCGACGGATACTGTTTCCTCACGGGCGATCTGCAGCGAATTGCGCAGCGGATAGCCGAATTCCGGCACTTCGATTTCGAAAATATCGCCTTCCTGCGGCTTGATGCCCTCGGCGAAGGAGAGTGTCGCGGTGCCGAACATATGCACGTGCACATCGCCCGGCTCGCGGAAGAGCTTGTACTTGAAATGGTGATATTCGAGGTTGGCGAATGTATGCGACATGTTCGCTTCGCCCGACAGGAACGGCTTTTCGAAGATCACCTGGCCGTTGCGGCGGATGCGTGACCAGCCCTGGATATCGTCCAGCGGCTCGCCAACCCAGATTTCCGGGCCGAAGCTCGCCTGGCGCAGCTTCGAATGGGCGAGATAGAGATAGTTGATCCGCTCCGTCACGTGATCGGAGAATTCGTTCGACAGCGCGAAGCCGACGCGGAACGGCTGGCCGTGCTTGTTGATCACATAGATGCCGGCGATCTCCGGCTCTTCGCCGCCGTCCAGGGCGAACGAGGGCGAGGTGAGCGGCTGGCCGCTGGCTATGGCCTGCGTGCCGTTGCCCTTATAGAACCATTCGGGCT
The DNA here is from genome assembly GCF_056403475.1 of Rhizobium sp. P2_G9. Taxonomy (NCBI): domain Bacteria; kingdom Pseudomonadati; phylum Pseudomonadota; class Alphaproteobacteria; order Hyphomicrobiales; family Rhizobiaceae; genus Rhizobium; species Rhizobium sp. P2_G9. Next base: position 45,972 of record NZ_JBFUFK010000030.1, on the reverse strand, counting down.
GCACGCCCTTCTCGCCAGCCTTGGGCTTGCCGCCTTCGAGGCCCATGCGGAACATCTTCATCGAATCGGTGAGGTTCTCCTCCGCCGTCTCGGCCGTCTTCTTGTGCATGGAATCGCGCGCAGCCGCCGAACCGAGATGTGTCAGCCCCGTACCGGTGAGATGCAGATGCGACGGATCGGGATGCTCGATCGGCACCAGGAAGCGGCCTTCCGCATGCACCCGCATCAGGTCGATCGAATAGTCGCCGAAGCCATGATGCGAGATGACCTCCATCAGCGACCGGCCGCTATCGGCCGCTTCCATGGCCAGCGCATAGACGCTCGACGCATCCTTGACGACGCGCGCCTCTTCGTCGACCGTGTTTCGGACGACGACGGCAGCGCTACCAAAGCCGTTGTTGATTTGCGATATCAGCATTTCCTACTCCTTTTACGGATGGCCGCATGGCGTGAATTCCGCGCTAACGGCGGTCAGCCATGTGGTGGAGCGAGGCCGATGGCCTCAGCCCTTCCTCTTGTTGTAAACGTCGAAATAGACAGCGGCGAGCAGCACCAGGCCCTTGACCAGTTGCTGGTAATCGATGCCCAGGCCCATGATCGACATGCCGTTGTTCATCACACCCATGATGAAGGCGCCGATCACCGCGCCGGTGATCTTGCCGACGCCGCCGGACGCCGAGGCGCCGCCGATGAAGCAGGCTGCAATGACGTCGAGTTCGTTGCCAACACCGGCCTTCGGCGTCGCCGAATTCAGACGTGCGGCAATGATCATGCCGGCGAGCGCGGCGAGCACGCCCATGTTGACGAAGACATAGAAGGTCAGCCGCTCGGTGTTGATGCCGGAGAGCTTTGCCGCCTTCTCGTTGCCGCCCATGGCAAAGATGCGCCGGCCGATCGTCGTCCGCGTCGTAACGAAGGCATAGAGCGCGATCAACAGGCCCATGACGACGAGCACGTTCGGCAGGCCGCGATAGGTGGCGAGCTGGAAACCGAGGAAGATCGCCACGATGCTGGTGATCCCCATCTGGATGGCGAAGAAAACGAAAGGTTCATTCTCGGTGCCGTGCGCTTCGTTGCGCTGACGTGCGCGCAGCCCGTTGAAGACCGCCAGCGCCACCAGCACCAGCACCACGATCAGCGCCAGATAGTTCTTGATCAGGCCGGTCTCGCTGACCGGCAGGAAATCCGGGATGAAGCCGGTCGACAGCAGCTGGAAGTCTTTGGGGAACGGACCGAGAGAACGATTTTCCAGCACCAGATAGGTCAAGCCACGGAAGACCAGCATGCCGGCCAGCGTGACGATGAAGGCCGGTATCTTCTGGTAGGCGATCCAGTATCCCTGTGCGGCACCGACGGCGCCGCCGATGATCAGGCATATCGGCACGACCAGAGCGAAATGCCAGCCCCATTTGACGAACATCACCGCCGATATACCGCCTGTCAGCGCCACGATCGACCCAACCGACAGGTCGATATGGCCGGAGACGATGATCAGCAGCATGCCCAGCGCCATGATGATGATGAACGAGTTCTGCAGCACCAGGTTGGTGATGTTGACCGGCTTGAACAGCACGCCATGGGTGACGAACTGGAAGAACACCATGATGACGACGAGCGCGACCAGGAGCCCATATTCGCGGATGTTCTTGCGCAGATAGTCGCCGATCGAGGGGACATTGCTGGTGGTGGTGGTTTCGGAGACCATTAGTGTTTCTCCCCCGAGCGCATGATGGCGCGCATGATGGATTCCTGGCTTGCTTCCTTCTTCGAAAGTTCGGCGACGATGCGACCTTCGTTCATCACGTAGATGCGGTCGCAGGTGCCGAGCAATTCGGGCATTTCCGACGAGATCATCAGAATGCCTTTGCCTTCGGAAGCCAGCTGGTTGATGATGGTGTAGATTTCATACTTTGCGCCGACGTCGATGCCGCGCGTCGGCTCATCGAGGATCAGCACGTCGGGCTGGGTGAACAGCCATTTCGACAACACGACCTTCTGTTGGTTACCGCCCGAGAGGTTGACTGCCTCCTGATAGATCGACGAGGAGCGTATTCTGAGCCTGGCGCGATAATCGTTGGCGACCTTGGCTTCGGCATGGTTGTCGATGATGCTGGCCCGCGCCACCGCCTGCAGATTGGCGAGCGTGGTGTTCTGCATGATGTTGTTGATCAACACCAGGCCGAGCTGCTTGCGGTCCTCGGTGACATAGGCAAGGCCAGCGTCGATCGCCTTCGGGATCGTGCTGACATCAACCGACTTGCCGCGCATCTTGACTTCGCCGGTGATCTTGTGGCCCCACGCGCGGCCAAAAATGCTCATCGCCGTTTCGGTGCGGCCCGCGCCCATCAGCCCGGCAATGCCGACGACCTCGCCGGCGCGGACATTGAAGGCGACATTGTGGAGGAATTGCCGGTCGCGATGGTTCTGGTGGAAGACGTTCCAGTCGCGCACATCGAGCAGCACGTCGCCGATCGGCACATCGCGCGGCGGATAGCGATCATGCAACTCGCGGCCGACCATGCCGCGGATGATCCGGTCTTCGCTGACTTCTTCGGTCGCGGCATTCAGGGTCTCGACCGTGCCGCCGTCGCGCAGGATGGTGATCTGGTCGGCGACCTTCTTCACCTCGTTGAGCTTGTGGGAAATGATGATCGAGGTCAGGCCCTGCTTGCGGAATTCCATCAGCAGGTTGAGCAGCGCGTCGGAGTCGTTTTCGTTGAGCGAAGCGGTCGGCTCGTCGAGGATCAGCAGCCTGACCTTCTTGGACAGCGCCTTGGCGATTTCGACGAGTTGTTGCTTGCCGACACCGATATCGGTGATCAGCGTGCGCGGCTGCTCCTTGAGGCCGACCTTGCGCAGCAATTCCTGCGTGCGCGAGAATGTCTGCGGCCAGTCGATGACGCCACCGCTCGCCACTTCGTTACCGAGGAAGATGTTCTCGGCGATCGACAGCAGCGGCACCAGCGCCAGCTCCTGGTGAATGATGATGATGCCCAGATGCTCGCTGTCGGAGATCGTGGAGAAATGGCGGACTTCGCCATCGTAAAAGATGTCGCCTTCATAGGTGCCATAGGGATATACACCGGACAGCACCTTCATCAGCGTCGACTTGCCGGCGCCGTTTTCGCCCACAAGGGCGTGGATCTCGCCTTCGCGCACCTTGAAGCTGACGTTGTTGAGCGCCTTGACGCCTGGAAACGTCTTGGTGATGCCGCGCATTTCGAGAAGAATTTTATCCATACTTGGTATTCCATCGCCGGCAGGCCCACGACGGACCCGTCAGGGACTATAGAAAGTCACGCGAGAACTGAGAAGGGGGTCCGCCAACCGGCGGACCCCCGGATTTTACCTTACCGGATCACTTCGTGACCTGGTCTTCGGTGTAATACTTCGAACCGACCAGAATGTCCTTCCAGTTGCTCTTGTCGACGGCAACCGGGGTCAGGAGGTAGGACGGAACGACCTTGACGCCGTTGTCATAGGTCTTGGTGTCGTTGACCGTCGGCGCCTTGCCGGACATGATGTCGTTGACCATGTCAACGGTGGTCTTGGCGAGTACGCGGGTGTCCTTGAAGACAGTCGAATACTGTTCGCCGGCAAGGATCGACTTGACCGACGGCAGTTCCGAGTCCTGGCCGGTAACGATCGGCATCTTCAGGTCGCCAGAGCCGTAGCCGACACCCTTGAGGGCCGAAAGAATACCGATGGAAAGGCCGTCATAGGGCGACAGAACCGCGTTGACATGCGCATCGGTATAGGTCGAGGAAAGCAAGTTTTCCATGCGAGCCTGTGCGACAGCACCGTCCCAGCGCAGGGTACCAACCTGGTCCATGCCCATCTGACCGGACTTGATGACGATTTCCTTCTTGTCGATCATCGGCTGCAGAACAGACATGGCGCCATCATAGAAGAAGAAGGCGTTGTTATCATCAGGCGAACCGCCGAACAACTCGACGTTCCACGGCTTGACGTCGGGGAATCTCTCCTTCAGGCCCTGAACGAGCGAATTGGCCTGCAGCACGCCGACCTTGAAGTTGTCGAAGGTGGCATAGTAGTCGACATTGCCCGAGTCGCGGATCAGGCGGTCATAGGCGATGACCTTGACGCCGGCGTCATGGGCCTTCTGCAGGATGTCGGAAAGCGTCGTGCCGTCGATGGCGGCAACCACGAGAACCTTGGCACCCTTGGTGACCATGTTTTCGATCTGCGACAGCTGGTTCGGAATATCGTCGTCAGCATATTGCAGGTCGGTTTCGTAGCCGGCAGCCTTGAACAGCTTTTCCATGGTTTCGCCGTCGGAGATCCAACGGGTCGAGGTCTTGGTCGGCATGGAAATACCGATTTCGCCCTTGTCGGCGGCGAAGGACGGAGCAGCAAAGGCCGCGACCGAGATTGCGGCTGCGGCGAGCAGCGAGGTGATGAGTTTCATTAGTCTCTCCCTTAGTTATGGCAGGCGGAACACCGGGAGGAGAATGACAGCTTTCGAAGGCTGGTCCCCCGCCTTTTTCAAGGGCTTGCGGCCAAGCGCGACGACGCTCCTCCACATTCCCTCCCATGCGTTCTGTCGTTACCTGCCTATAAACCTGTATACCTGTCAAATAGAATAACTTGCGACTTCTATACCAGATCCGGTATAATATCCAAAAAGTCATACTTTTCAAAAGGAAGAGCGACATGGACCTTCGCGAAAAAAATTCCGACAACCTCATTTTGACGCGGCAAGGGCAATATCTGTCTGAAAATGAGGGCGATTCTCTAATCAAGGCGGGACTCAAACTCAGCCATCTCAGATTGATTTCGGCGCTCTCCCACCACGGCCAGGTGAGTTCGGCGGCCCAAGCGCTCAACATTTCCCAGCCGGCCGCCTCACGCATGCTGAGCGAAGTGGAGTCGATTCTCAAGGCCCCGCTCTGCGAACGTGTCGCCAAGGGCATGGTCATGACCCGATTCGGAGAGGCCATGGCGCGGCGCGCCAGCTCCATCCTGCTCGAAATCCGCGAGGCCAATCGCGAGATCACCGAACTCAAGACCGGCTATGGCGGCTCGGTCAATATGGGCTCGGTAACGGCGCCGGCCATCAGTTTCGCCGTACCGGCGATCCGCAAGATCCGCAGCCTTTATCCGTCGATCCAGGTCAACTGCCAGATCGAGACGAGCAACATCCTGACCCGTGACCTGATGTCGGCGCGCTACGATTTCGTCATCGGCCGCATTCCCGACGAGCTCAATCCGCGCCAGTTCCATGCACAGCAACTCGGTGTCGAGAAAGCCTGCCTGATCGTCCGTGCCGGCCATCCACTCCTCGACGGCACGCCGCGCCGGCTCGATGAGCTCAACCGCTACGATTGGGTGTTCCAGCCGCAGGGCGCCATGCTGAGCCGCGCCCTGGAGACAATGTTCATCGAGGCGGATGTGCCACTGCCCGACAACATCGTCACCACCTCGTCGGTTTTGCTGACCATGGCGCTGATCGCCGGAAGCGACGCGATCGCGCCGATTGCCGAGGAGGTCGCCACCTTCATCGCCAGCCAGCCAAGCCGCATGGGCGAGATCGCCATCCTGAAAACCGATTTCGACATCGTGCTGGCGCCCTATAGCCTGATCACCGCCCGCGGCCGGGCGTTGCCGCCCTCAGCCAAGCTGCTGCATGACCTGATATTGCAAGAGTGTGGGCGCGGACGCGGCTGACGGCATCCCTGAAATGCTCACGCCACAGTCAAGCCTCGCTCAATTGACATTTGCTCCATTGCGCCGCCACCAAAGCACGGGAACCGAATGCCTGTTTTCGGAAAATCGCTGTTCGAAACGGTCCTCGACGGGCTGGACGATCCTGCTGCCGAGGAAGAGCAGGACGCGCCTGCGCCGGTGCGCGGCTTCCACGCCAGCTTCGTCGGCCGTGAATGGAGCGCCGATCCGGATATCGAAGCGCGGTCATCGAAGTTCGACGAATTCCTGGCCGAGCCGTCTCCTATCGAGCCGATTCTGCCAGTCATGCCGGATTGGATCGGGCGTACGAGCGAAGCGGAGATCGCCGAGGACCTCGCACTTTCGGCCTGCCGCAGCGAACAGCAACTACGCGAACGGCGCCGGCTCTTCGCACTCGAAAACCATCCCGACCGGGTGCCGCCGGAATTCCGCGACCAGGCGACGCGCAGGATGATGATCGCCAATCAGATGATCGACGCGGCGCTGAAGAAACTGCACTAGCCGACCGGTTTCCCGTCGCCTTCACCGTCCGGCTTGGAGGCCATTGCTTCCGGCTCGATATCGGCTTCGTCATTCTCGGCAACGGCAGGAACAGCGGGCATATCTTCCGGCGCCTTGTAAGTCCAGAAAAGCGTATAGACACAGTAGACCGCGCAGGCGAGCGAGATCACCGACCAGAACGGCTCGTGATGCCACCCTTCCAGGGCCGCCCAGGCGATCGCCGCCAGGCAGATGACGAGCCGCCGGCCAAGCGGCTTGTAGAAGGGCGAGCTGGTGTCGATCAGGTAAATCGGTGTTTTGTTCTTTTTGTCTGCCATCACATTCCGTCCAAAGTCCCTCCGAAATGGCATTTTTGCCCAGGCCTGACAAGCAGGTGTGATCGGTGCGGCTGAAATGAAACATCGGTGTCGATTGCGGAGATACGGAATAAACATTCCATATTTTGAGAATTGATCATTCCGTTCCGTTTTGCTAGACCGTGGCGACGATATGCGCCGGCCGCAGTCCGGCAAAGAGGAGAGAGAAACAGATGACGGTAAGATTTGGGGTTCTGGGCGCGGGACGCATCGGCAAGGTGCATGCGAAAGCCGTCAGCGGCAATGCGGACGCGAAACTTGTCGCCGTCGCCGACGCCATGGCGGATGCGGCCTCGGCGCTCGCTGCGCAATACGGCGCCGAAGTGCGCTCAATCAGCCAGATCGAGGCTGCCAACGACATCGATGCGGTGGTGATCTGCACGCCGACCGACACGCATGCCGACCTGATCGAGCGCTTTGCCAAGGCTGGCAAGGCAATCTTCTGCGAAAAGCCCGTCGACCTCGACGCCGAGCGGGTGAAAGCCTGCCTGAAGGTCGTGGAAGAAACCAACGCCAAGCTGATGGTCGGCTTCAACCGTCGTTTCGACCCGCATTTCATGGCCGTGCGCAAGGCGATCGACGCCGGCAAGATCGGCGCCGTCGAGATGGTCACCATCACCTCGCGCGACCCCGGCGCGCCGCCGGTCGATTATATCAAGCGTTCGGGCGGCATTTTCCGCGACATGACCATCCATGATTTTGACATGGCCCGCTTCCTGCTGGGCGAAGAGGTCACCTCGGTCAGCGCCCATGCCGCCGTGCTGGTCGATCCGGCCATCGGCGAAGCCGGCGACTATGATTCGGTCACCGTCATTCTCGAAACCAAGTCCGGCAAGCAGGCGGTGATCTCCAATTCCCGCCGCGCCACCTATGGCTATGACCAGCGCATCGAAGTGCATGGCTCCAAGGGCGTCGCCTCGGCCGAGAACCAGCGGCCGGTGTCGATCGAGATCGCCAATGGCGACGGCTATACCCGCCCGCCGCTGCACGATTTCTTCATGACCCGCTACACCGAAGCCTATGCCAACGAGATCGCCGGCTTCATCTCGGCTGTTGAGAAGGGCACGCCGATCAGCCCGAGCGGCACGGACGGCCTGATCGCGCTTCAGCTCGCGGACGCCGCAGTGCAAAGCGTCAAGACCGGCAAGCGCATCAGCGTCTAAGATGGTTGCGCCACCAAGATCCGGGCGGCTTCGGCCGCCCTTTTCTTTTCAGCTCAGTTCGATCTCCACGATCTCCGGCCAGGCGCCCAGTCGGATCGGCAGGATGGAGCAGCCGAGCCCGCGCGACACGATCATATGCCTGTCGTTTTCAACGAAATGCCCACCCGGATAGCGCCGGCCGGATCGGGATGGCGAAAGCGGTATCCAGCCGAAAATATTGATCTGGCCGCCATGCGTGTGGCCTGACAAGGTCAGTGCAACCCGCGGCGTAACTGCCTTGAATATGTCGGGCTCATGCGCCATCAGGATAAGCGGGCTCGTATCGCTGACCTGCGCCAGGGTCGACGGCAGATCATTGATGCCAATGAAAGAGTGCCGGCCGAAACGCTTTCCCGGACGCATTGCCATCTGATCGCCGAGCCCGGCAAGCCAGAAAGGATGCCCGTCCTTTTCCAGTCGCACGGCCTCGTTGACATAGACGGGGATGCCGACATTGCGGAGCGCCTTTTCCCCGAACGTCTCCAGCTGCGGATCGCGCTGATAGGCTACGTCTTCCCAATAGTCATGATTGCCCAGGATCGCATGTACACCGAGCGGCGCTTTCAGACGGGCCATCGCTTTGGACCAGTCCCGCGAGTGGACATGGGCGAGCACTGCATTCATGCCGGTTGCATAGTCACCGAGCAGAAGGATGATATCGGGGCTCAGCGCATTGGCCTGATCGCAGATTGTCTCGATCCGATCCGCCGTCATCCAGGGATCGCAGGCATGGAAATCGGCGAGCGCCACGACCTTGAGCTTCAGCCCGGGCGTCCAATTCGGTGGCGTGAGCCGATAAGATGTGATGCGCGGTTCCGCCATTGCTTCGGCTATCGGATATCCGGCAAGGGCTGCGGCTGCAATCACGCCTTCCGCGACAAGCTTCAGGAAGCCTCTTCTCGTGATCACCCGGTCATCATCCTGAAACAGTGCAAGCTCAGCCGCCGCCAGATGGGCCGGCGGATAAGGCCTGATGCTTCCACGCATTTGCGTTCAAAACACGGCCGCACAACCCGCGTTGAAAAAATCACTGCCGAGGGAGATTCAACCGAGATCGATTTCCAGGATTTCCGGCCAGGCACCCAGCCGGATCGGCAGACCGGAGCAGCCAAGCCCGCGCGAGATGATGATGTGGCGGCCCTCTTCGACAATATGACCGCCGACATAGCGGCTGCCATAGCGCGATGGTACGGCGGGTGTCCAACCGAACAGGTTGACCTGCCCACCATGCGTATGCCCCGACAGCGTCAGCGATATGCGACCAGGAACTTCGGGAAAGATATCGGGCTCGTGGGCCATCAAGATGACCGGAGCCTTGTCTTCGACTTTCCGAAGCGTGGCCGGGAGGTTGTCGATACCATGGTCCAACAGCGCCAACTGGTCGCCGAGACCGAGAAGCCAAAATGGCTGCCCGTTCTTCTCCAATCGGACGGCATCATTGATGTAGACAGGAATCCCCACATTGCGCAGCGCCTTCTCGCTGAACGTCTGTGACGTACGCCGGCGCTGAAAATCGAGATCATCCCAATAATCGTGATTTCCCAGCACCGCATGGACGCCAAGCGGTGCGCTGAGGCCGGTCAGCGCCCGCGACCAGGCCTCCGGCTCGACATCGCCCGCCAGCCGCATGGCGGCGGCAAAGTCGCCGAGCAGCAGGATAATGTCCGGCCGAAGTGCATTCGCCTGGTCGCAGATCGCCTTGATCCGCTCCGCCGTCATCCAGGGATCACAGGCATGAAAATCCGCGAGCACCGCCATCTTCAGCTTCAGGCCGGGCGTCCAGCCGGGCGGCGTCAATTGGTATCGGGTGATCCGCGGCGTCGCCCCGGCCTCATAGAGCGGATAGCCGAACACCGCAGCAGCAGCCACGGCACCGCGCAGGACAAGCTTCAAAAAGCCTCTTCTCGTCAGCAATCAGTCATCATCCTGGAACAGCGCGAATTGGGTCGCCGCCAGGTTGGCAGGCGGTGTGAGGCCCAGATGCTTCCATGCATTTGCGGTCAAAACGCGGCCGCGTGGCGTGCGCTGGATAAATCCCTGCTGGATCAGATAGGGTTCGATAATATCCTCGATCGCGTCGCGCGGCTCCGACAGACCTGCCGAGATCGTCTCGATGCCAACCGGCCCGCCGCCGAAATTCATCGCGATCATGGTGAGATAGCGCCGGTCGAGCTGGTCGAAGCCCATATGATCGACGTCGAGCCGGGTCAACGCCATGTCGGCGATCTCGCGCGTCACCGATTGCGCCTTCGCCACTTCGGCGAAATCGCGCACGCGCCTGAGCAGCCGTCCGGCAATGCGCGGCGTGCCCCGGGCGCGGCGGGCGATCTCGCGCGCGCCCTCTTCCGTCATGCCGAGCCCCATCAGCCGTGCCCCACGGCGCACGATCAGTTCCAACTCCTCGACGGTGTAGAAATTCAGCCGCACCGGAATGCCGAACCGATCGCGCAGTGGATTGGTCAGCAGGCCGAGCCGCGTCGTTGCCGCGACAAGCGTGAATTTCGACAGGTCGATCTTCACCGACCGCGCCGCCGGTCCCTCGCCGATGATCAGATCGAGCTGGAAATCCTCCATCGCCGGATAGAGGATTTCCTCGACGGCTGGATTGAGCCGGTGGATTTCGTCGATGAACAGCACATCGCGCTCTTCGAGATTGGTCAGCAGTGCGGCCAGATCGCCCGCCTTGGCGATGACCGGGCCGGAGGTCGAACGAAAATTGACGCCGAGCTCCTTGGCCATGATCTGCGCCAGCGTCGTCTTGCCGAGCCCGGGCGGGCCGACGAACAGCACATGATCGAGCGCCTCGCCGCGATTCTTCGCCGCCTCGATGAAAATCTTGAGATTGGCCCGCGCTTCCGCCTGCCCGGTGAACTCGTCGAGCGACTGCGGCCGGAGTGCCGTATCGATATCGTCGCCGCGCCGTTCGGGCGTAAGCAATGTATTGGCGCCGGTCATTGCAGCAGTTCCATTTGCGGGACAGACAGCACTGCTTTCCGGTCGAATGTGACGACCCTTTCACATCCTGCTCTTGCGCAAGACCAGGCAATCAGATGATCCGCAAGGTCTCCCTCTGGCTTTTCCTCCCCGTTGATCAACGCGTCCAATTCTTCCATATTCTCAATGATGAATCCGTCCGCCGCGAGCAAGGCTCGCAACATGTCGAAAATGACTGGCATGGAATAGTTCAATCGCCGATGTAGCACCCAAACGGTCTCCGCCAACGCCACCGCACCCAGATAGACCGGATCATCCGCTGTTCGTTCGGCCATGAAGGCGCGTGCGATGGCATTCTGCTTGACGTCATCATCGACCAGGAAGCGCACGAGAACATTCGTGTCGATGCCTATCATTTATTCTGCCCCGACCATTCTTCCGTGATGCGCCGATCATCCGCGGCCGCAGCGTCCATCACAGCGTCGTTCATTTCTTCTATTGTCAGGGAAATGTTGCTCGGTGGTGAACCCAACATGCCTGCCAATTCCGAAAGCCGCCTGTTCTTCGGCATGGCCATGACCGCGCCGTTCCGCTCCGTGACATAGAAACGCGTACCTGGCGCGAGATTCAAGCTCTCGCGGACCTCCTTGGGGATGGTAAGCTGTCCCTTGGAAGTCAATGTCGTGAATGCGCCCATATCTTACTTTTTCCAATTCGTCTTACGTATTTACATTAGTAAGAAATCCACTCAAAGACAATCACCGCGCCAGTTCCTTCAAACCCAGCCGGATCAGCCGGGCGCTGTCCGCCCCCTCGCCGCCGTTCTTGAGCGCCGCAGCAACGGCGCTCGCCGCCTGGTCGCGCGAATAACCGAGATTGGTGAGCGCCGACACCGCATCGGAAACAGGCGCAGGCGCAACACCCTCGCCGAGCTCCTGCTTCAGGCCAATATTGATCGAGGCCTCGCCGGCGAAGGCCGGGGCCTTGCTCTTGAGCTCAGTCAGGATACGGATCGCCACCTTTGGCCCCACACCCGGAGCACGGCTGATCGTCGTCTTGTCCTGTAAGGCTATCGCATTGGCAAGCTCGGCCGGCGTCAAGGTCGACAGCACGCCAAGCGCCACCTTAGAACCCACGCCCTGGACGATCTGCAGCAGCCGGAACCATTCGCGCTCCAGCGCGGTGGTAAAGCCGAACAGCCGGAACTGGTCCTCGCGCACATAAGTCTCGATGAACAACACCACCGCCTCGCCCACGCCCCCGAGCTTCGACAGCGTCCGCGACGAGCAATGGGCGACATAGCAAACGCCATGCACGTCGACGAGGACGTAATCCTCGCCGATTTCCTCGACCGTGCCTTTGAGTTTTCCGATCATGGTGCTGCTTTCAGGGATGGGTTTCGGGAGTGATCAATTCGACGGACGGAAAATAGCTGCGGTAACCCTTGGGGTCGCGCGTCAGGATCGAGTAGCCGCGCACCACCGCATGCGCACCAATCAGGAAATCGGGCAGAACCCGTTCGCGGTCACCGCCGGATTGCCGATATTTTCGGAATGCGGCACCCGCCGCAAAAGCGGCCGTCCAGGGCAGATTCTCTCTGTGGAAGTCACCTTCCGGCAGCAAGTAATCCACCTGCTCCGGCGAGGCATAACGCACGGCAAATTCCGCATAAATAACTGGATTGATCACCAATGCGCCCGCCGATTCCGCAAGCTGTCGACGCGACCAATCCAGCCAGACCTGATCCCGCACCGCGATATCCACGAGGACATTGGTATCGACCAGAACAGCCATGGCTCACCTGTCCCGCGTCATCGACATCAGCGCATCGGCATCGATATCCTGATCGCCTGTGCCCTCCAATCGCTTCAGCGTATCGAGGAACGCATCAAGACGTGCCTTGTCGGCGGTTTCCTGCACCCCATCCTTCGGCGTCACGACAAGCTTGCCTGCTTCGATGGAAAAAACGACCTCGCTATTCGGCTTGATGCCGGTGAGCTCGCGAAGATCGCGTGGAATGGTGACCTGACCTTTGGACGTGACGCGCATGACTTGATCCCTTCAATGTAAGAAATATTCTTACCGGCAGAACAAGTCAAGAACAAATCAGCCGCCGAGCGCCTTCAGCCGGCTGCTGGCGCCGCCTGTATGGTGCGCATGGCAGATGGCGATCGCCAGCGCGTCGGCGGCGTCATTGCCAACGAAGGTCGCCTTGGGCATCAGCACTTTCAGCATCATGTGGATCTGCTGCTTCTCGCCATGACCGACGCCGATCACCGCCTTCTTGACCGCGTTCGGCGCATATTCGGCGACCGGCAGGCCGGCGCGGGCCGGCACCAGCATGGCAATGCCGCGCGCCTGGCCGAGCTTCAGCGTCGCGGTCGCATCCTTGTTGACGAAGGTCTGCTCGACCGCCGCTTCGTCCGGCTTGTGCAGGTGGATGACATCCGCGAGGCCGTCATGCAATTGGCAGAGCCGCGAGGCCAGATCGGCCTTCTCGTCCGACGTCACTGTGCCGGAAGCGACGAAGCGCAACGAATTGCCGAGCGTTTCGATAATGCCCCAGCCGGTGCGGCGAAGACCGGGATCGATGCCGATAATGCGAATCAAGCTAGCCATGGCTCAGCTATAGTCGCTTGTGGCGCACAACGCCAATCGGCCGGACGCCGCCTTTGGTCCAAAACCGTGCCGATTTGTGACAAAAATCAGGCAATTCCGGGCCTCTTTACGCGCATTTAACCGTTCACTGTTGAAAGTTAGACCATTCGGAACGCCCTGACAGGCACTTCCCGGCGGCATCTCTTCGCGCCGGAGCGTGTAGCCTTCTTAACCTGAGGCGAATCCCCGTTCGTTGGAGAATTCGATGCCGAAAATGCTGCATTCGCTTCAGGCCAAAGCCGTCGCCCTGTTTCTCGTCTTCACCGCACTGTCCGTCATCGGCCTGTCGATCCTCGGTTATTTCGGTTCGAGCGGCATCTTCATGGGCCAGACATCGGCGTCGATGAACAGCATCCTCGAATTCCGCGGCAGCAATCTGCTCAGCCAATTGCACCAGGTGCGCGAACAGGCTGCCTCACTCGCCAAGATCGAGGCCCTGCAGCAATCCATGGTCAACCTCAAGGGCGGCTGGAAGAGCCTCGACAAGAAGCCGGGCGACGCCAAGGCCCAATTGCAGAAATATTTCGTCACCGACAATCCCAACAAGGACAAGCCGGAACTGCTCAACAAGCCGCAGGGCCCGGGCGGCTATTATTACTCCGCCCATGAGGCGCTGCAGCCCGAAGCCGGCAAGCTGCTGTCGACCAGTCCGTTCAGCGACCTCCTGATGACCGACGCCAAGGGCAACATTTTCTACTCCTACCGCAAAGGCAAGACCTTCGCCGAAAACGCCAACGATGCCGCCTGGGCGCCCACCGGACTCGGCAAGGTGTTCGCGCTCGTCAGCGCCAGCGTCAAGAATGCGCAGAACGACGACATTCCAGCATCGTTCTCGGGCCTCACCATGGACCGCGGCAGCGTGACCTCGGACGTGTATGTCGGCGTGCCGCTGACCGAACTCGGCGTTTTGCGCGGCATCATGCTGTTCAAGGTTCGCGACGAGGTCCTGAGCGGCCTGCTGACCATGGCGATCCCGGAAGGCAGCGCCGAACAGGCCAATATCATCACCAAGGACGGCACGGTGATCGGCGTCATCGATAAGCATCTCACCATTCCGGATGTCGCTGCCTATGACTATGGCAATGCCGCCTTAGTCCATTCTGGCATGACCACCGCGAGCTTTGCGCGCGCCGACGGCCCGGCACACAGCTTCAGCCTGCCGGTCACCGACGGCAGCGACACGTATCTCCTGTCCGAGAGCGTGCTCGATCGCGATCTCAATGCCGGCTCGCTGCAGATCGCCACCTGGCTCACCGTGTTCGGCGTCGTCGTGCTGGTGGCAACATCGTTCGCGGCCTGGCTGGCGCTGAAGCACATGTTCGCGCCGCTCGGCCGGCTGGCAGCCGCGACAGAGACGGTCGCCAACGGCAATCTGGAAGCACCGATCACCGGCGAAGCGCGCAAGGACGAGATCGGCACCATGTCTCGCGCCCTGATCCGCTTCCGCGACTCGCTCGTCGCCCAGCGCTCGCTCGAAGCCCAGGCCCGTGCCGCCGAACGGGCGGAAGAAGAGGCCGCCGGCCGACGGCTGGCGGAGCAGCAGGCACAGGCAAAACGCCAGGAGCGCGTTGTCACCGCCCTTGGCCAGGGCCTCAACGAAATGGCCGGCGGCAATCTCGCCTATCAGATCACCGAAGCCTTCCCGCAGGAACTGGAAAGCCTGAGGGTCGACTTCAACGAATCCGCCGCCCGCCTCGCAGAAGCGCTGACGGCGATCGGCGGCAATTCCAACGCCATGCGCTCCGGCTCCGACGAAATGCGGGTCAGCGCCGACCAGCTTGCCGCCCGCACCGAGCGGCAGACAGCTTCGGTCAGCGAAACGGCCAGCGCCATCGATGCAATGACCCAGAGCGTCAAGACGCAGATGGGCCGTGCCGAAGACGCCACCCGCATCGCCCGCGACGCTATGGCCGGCACGGAATCCTCAGCAAAAGTCATGGGCGAGACGATCAAGGCAATGGAAGCAATCCAGAACTCGTCGCAGCAGATCAACACCATTATCGGCGTCATCGACGAAATCGCCTTCCAGACCAACCTGTTGGCGCTCAATGCAGGCGTCGAGGCCGCCCGCGCCGGCGAATCTGGCAAGGGTTTCGCCGTCGTCGCCCAGGAAGTCCGCGAACTGGCCCAGCGCTCGGCCAAGGCCGCCAAGGAGATTTCCGAGCTGCTCAACAAGTCGACAGCGGAAGTCGAGGCCGGCGTGTCGCTGGTCGAAAAGGCCGGCAGCTCGCTCACCGCCATCGGCGACCATGTCCGATCGATCGGCAGCCGCATCGAAGCGATGATGACGGCGACGCGCGAGGAATCCGAGACGCTGCGCGACATCAACCAATCAGTCACCCAGATCGAAGCAATGACACAGCAGAACGCCGTCATGGTCGAGGAAACCACTGCCGCGATCCACCAGCTGGCGCAGGAAGCGGCGGAAATGGACAACCGCCTCGGCGAGTTCCGCCTGGCTGACCAAGTGCAGACCGAATGGCGCCGCGCCGGCTGATTTTGCCGCCGCTTGCTTGATCGCCTACCATCGAGTCCCTAAATGCAACAAAATTGCGTTAGGGACTTCTCATGATTCCGTTTTCCATCCTTGACCTGTCGACCGTCGCGGAAGACAGCACGATCCCCGAATCCTTCGAAAACACCCGCAGGATGGCCCAAAAAGCCGAGGAGCTCGGCTATAGCCGCTATTGGCTCGCCGAACACCACGGCATGCCGGCGGTGGCGAGTGCGGCGACCGCGATCCTGATCGGCCATGTCGGTGCTGCGACGAAGAAGATTCGTGTCGGCTCCGGCGGCGTCATGCTGCCCAATCATTCGCCGCTGGTGATCGCCGAACAGTTCGGCACGCTGGCTTCGCTCTTCCCCGGCCGCGTCGATCTCGGCCTCGGTCGGGCGCCGGGTACCGACATGCGCACCGCCCGCGCACTGCGCCGCGACCTCGAAGCCGGCGCCCACAGCTATCCCAATGACGTACTGGAACTGCAGCAATATTTCGGTCCGGTGACGCCGGAAACCCAGATTCTCGCCGTGCCCGGCTACGGCACCGGCGTGCCGCTCTGGATTCTCGGCTCCAGTCATTACAGCGCCCATCTCGCTGGCATGCTCGGCCTGCCCTATGCCTTCGCCTCGCATTTCGCCCCAGACGACCTGTTCGGCGCACTGGAAATCTACCGCGAGCGCTTCCAGCCTTCGGCCCAGCTCGACAAGCCTTATGCCATGGTCGGCATCATGGGCGTGATCGCTGAGACGGATGAGGAAGCGGCTTACTATTTTACCTCGTCGCAGCAGCAATTCGTCAACCTGCGCCGCAATGTCCGCGGCCAATTCCCCAAACCGATCCGCAACATGGATGAATTCTGGAGCCCGCAGGAACAGATCGGTGTCGAACATTCGTTGCGCTATGCGGTGGTGGGCTCACCGGACAAGGCGTCGGCCAGGCTGGAGTCATTCCTGGCCGACACCCGGGCGGACGAGTTGATCATCTCGACGCCCATTCATGATTTCGATGCCCGGCTGCGCTCACTGGAATATTTTGCCAGGCTGAAGAGCTTCAAGCCTGCCGCTTGAACAGGCCGGCGAGCCAGGGCTCGATGAAGTGATCGAGCGAGATCGCCCCTGCTCCGGCAGCCATCAGGGTGAACATGCCGCCGGCAATGCCGAGATCCTTCTCGAAATGCAGCAGTTCGTTCTGGTCGGCCAAATTGGTATGGAACATGAAGGCGGTGCCGACACAGAAGAGGCCGAGGCCAAGCGCGCCAAGCCGGGTCAGCAGCCCGACCACCAGCGCCAGGCCCGCGCCCAACTGCAGCGCGATCACCATCACGAACAGCGGCAGCGATATGCCCTGCTTGGCCATGTAGTCTGCGCCGCCGGCGAAATGGGTGACGAGCGTATAACCCTCGTGGACGAAGATCAGCGCCAACAGCAGCCGGCCGACCAACAGCGCTATGTCCTTTAATCCGGTCATCGTGTCATCTCCTGAGACCACGGGCAGGGCACGAACAGGCGCTGACCGCCTGCTCGCAAGATAGTCGTCAATGACGGTCCTAGTCGGCATCCGGTTTGCCGGCGATCGCCGCCTTCAGGTCGTCAAGCTCTTCGCAGCCATTCGGGCACAGCTTGCTCAGCGCCGCAAGCTGCTCCTGGGCCTTGGGCATGTTGCCGGTCTCGACATAAAGCTCGCCCAGATATTCATGCGCGCCCTTGTGGTCCGGCTCGAGCTCCAGCGCCTTGGTATAGTAGGTCAGCGAGGTCTTGAAATCGCCGGTCTTCCTGAGCGTGAAGCCGAGCAGATTATAGACGTCGGCTTGCTGGTTGTCTTCGGCCAGGTCGCGCAATTCTGCGAGAGCGCCCTTGTAATCCTTGGCCGCGATCTTGGCGCGCACCGAGGTGAGGTCGACCGGCGTGCTGGCGTCCATGTTGTCGACGGCAAAAGCAGGGATGGCGGTAGAAAGGGCCATGGCCAGCGAGGCAGCCCAGAGGATGTGTCTGATCATGATGTTGTCTTTCGAATAGCTCGCCTGACATCAGGCCTGAACCGTGGGGGTGAACGTGTAGGCATTGCCATCCTTGGCAAACGTGCCCGAACCCGGGAACGGAAAGTGCGAGCCGCAGATGCGGATATTGTCGGCGATGACGCGGTCGACCAGCTTGCGGCGGGTGGCGATCGCCGTCTGGCCGTCCTGGTCATAGACGCCTTGCCATTCCGGATGCGGGGCCAGCAGCGCCGGCACATACATGATGTCGGCCGAGACCATCAGCTGTTCGCTGCCGCCATCGAACAGATAGACCGAATGGCCGGGCGTATGACCAGGCGCCTCGATGATGCGGATGCCCGGCGCCACTTCGGTGCCGTCGTCGACCAGCCGCCAGTTCTTCCATTTCGGGAACACCGAGGCGATACGCTTGCCGGCCGGCTTGCGGCCTTCGGCGAGCTTGGCGACACGACCCGGATCGGTCCACCACTTGTATTCCTTGGCGTTGACGATCAGTTCGGCATTGGTGAAGACCGGATCGTTGGTGCCCTTTTCCATCAGGCCCCAGACATGGTCCGGGTGGAAATGCGAGATCATCACCGTGTCGATCTTGGTATAGTCGATGCCGGCGGCCTTCATGTTGGCGGGCAGATGCGTGGCGTTTGCCTGCCACTGGCCGACGCCGGAGCCGGCATCCATCATGATCAGCTTGCCGTTCATGTTGATCACCACGACGGTGAGCGGGATCGGCATGAAGTCGGTGGTCAGGCCGGCGGCGGCAAGCGCCTGCTTGGTGTCGTCGACCGAGGCATTCTTGATGAACATCGGGTCATGCGGCTTGCGCCAGATGCCGTCATAGATGGCAGTCACTTCGATCGAACCGACCTTGTATTTGTAGTGGCCGACCGCCGGCTCCAGCGACGAGGCAGCATAAGCGGGCGGAATGAATTCCAGCTGGCCGGCAAGACCGAAGGCGGCGCCGGCAGCAGCAGCGCCGAGAAATGTGCGGCGTGACATATCGAGCATATTCGCATCTCCTCTTTGGGTGGGCACCGGAATTGCCTCAGTGCGGCCACTGACGAACAAGATCGAAGACTGGGTCCGAATATTCCCGACGGCGCGAAGAAAAATTACAACAGATTGAAAAGACGTGGTTATTTCTTCTACACTCGATTTTCGAATTCTTGGCCTCAAAATAAATTTGAAAAAATTGATTTCGCCGGGAATAAACTCCCTCTCCAGACGATCTAGTGGTCGAATGCAGTCCAATCGAAGAAGATCATGACAGCCCTGGCCGCCTCTCCATTTCTGTTCTCCCCTCGCCCCGCGCCGCTCGTCCCAACGCATGCGTGGACATTGGCGGAGATGCTGCTCGACCTCACACGCCGAAAGACGATGCAAGCCTGGGCGCTGATCAGCGCCATGGTCCGTCCGGCAGAAGCCGCGGCGCCTGCCATGTCACGCGAGACTTTGCAGCGCTTCCAGTCGACCATCGTGCCGCATCTCGACTCCGCCTATAATTTCGCCCGCTATCTCAGCCGTGATCCGGATGCGGCCGGCGACATCGTCCAGGATGCGTTCCTGCGCGCCTATCGCGCCTTCGATGGCTTTCGCGGTGGCGATTCCCGCGCCTGGGTGTTCGCGATCATCCGCAATTGCCATCGCGCCTGGCAGAACGAAGGCCGCTACAAGGCGCGCTACGAGATCTCGATAACGCCAGACAGCGACGACGATGCGGAACATCCCGTGCATCGCATCGCCTCCGACGCCGACACGCCGGAAGTCTCGACCATGCGCCAGAGCGAGTCGGCACGCGTGCGGGCAGTGATCGCCGGCCTGTCGGAGCCGATGCGTGAAGTGCTGGTACTGCGGGAACTCGAGGATTTCTCCTATCGCGAGATTTCCGAAGTGCTCGACATTCCCGTCGGCACCGTCATGTCGCGACTGGCCCGCGCCCGCGCCGAATTCGGCGAAGCCTGGCGCGCCCATCAGGCTGGCGAGGCCGGCCGATGAGCACCGAGGATCATTCCAACTGGAATGCCATGCTGCACGGCTATGTCGATGGCGAGCTCGACTCGATCCACGTGGCCGAATTCGAGGCCCATCTTGCCACTTGCGCCGGCTGTCGAATCGAACTGCAACGCGTCGAGGCGATGCGCGCCTTGCTCGCCAAGCCGGATGTCAAATGGCGGGCGCCGGAAGAGGTGCGCCGCCAAGTCATCGCCGCCCTCAACCGGGAGACCCGCTCCGCTCGGCCTGCGGAAAGCACCTGGCAGCGCATCACCAGGCTCGCCGGCCAATGGTCGCTGGTGCCGTCGATGGCAGCCCTGGCTGCGAGCTTGTTCCTGTTCTTCAACGTGCCGAACACGCAGATCGCCCTGCAGGATCAGATCGTCGCCAACCACGTCCGCTCGCTGCTCGCCGATCACCTCGCCGATGTCATGACCTCGGACCGTCACACGGTCAAACCCTGGTTCGCCGGCAAGATCGACTTCTCGCCACCGGTTGTCGACCTCAAGACCGTCGGCTTCCCGCTGGTCGGCGGCCGCGTCGATTATCTCGACGGCAAGGTCGTGGCGGCGCTGGTCTATCGCCGCGGCGGCCATATCATCAACCTGTTCATCTGGCCGGGTGCGACGGAGCGCGGCAAGGCGACGAGCCACGAGAGCTATAACATTCGCGAATGGTCGGAAGGCGGCCTCGCTTTCTGGGCCATCTCGGACACGGAGGCCAGCGAGCTCGAAAGTTTCCACGAAAAATTCGTGGCCGCTACGAGTGCGCCGGACGTGAAGATGCCAGTCTCCACCAAATAAAAATGCCGACGCGAAGCCGGCATTTTTCAGATTCCGGCCAACGTGATCAGGCCGACAGCTTGGCCATGATCTCTTCGGAAATGTCCATATTGGTGTAGACGTTCTGCACATCGTCGTCGTCTTCGAGCGAATCCGTCATCTTCAACATAGATTCCGCCCGCTCTTCATCAACAGGCACATTGTTCTGCGCCCGCCAGATCGCCTTCACGGTCGAGGCTTCGCCAAGCATGCCTTCCAGCGCCTTGGAGACCTCACCCATCGATTCGAAAGCGCAATAGATCCAGTGGCCGTCGTCGTCGGTCTGCACATCGTCGGCGCCGGCTTCGATCGCCGCTTCCATCACCTTGTCGGCATTGCCGGCCGACAGCGGATACTGGATTTCGCCGACATGGTCGAAGGAGAAGGACACAGAGCCGGTTTCGCCGAGCGCCCCGCCGGCCTTGGTAAAGATCGAGCGGACGTTGGAAGCCGTGCGGTTGCGATTGTCGGTCAGCGCTTCGACGATGATGGCGATGCCGCCCGGGCCATAGCCCTCGTAGCGGACCTGATCGTAGTTTTCGGCATCGGCGCCCGAAGCCTTCTTGATGGCGCGGTCGATATTGTCCTTCGGCATCGACTGCGCCTTGGCGTTCTGGATCGCCAGGCGAAGCGCCGAATTCATCGACGGATCAGGCAGGCCCGCCTTGGCGGCAACAGTGATTTCGCGCGCCAGCTTGGAAAACATTTTCGAACGGATCGAATCCTGCTTTCCCTTGCGGTGCATGATGTTCTTGAATTGTGAATGACCGGCCATGACATCCCTGCAGTGTTTTTCGGCGTCTGTTTTTGAATGCGGCCTTATATTGCCTGAAAAGCCTGCATTCAAGGGGGAAGCGACAGGCTTATGGGCAATCGCGTGCAGTACCCCCTTCTGCGCTGCCGGCGCAGTTCAGCTCCAGAAATCCGGCACGGTTTCCTTGAGCCGCGCCCCGAGCCGGAGCGGCGCGATATTCTCCGCCAGTCCCGTGCTGTCGGAAATCTCGACGCCGACGCCGCAGATCGTTGCCGGGCCGCTCGCCGCCTCGAAACGGCCGCGCGGCACCTTGGTGAGGAAGCGCTGCAGCGGCTCCTCCTTCTCCATGCCGAGCGAGGAATCATAATCGCCGCACATGCCGGCATCGCTCATATAGGCCGTGCCGCCGTTGAGGATCTGGTGGTCGGCGGTCGGCACATGCGTATGCGTGCCGACGACGAAGCTGGCGCGGCCGTCGACGAAATGGCCAAAACACTGTTTCTCGCTGGTCGCCTCGGCATGGAAATCGAAGATGATCGCATCCGCCTGCTCGCCGAGCGGACAGGCTTCGAGGATGGTCTCAGCCGACTTGAACGGGTCGTCGAGATCCGGGCTCATGAACACCCTGCCCATGATATTGGCGACCAGCACGCGCGCGCCGTTTTTCGCCATGAACACCCCCGAGCCCTTGCCTGGCGTGCCTGCGGGAAAATTGGCCGGCCGGAGGAAATTGTTATAACGGTCGGCGAAGACCAGTGCTTCGCGCTGGTCCCAGACATGGTTGCCGGTGGTCATCACATCGGCACCGGCCGTGATTGTCGCCGAGAAAATGTCCTCGGTAACGCCGAAGCCGCCGGCGGCATTCTCGCCGTTGACGATGACGAAATCGAGCTTGAAATCGGAGATCAGGCCCGGCAGCCGGTCGAACACCGCCTGACGGCCGGTCCGACCCACCATGTCACCGAGAAACAGAAGCCGCATCAGTATTCCTTTCCAAAGGCCCTGAGGCCGCTTTCTGTCAGCACCGCATCGAGCGCCACGTCATGCGGCTCCTCCGGCACGGCGTCGACTTCCTGGCAATCGAAGGCAACGCCGATCAGCCGGGGTGCCATGCCCTTGTCGCGGAGGCGCCAGATAGCACGGTCATAATAACCCGCGCCATAGCCGATGCGATGGCCGCGCCGGTCGAAGGCCGAGAGCGGTACCAGCATCACGTCGGGATCGAGTTCGGCGGCATGCGGCCCCGGTCCGGATGTGCCGAAGCCAGTTTCGATCAGCGGAATGCCATCCTCGACCTGGCGGAAGACAATGGTCTGCTTGTCGATGATCGCCGGCACGCAAAGCCGCGCCCCCCGACCCTTCAGGCGATGCATCAGCGGCCGGATATCGGCCTCCGAACGGATGGGGAAGAAGCCGGACACCACCTCGCCAGGTTCGATCGCGATGGCATTGGCGGCAAGATCGGCCATGACGAGGCTTTTCGTCATTCGGTCGTCGACAGATATTGCGTCACGCGCGGCGAGCCGCGCCCTGCGCATATCCGCCTTCAATGCCTTGAATTCCATGATTTTACTCGAGGTGTGGTTCATCGGCGTTATCTAGGCCGAATTTTTGGGCGGGGCAATGTGGATGATTTGAGCTTAATCATCCGGGGCATCCCGGACGCAACCTACAAAATACTCGACACGATATTGATACTCAGCGCCAGGATCGTCGCATTGAAGAAATACGAGATTATAGAATGCATCAGCACCAGGATACGCATTGGCCGCGATTGGATGGAGATGTCGGCCGTCTGGTTGGCGACACCAATCGTGACGGTGAAATAGAGAAAATCCACGTAATCCGGCTTGCCCTTGTCGGGAAAGCCGAGACCTGAGCCTTGTTCGTCGCGCTTGCGCCGCCCCTCATGGGTCTTCATATAATATTCGTGCGCATAGTGCTCGGTGAAAATGATCTGGATGAAAGACCAAGACACCAGGATCGTGACCACGGAAAGTGCGATATAGAATGTCGCGTCACGACCGCTTGCATCCTTAATCCGCGACAATTCGACGACGATTGTGGCAAGGCTGGCGACTGCGGCAATCACCGATGTGAACAGCACGGCGAAACGACCCTCATCGGTGCGCTGCGCGCGCAGCTGCATGTCCTCGTCGTTCGAGCGCAGCATCATGGTAATGATCGTCACCAGGAAGCATGTGGCGGCGATGTTCCAGGAGATCAGCAGTCGCGTGGATGTTTCACGCGGCAGCGGCGCCAGGAAATAGACCAAAATGCCGATGATCGTCGAAATAAACAGCCGCGGCCGCGCCTTGACATGGCGCACACCAACCCACGTGGAAACTCCGCTGTCGCTCAACGCCTTACTTTCGAAACAGGCTCTCGGCCGAACTGCGGCTCGACGATTTCGATGCGACCTCGGCCTCGATGCGGCCGATCTCTTCTTTCAACAGCGCGATACGCGCCTTGAGCTCGTCCACCGAGATCGCCGACAGATCGGCGCCGATCTCGTGGCTCACCTTTTTCACCGGTCGATCGTCATCGAACATGCTCATGCTGCGGCCGTCCCTGCATCCTTTTCGGCGAGTGGCGCAGCACTCGTCTCCTCGGGCGTGACGTTAGTCGTATCCTGGGCCGGCTGCAAGGGTTGGGCAGCCTGTGAGCGCGGGCTGAGCGCCAGGCTTTCCGGCGTCGTGGTCGTGCCGGAGGAGACGCTGGAATAGCTGTCGCGCTCGCCGACCGGGATCGGCGCACGCAGCCGCGAACGGATGATCGCATGCACGGTGATGAGGATATGCGCCGTCGAGGTGACGCCGAACAGCGCATAGGGCCCGAATGTCTGCATGATCGGCCCGCCGAGCGACGGCCCGATCACCGTACCGATGCCGTAGAGAAGCAGCAGTCCGCCGGAGACGTTGAGGAATTGCGACGGCTTGGCGAAGTCATTGGCATGCGCCACCGCGATCGGATAGAGCGAGTTGGCCGTCGCGCCATAGACCCCGACCAGGATCAGCACGGTGATGTTGTTGATCGGCTCGAGCAGGAACATCTGTATGCCGGCGAGAAAGGCGATGCCGGCAAGAATGGCGAGCACATAGCGCCGGTCCATGCGGTCCGACATGCGGCCTGCCGGAAGCTGCATCGCCGCACCGGCGAAAATCGTGATCGTCATCATTAGCGCGATATCGCTCGGCGACAGCCCGGCCTTGGCGCCGAACACCGCGCCGAGCGTGCCCCAGGCGCCATTGGCAATGCCGACCAGCAGGATGCCGACGAAGGAGACCGGCGAATTCTTGTAGAGCGCAGTAAGGTCGAGGCTGATTTCATTGAGTGGCTTCGGCGCCTGCGCCGTCGAAATCAGCGTCGGCAGCATGGCGATGCAGTAGGCGATGCCGGTCATCATGAACAGGATCGGCGTATGGTAATCGACGAAGGCCACCGCCATTTGGCCGCAGACGATGCCGATCAGCGTGATCGACATATAGAGCGAGAAGATCATCCCGCGGCTCTCATTCGAAGCGCGCTCATTGAGCCAGCTCTCGATGATCATCGCCACCGCTGCCGCCGAAAAGCCGGTGGCGGCGCGCGACAGCAACCAGAAGGTCGGATGAACGAAAATACCGGTCAAGAGCGCGGTGATGGCACAGAGCGAGATGAAGCCGGAAAACGCCCGCACGTGCCCCATGCGCTTGACCAACCGTCGGGCAAAGATGCAGCCGAGCACGAAACCTGCCGCCCAGGACGTACCGAAGAAACCGAGCACCGTCTCCGAATAGCCTTCCGCGGTGCCGCGCATCGGCAGCAGCAGGCTGTGCAGGCCGTTGCCGAGAAACACAAACAAGGTTCCGGTGAGCAGTGCCAGGACGGAAATCAGGTTTTGTCTCATCAACAGTCTCTTTGCGTGGATGGGCGCGGCTGGATAATGCACTATCGCACAGCCGGATGGCTTGTAAAACCATGTTACAGACTTGGCGGGAGACCCGATTCGCGTATTTCCGAACCCCGCGCAGCCCCCACCGGCGGTAGCGGCAACCAATTGAATAATCATGCCGATTATATGGCGGAAGACTTAAGGAAGATCAGATTTGGCGAAAATCGTTCCGCTGCTCGCAATCATTCTAATGGTGCTGCATCTGATCAAGCCGTTCGACGTTCCGGGCTTGCGGCGGAGACGGGATTTCTGGAAGATCGCGATCGTGATGGCGGTGGTGATCGTGGTGACGGCAGCGATACGGCAGTAGGTGAAACTCGTAGGTTTCCCGTTCGCCCCTCCCCTCCCCTCACTTCTCCGTCAATTTCAATTCAATACGCCGATTCTGATTCCGCGCATCCGGCGAATCCCCCGGTGCGATCGGCTGGAACTCGCCGAAACCGGCCGCCACCAGCCTGTCCGCCGGCACGCCTTGCGAAATCAGGTATTTCACCACCGAAATCGCACGCGCCGAGGAAAGCTCCCAATTGTCCCTGTAACGTCCATTGCCGGACAGCGGCACGTTATCGGTATGTCCGTCGACGCGCAGCACCCAGTTGATCTCGGGCGGGATTTCCTTGGCAAGCTCGATCAGTGCGGTCGCCAGCTTGGCCATTTCCGTCGTGCCCGCATCGTTCAGGTCCGAACTGCCGGAGGGGAACAGCACTTCCGACTGGAAGACGAAGCGGTCGCCGACAATGCGGATATTCTCGCGGTCGGAGAGGATTTCGCGCAGCCGGCCGAAGAAGTCGGAGCGATAGCGGTTGAGCTCCTGCACCCGCTGCGCCAGAGCCACGTTGAGCCGTCGGCCGAGATCGGCGATCTGCGCCTGCGACGACTTGTCCTTGCCTTCCGAGACCTGCAGCGCCCCTTCGACGGCGGCGATCTGGGCACGCAACGCGGCGATCTGCTGGTTGAGGAGTTCGACCTGATTGAGCGCCCGCTCGCTGACTTCCTTCTGCTGGCCGAGCTGGCCGGTCAGGTCGCCGATCTTCGCCTTGTCGGTCTCGTTCGTGCCGGTGCCCTGATCGAGCATTTTCTGCAGCCGGGTCTTGTCGGCCTCGGCGCTGGCGAGTTGCGCCTGCAGGTTGGCAAACGTGTCTTCCATATCCTGCTTGCCGCTTTTTTCCAGCGCCAGCAGCTGCGTCAGCGAGTTGATCTGGTTGTTGAGCCGGTCGAGCACCTGGTCCTTGCCGGACATCTCCCGGCTCATGACGAACTGGCCGAGCACGAAGACCGTGAGCAGGAACATGATCGCCATCAGCAGCGTCGACAGCGCGTCGACGAAGCCCGGCCAGTAGTCGACGCTTCGCTCTCTGCGGCGCAGGGCCATTTACTTGCCCTCGATCTTGTCGCTGAGCTTGTCGAGTGTGCGGCGCAGGAGTTTCGATTCTTCCTGCTGCGCCTCGATCCAGTCGCGCAGCATCTGCTGCTCGGTGCGCATGTTGCGCACCAGGCCCTGGATGCCTTCAGCGAGATTGGCCATGGCGGCGGTCGAGCGTTGCGTGTTGCCGCCTTCCTGGGTGATCTTCACCAGATGTTCCGACAGTGCCTTGAGGTCCTCTGACGAAGACGCCGCATTGCCCTCGATCACCGGCGCCACGGCGAAATCGCCGGAAATGTCGGTCACCGACGACAGCCAGTTTTCCAGCTCGTTATAGAAGCGGTTCTGTGCCCGGCCGGCCTGCAGGTCAAGGAAGCCGAGGATCAGCGATCCCGAGAGACCGAAGAGCGAGGCCGAAAAGGCCGTGCCCATGCCGGTCAGCGGCGCCGAAAGATTTTCCTTCAACGTATTGAGGATATCGCCGGTCTCGCCGCTGCCTGGATCAAGGTTCTGGATGACGGTGTTGATCGAGCCGATCGTGCCGAGCAAACCCCAGAAGGTGCCGAGCAGGCCGAGGAAAACGAGCAGGCCGGTGAGATAGCGGCTGGTGTCGCGCGTCTCGTCGAGGCGCGAGGCGATCGAATCGAGGATGGAGCGCAACGTCGCCGTGGAGATCGCGCCGGTGCTGCTCGACGCAATCAGCGCCCGCATCGGTGCCAGCATGACAGGGTCCCGGCCGACCTTCTCGGCACTGCCGGCGGCGCGGAAGGAATTGAACCAGCGCACTTCTGGCCGGAGCGCAATCACATGATTGAAGGAAAGCAGGATGCCGATCAACTCCACGCCGATAATCAATCCGTTGAGGCCCGGATTGGCGACGAAGGCGTTGTGCGCCTGCCGGAAGAGAATGGCGGCGACAAACCCGACGAGGATGAGGAAGATCACCATCGTCCAGAGAACGGACATCGGACTGGAAAGTTTGCGGCCATAAACCGCGGCCTGGGCGTCACTGTCGTCCCGATCGAAAAAGCCTGGTGCCGCCATGCGATTCTACTATCCCCAAAATTTGTGCCATAAAACTAGATGAAGATTGCGCCGAATTGAAGGGCCTATCCTTGCGCCTCCGTCGTCATAAGCCAAGGCCTGCACTCCTTGGCCTCGATACCRTCGCCTGCGTCCTGAAATTGCCCGCGTCAATTGACATTTATCCATTGGATTAAAGGTTTATTAACCTTTCTGCGTTATTACTGTGGTTATCCAGAGCTTCTGGACTCAGGCAATTTCCTCTCGGATTGGGTCTGATTTTTCTCCCTGTTTTACCTTGAGAGCCGCTTCTTGCGGCTCTTTTTTTGTGCTTTGTCTCTCGCCCGCGGCGCCTGGCGTCAAATCCCTTGTAACAGGTGGTTTTTACGAGTATTTAAAGCAAACTGTGGAGATTAACCGTTCCTTAAGATTCAAGTTGCGTGACATCCCAACGAACGGCATGATCCTGGTATCGGGAAAGCGAGCAGGGAACATTTCCTCCCCGCCGGTTTTGTTAGTGATGCGTACACAGGGTTGATAAATGATGCGTGAATCCGGAGCCAACACGATCAGCTTCGCCGGCCATGCGGCCTCCTCGGCACAGTTCAAGAATCTTTATTCCGAAGGCATGGCGCTGGTCGAAGAAACTGCGAGCTATCTCGACGGTGCGGGCCGATCGGCCTCCAAATCCCTTCCGCGCATGGCGTCCGTCCTCTACGCCGCCGAATCGATGCGGCTGACCACCCGCCTGATGCAGGTCGCCTCCTGGCTGCTGCTGCAGCGCGCCATCAACAATGGCGAAATGACCCGCGACCAGGTCGTCTCGGAGAAGAAGAAGGTCCGGCTCGACACGTTCAATGTCGACCACAGCGCGCCCGGCTGGAACGACCTGCCGCAGGCCTTCCGTGAACTGATCGAGAAGTCGGTGCGCCTGCAGAGCCGCGTCGCCGTGCTCGACCGCGATATCTACCGCCCGGCCGATGCCCAGAGCATCACCGCCAACCAGAATTCCGTCCAGGCGCAGCTGTCGTTGCTGAAGACCGCTTTCGGCGGCCACTGATCGCTCCGGACACTCACGAGAATGCCTGATCAAGCCGGCGAAACGCCGGCTTTTTCAATAAAGCGCAGACGCGCTTTATTTCTTGGCTTTTTCCGCATGTCGTTATCCCGAAACCGGGGGCCACTTTCGGGCGACATGCTGTAGAAAGCAGGGTGTGGGCAGCGAAATAACCATGACAGATGGTTGACAGAACGCCTCTCTGCCGGTACATGCCTGCCCAACTTGAGGCGCGCCCTTGAAACCGGCGCGCTTTTGATTTGAGTAACCGGGGCAACCCGAAACAACCGTCGCGGATCAGAACAATGAAGATCAAGAACTCGCTGAAAGCGCTTAAGGCACGTCATCGTGAAAACCGTCTGGTCCGCCGCAAGGGCCGGATCTATATCATCAACAAGCTGAACCCGCGCTACAAGGCTCGCCAGGGCTGAGGCCCTTCTCGGCTTGAGCCGCAGATTTCAGTTTGAATCTTTGCACTGGCGGGCTACCATGCCCGCCATGCGCTTTTCTACGTTTGCCCTGTCGATCCTGATTTCCGGTGTGACCGCGACCGCAGCACTGCCGGCCGACAAGCCGGCCACGGCAGCAAAGCCTGCCGCCCAGGAAAGCGAACTCGGCCCCCTCGCCCCGCAGGACCAGCAGCTCAACCTGCTCTATGCCAAGCTCAAGCGCGAGCGCGATCCGGACAAGGCCCGCATCCTGGCCGACAATATCCGCGAAACCCTTGCCCAGTCCGGCAGCGCCACCGTCGACATGCTGATGGCCAATTGTTCCAAGGCGCTTGACGACAAGCGTTATGGCGCCGCCCTCGACTTCGCCGATCAGGTCACGCTGCTGGCGCCGAAATTCGCCGAAGGCTGGAACCGCCGCGCCACGATCCACTACCTGATGGGCAATGCCGGCAAGTCGATGTCCGACGTCGCCCATGTCCTGGCGCTGGAGCCGCGCCATCTCGGCGCGCTCTCCGGCCTGGCCGGCATTCTCGAGGACACCGGCCATGACACCGATGCACTCAAGGCCTGGCAGACCTATCTTTCCTACTATCCCGCCGATCGCGACGCCCAGAAAGAGGCTCTCGATCTGATCGACAAGCTGAGCGGCCAGAAAACATGATCTGACATTGCTCACGCGCGCGTATAAGCGCCGAGGCTCTTCTCATCGAACATTTGCGGATGCTATTCTTTCTCAAGCTCATCGCCTACGTCCTGTTGCTGTTCCCAGTGATTCTCGCCGGGGGCTTCATCTACACCCGCTGGCAGTCCACGAAGATCGGCCACCGCTATCCGAATATCGGCCGGCTCACCGACATCGGCGGCTTCAGCATGAACAGCGTCCACTGGCAGCGGCCCGAAACCGCCGACCTGCCGCCGCTGGTCTTCATCCATGGCGCCAGCGGCAATCTGCGCGACCAGATGACAGCCTTCCTCGAACCGCTGAAGACACGCGCGGAAATGCTGTTCGTCGACCGGCCCGGCCACGGCTATTCCGAACGCGGCGGCCTCGACAACCGCACCCCGGACGGCCAGGCCGACGCCATCGCCCGGCTTATGGCCGCCAAGGGTATCACCAGCGCGATCATGGTCGGTCATTCCTTCGGCGGCGCCACTGTCGCCGCCTTCGCGCTACGCCATCCGGATAGGACGTCCGGACTGCTGTTTCTTTCCCCCGCAACCCATCCGTGGAAGGGCGGCGTCGACTGGTACTATCATCTGGCGGCCATGCCGGTGATCGGCCCGATCTTCTGCAATACGCTCGTCGCGCCGATTGCCCGCATGCGGATGGATCGCATGATCCCGGGCGTCTTCCATCCCAATCCGGTGCCGGAAGGTTATGTCGACGCCGCGGCGATCCCGCTGCTTTTGCGATCCCGGAATTTCCGCAACAACGCCTTCGACGTAGCCAATCTGCTGGCGCACGTCCAGCGCACCCAGCCGCGCTACAGAGAGATCACCGCGCCGACAATCGTCATCACTGGCGACAGGGATGAGATCGTCTACGAGGAACTGCATTCACGCGGCCTGAAGCGCGACATAGAAGGTGCGGAGCTCTATTGGGTGCGAAATCTCGGCCACAAGCCGGACTATGTAGCAACCGACCTGGCGATCGCGGCAATCGAGCGGTTGTCCGGCAGGGATATCGATCTGATGGAGTTGGTGCGAGCGGTCGAAAGGCGGGCTACCCGAGTTTAGTCCGCCGTACTCGCTCACGGGCATCGCCTCCTCAAACTGCTTAAAATCTAAGCAGCTGCCCAACCGATAATCTTCCTATAATTCTGATTTTATTTAATATTCTCGATTATGGTGCAGCTTTTCAACCATGCCGGCTGCACAATGACTGCGTTAAAAAAACAGGTTTTGAACATGGCCGAGAGCGATTTTCGCTCGCTGTTCGAGATCCATCCCTCACCGATGTGGATCTATGATCCCGTGACCCTGCGCTTCCTCATCGTCAACAAGGCGGCGCAAGACCTCTATGGCTATTCGGAGTCCGAATTCGCTGCGCTGACTGTGCTCGACATCCGGCCGCATTCCGAGCGGCAGCGCATGCTCGACGCCGTCCAGGCGCGCAGCGATATGGAAAAGGCCGAGCGCTGGGAGCACCTGAAATCCAATGGCGAGGTTTTTCAGGTCCTGACCTATGGCCGCGAAATGCTGTTCGACGGCAGGAGTGCCATCCTTGCCATCGTGCAGGACCGAAGCGAACTCAGCGCCGCGCAGAACGAAGCGCTCTCCACCCGCACCCTGCTCGACAGCATCGTCGACAATCTGCCGGTTGGCATCTTCGTCAAGGACATGGCCGACAACGGCCGCTATATCCGCTTCAACGACGCCTGCGGCGCGATCACCGGCCTGCCCTTCTCCGATGTGGTCGGCAAGAACGACGCCATGCTGTTCCCGCCGCATCTGGCGCGGGATTTCCGCAGCGAGGACATGCGCGCCTTTTCCTCCGAGACAATCACCTATGTCGAAGAGAAGTTCGACCGTCCGGACGGCACACGGCGCACGGTCCACACCGTCCGCCGTGTGCTGCCGTCGACCGACGGACTGCCGCCGCGCTACCTGATCGGCATCAGCCGCGATGTAACGGAAAAGCGCGAATTCGAGGCCAGGCTCGAACGGCTTGCCATGCATGACGTACTCACCGGGCTCGCCAACCGCGCAGCGTTCATGGAGCGCATCCGCAATCGCCTCGACGACACCGAAGCTCTCGGACCGTTTGCCTTGATGTGCGTCGACGTCGATCATTTCAAGCATGTCAACGACAGCATGGGCCATCCGGCCGGCGACGCTCTGCTACGCGAAATCGCCCGCCGCCTGAACCATCTCAAGGGGCAGACCGACTTCGTCGCGCGTTTGGGCGGCGACGAGTTCGCCGTCATCCTCGATCTAAGCTCGGATGGCAACCGCTCACATAGTTTCGCGGAGGACCTGTTCCGGCTGCTGGAAAAACCTTTCGATCTCGATGGCGCCAGAGAATATGTCAGTTGCAGCGTCGGCATCGCACTTGGCCCCGAGGATGGCGATAGCGTCGACGTGCTGATGCGCAGTGCCGACCTCGCCCTCTACGCCGCCAAGGATGCCGGGCGCTCTACCCACCGTTTCTATGCCAACGACATGCGCATCGCCGCCGAACGACGCCACCAGATGGCGATCGAATTGCGGGACGCAATCGCCGGCCACGAGCTCGAGCTTTTCTATCAACCGATCACGCAGGCCGGCACCGGCGCGCTTACCGGCTTCGAAGCGCTGATCCGCTGGCGCCATCCGATCCGCGGCCTGGTGCCGCCGATGGAATTCATCCCGGCGGCCGAAGAAAACGGCCTGATCGTGCAGATCGGCGAATGGGTGCTGCGCGAGGCCTGCAAGACCGCCGCACTCTGGCCGGAACATCTCAAGATCGCCGTCAACCTGTCGGTCAGCCAGTTCCGCGACGTAGGCCTGCTGCAGACCCTGGTACGCATTTTGGGCGACACCGGCCTTCAGCCGGATCGGCTGGAAATCGAGGTTACCGAGAGCGTCTTCCTCTCCGACGCCGTTCAGGGCGTGCCATTGCTCAAAGCCATCAAGGCACTTGGCGTGCGGATCGCCATTGACGATTTCGGCACCGGCTATTCGTCGCTGGCTTATCTCCGATCCTTCCCCTTCGACAAGATCAAGCTGGACAAGAGCTTTGTCGCGGGTATCGACGACGACGCCGGCGATCTCGCCATCGTGCGCGCCGTGGCCGGCATCGCACGCGGCTTCGGTGCCACGGCGCTCGCCGAGGGCGTCGAAACGGAAGGGCAGTTGAAACGACTGCGTGCGGAAGGTTTTGATGAGGTGCAGGGCTATCTGCTCGGACGGCCCATGCCCCGCGCGCAAGCAGATGCGCGGGCTCTACCTGTTGCCATCGAGAGGCGAGCCGCCTCTCGATAAGCTTTGTCGATAGGCATCAGATCCCGCTCTCTCCGTCCGCCGCAATATAGGCAATACGCAGCATGTTGGTATTGCCCGGCGTCCCGAGCGGCACGCCAGCGGTGATGATCAGACGATCGCCCGCCTTGCCAAAACCTTCGGCATGGACGATGCGGCAGGCACGGTTGACCATGTCGTCGAGGTCGCGCGCATCCTCGGTGACCACGCAATGCAGGCCCCAGACGAGGGACAGCTTGCGCGCCGTCTCGATGATCGGCGACAGCGCGATGACCGGTGTGAACGGACGTTCGCGCGCGGCGCGCAGGCCGGTATTGCCGGAGCCGGTGTAACAGACGATTGCCGCCAGCTTCAGCGTCTCGGCGATTTCGCGGGCGGCGAGCGAGATAGCGTCGGCGCCGGTCGGCTCAGGCTGCGTCCGCTGCGCATGGATGATGTTGGGATAATAGGGATCGCGCTCCACCGTGCTGGCGATCGAAGCCATCGTGGTGACCGCCTCGATCGGATATTGGCCGGAGGCCGACTCGGCCGACAGCATGATCGCATCCGCACCTTCGAACACCGCAGTCGCCACATCCGAGACTTCGGCGCGCGTCGGCACCGGCGCCGTGATCATCGATTCCAGCATCTGGGTGGCGACGACCACCGGCTTGCCGACGCGGCGGCAGGCGCGCGTCAACTGCTTCTGGATGCCCGGCACGGCTTCGAGCGGCATTTCCACGCCGAGGTCACCGCGCGCCACCATCAGCGCATCGGAGAGCTCGATGATCTCGTCGATCCGCTCGACCGCCTGCGGTTTTTCGATCTTCGACATGATGCCGACGCGGTTCTTGGCGATCTTGCGCACTTCGGCCAGATCTTCTGGGCGCTGCACGAAGGAGAGCGCCACCCAGTCGACGCTGTTGGTGGCCAGCACCGCGTCGAGGTCGGCACGATCCTTCTCGGTCAGCGCGCCGATGGCGAGCAGCGTATCGGGCAGGCTGACGCCCTTCTTGTCGGAAATCTTCGTACCGGCGACGACCTTGGTGACGATGCGGGTACCATCGCACTCGATGGCCTTGAGATGCAACTTGCC
Source organism: Rhizobium sp. P2_G9 (assembly GCF_056403475.1). Classification (NCBI taxonomy): domain Bacteria; kingdom Pseudomonadati; phylum Pseudomonadota; class Alphaproteobacteria; order Hyphomicrobiales; family Rhizobiaceae; genus Rhizobium; species Rhizobium sp. P2_G9. The sequence goes on along the minus strand of NZ_JBFUFK010000030.1, from coordinate 11,691 downwards.
GTCGTCGATCAGCAGCCGGTCGCCCGGCTTGACGGACTGCAGGATTTCCGGATGCGGCAGGTAAACGCGATTGCCGTCTCCCGGCTCGTCACGATTGTCGAGCGTGAACGTCTGGCCTTCCTTGAGCTCCTGCGGGCCATTGGCGAATTTGCCGACGCGCAGCTTCGGTCCCTGGAGGTCGGCCAGGATGCCGATCGGCCGGCCCGAACGCGCCTCGACGGCGCGGATGCGGCCGATGAGCGTCCGCATCATATCATGGCTGGAATGGCTCATATTGATGCGGAAGACATCCGCACCGGCCTGGTGCAGCTTCTCGATCATGCTCTCTTCGCTGGAGGCCGGCCCCAGGGTGGCGAGGATTTTGACTTTCCTGTTCCGCTTCATCAATTCTGGCTTTCTTGAGATGCGGGCGTATCGGTGAGCTGAACCATCCAGCTTCCCTGGCGCCCCGTGTCATATTCCTTGAAACCGAACTGCTGGTATCCCCGCGCGTAGCAATCCTGCACGCCCGTGATCTTGAATTCGTTTTCCGCCACGCACATGTTGACATTGCCCGTCCAGCGCCCGCCATGCGTGGCGTCCTCGGCGTAGAGATAGTAGTAGCGGCTCTGCAACTGGCCCTCGATCAGGGTCGCGCATGTGGTCGCCGGTATCTGCCACCATCCCTCCGAGATCCAGCCTTCCTTGGCGCGATAGCCGATCGCCACGCCGACAAGGTTCTGTGTCGCGTTGCAAACCCGGAACTCCGCGGCGGCGGGACTGGCCAGCGACAGTGAGGCCCCGCACGAAACGATGAACAAGCCGACCAAAGCCAAGACTCGCAGCCGGCTCGTCCGAATCGAAGAGACCTTGGCAAGTCGTGTAAGGGAATTAGATGTAACGAGCATGACGTTTCCGTTGGCTCCCCGGCTGAGGCCCTTTTGCGTCGACAGGCCATGAATGTCAACGCACTTTCAATCGATTATATTACGCGAAGCTGTGACGATTCATCTCAATCGGACCATCATGGCCCGGAAGATCGCGCGATGTGATGCCGCCCGGCATTTACGGCGGTCTTGCGTGACTGACATTCATATGCGTCCTTGTGCTAACGCACAATAAAAGCTTGCAAAACCGCCCTTGAAAGCGGCTTCTTCACATGCAAAACAGCATAATCATGTCAAAAAGTGTGGCGATGCAGGACTTTCAGGCTTTCGAAATCATCCCCGGCAATCTCGATAGCGGCTGCATCCTGCTTGGAGATCACGCGACCAACCGTCTGCCGGCCGAATATGGCTCGCTCGGCCTGCCGATGCAGGCATTCCAGCGTCACATCGCCTACGACATCGGCATCGAGGCGCTGACGCGGGCGCTCGCCGCCCGCATCGGCTGCCCTGCTGTCATGAGCTGCTTCTCGCGTCTGCTAATCGATCCCAATCGCGGCGAAGACGATCCGACGCTGATCATGAAGATCTCCGACGGCGCCATCATTCCCGGCAATCATCCGATCACCGAGGAGGAGTGGAACCGCCGCATCGCGCGCTATCACCGCCCCTATCACCAGGCGATCGACGGCATGATTTCCAACGTGGCGGAGCGAACCGGCGCAGCGCCACTGGTACTGTCGCTGCATTCCTTCACGCCCTTCTGGAAAAACATACCGCGTCCCTGGCATGCCGGCGTGCTCTGGGATGCCGATCCGCGCGCACCGATCCTGATGCTGGATGCGCTGGCCGCAATGCCTGATGTGGTGACCGGCGACAACGAACCCTATGACGGGGCGCTACGCGGAGACACCATGTATCGCCACTGCATGAAAGCGGGCATTCCGCACCTCCTGCTCGAAGTCCGGCAGGACCTGATCGGCGACGCCTCCGGGGTGGACGCCTGGTGCGACCGGCTGGCGCCTGTCTTCGCCGCGTTGAATGCCGAGCCCGGCCTGCATAAATACCATGTCTACCGCTCGCGCACCGGACCCTATGAGGCATGACATGACCGAACTTACCCGAGAGCAGCAGACCGAACTGGAAGCAGCAGCCTTCCGCAGGCTCGTCGAGCATCTGCGAGAGCGCAGCGACGTGCAGAATATCGACCTGATGAACCTCGCCGGCTTCTGCCGCAACTGCCTGTCGAACTGGTATCTCGACGCCGCCAACGAAGCCGGCCTGCGGGTTTCGAAGGATGAGTCGCGCGAGCATGTCTACGGCATGCCTTACGACGACTGGAAGCGCCTGCATCAGAAGGATGCCAGCGATGCACAGAAAACCGCCTTCGAGATCAACCGCCCGAAGGAGTAGCGGCGAACGCGTCCTCACGCGTCCGATTCCGCTTGACCTTGCCTGCCTTTCACGGCAGGGGAACGGCCCTGATCGACAGAAAAGAATCACGAAGGAGCAGGCATGGCGGATGCAATGGGCGTAGCCCGTGATCAGCTCAAATCATTCATCGAGCGGATCGAGCGGCTGGAAGAAGAAAAGAAGACGATCGCCGACGACATCAAGGATGTCTACGGCGAGGCCAAGGGCACCGGCTTCGACACCAAGATCCTGCGCAAGATCATCTCGATCCGCAAGCAGGACAGGGACGAACGGCTGGAACAGGAGGCGATCCTGGAAACCTACATGATCGCGCTCGGCAYGGTGGAAGCGCCGCCGGAGGAGTAAGCCCTCCCGTCGTCTGTTTGAACAACCGCCGGACCAATCCGGCGGTTTTCTTTTGTCCGCTGTTTATCAGCGATCCCACAGGCGCAAATGAATAACTTCGCCTTGCAATTCATGGGATTGCCAGCCGCCGCGATTTGAACCTATGTTGCCGGGTAGCGCTTTCGCGCCAGGGGAATAGAGGGAAGGGAAATGCATCGAACCGGGTTGGCCGCTATCGTCTTGGCTCTTGCACTACCACTTCCCGCTTCCGCCGATTTCTACGCCGGCGACACGATCAAGAAACTCTGCACCGACGACAGCCCGCTCCTGCTCGGCTATCTGGCGGGCTGGATCGACAAATGGGGCCGCGATACCGATCTGCTGGCCAAAGGCTTCGAACAGGAGAAGTCGCCGCAGGCCAAGAAGCTCATTCTGACCTATCTGCAGAAAACCACCGAAGGCATCTGTGTGCCTGACGATGCCGATCTCGGCCAGATGCAGAACATCATCTGCAACTATGTCGAACGCAATACCGGCAAGCGCAAACTCGGCTCGGCGGAACTGATCTCGGCGGCGCTGAGCCAGGCCTGGCGCTGCAAGCGCTGATCGCAGGACAATTTTCGGCCACGCCGCCAGCGAACGCCTGTCGCCAACAACCGCGCAAAACAAAACCGCCGAATTTCTCCGGCGGTTTCACATATTCAGCTCAACTATGATCAGAACCGGCCCGGGTCGATCTGAACCGTGTTGCCTTGCCTCTGCTCAGGCTGCTGGCTGGGCATGATCCGGGTGGCGACGCGCTGCGTCTTGATCGGCTTCTGCACCAGTTCCAGACGGCCCTTGGCCAGTGCCCATTGGGCGATCATGTTCTTCGACAGCCGGGCATGCTTGACGATCTGCTCGGCCGTCAGCTTGCGGTTCGGTTTGGTCTTCGGCGTGTCGGCAGACTGGTCCGACATCTGGTCGGCTGCATTGGCCGGCAGGACGAAGGAGCGGGTCACGGACTTCGTGTCGTTCGGCACGTCGATCGACGCCATCTCGGCCATGTTGCTCTTCTGGTCGTTTTTGTCGACATTGTCGAGCGTATCGGTGATCGCGTCGGCCTCATCCTCGTCGGTCGTGGCATCAGCCTTGGCGGCGTCGGAAGTCTGCGCCGCAAGCGCCGCGATCTCCGCCGGCTTGATATCGCCTGCCGGAACCTTGATCTCGTCAGCCTTGGCCGTCGTTGTCGCAGTCACCGTCTGGTCGGCATCCTTGACCGCCGTGTCATCCTCAGGCCGCGCATCCGGCACCGGCACGGCAGCCATGGCGGCGGTATCCTTGGGATCGAGCGAAGCGGTCATCACCGTATCGTCTGCATCGCCAGGCCGTTTGCGCTCGCCGAGCAACTGCGGGACCGGGACACGATAGGACTTCAGATCGGCGAATTCGGGCTGGTCGGCATTGTCGTCAGCATTCGCCTGGTCGGCGGGCTGCGGCGTCAGCGCGGCCTGCATCGCTTCTTCGGCCGGGTTCTTCTTCTGGCCGAGCAGCGCCGTCTCCAGCGTCGTCGGCTGGTCGTCATCCGTATAGGCCGGACGGCTCTTCGGCACCGGCGCGTTGAACGCCGTCTCGGTGTCCTTGCTGTCCTGCTTGTCCGCCTTGCCGTCGTCTTGAGCCGTCAGGATCTGATCGTTCTTATGGCTGCGATCAACCTTGGCCGGCGTCGAATCGATATCGGCATCGGCCATATCGTCTTCGCTCTCGTCGTGGGTATCGAAGAGAGCAGCGAGCAGGCTCTTGTGATGCGTACCGCCGGTATCGTTATCGGAATTGCTGGACGGGTTGCCGGCGACACGGATCGAATCGGAGTCGACACGGCGATGATAATCGGCGAGAGCGGCGGCATAGCCGGGCATTACGCCGCCTTCGAGCGGCTTATGCAGCGTCCTGCCGTCGGGAAACAAGCGGGCCAGTTCGCGGCGCGGCATACGCGGCCAAGCACGGACATTACCGACATCCATGTGGACGAAGGGCGAGCCGGAAGTCGGGTAGAAGCCGACGCCGCCGACCTGGAATTTCATGCCGATCTCGCGCAGCTTGGAAAGCCTGACGTCGGGCAGGTAGAAGTCCATCGCCTTGCCGAGCATGTGCTGGCTTTTCTCGGCCACGCCGCGGGTGCGCGAGCGCAGCATCGCATTGGTTTCCGGGGCACGATAGCCGCAGACGACGTTGATATATTCGTGCGAACCGGACTTCTGGTAGACTTCCCAGATCAGATCGAAGAGCCTGGGATCCATACGGGTCGGCTCGTCGCGGCGCCAGTCGCGCAGGATGTAATTGAGCTTTTTGAGCCCGGCCGGATCATAGCGGCCGTTGCGCTTGAAGACGATGATCGCCTTCTCATGAGTGTGCAGGTGGTAAATCTTCAGCGCCCGGGTCTGGCCGGCCTGCGCCGAGGTGGTAAGCAACCCGACCGCGATCGCGAGCGCCGGCACGGCAATCGCCAGATGGTTAACGACCTTCCGCGTCCATGCGGTCAAGCCCCCCACCATCCGTGAAACCCGGCCTTTGGTCTCTGCGTTTTGATACAACTCGATCCCCGTCCACTGGTCACCGTCCCACGTCGCCCTATGGCGGGCAAATACGTTTAGACGATGGCAAATGCGTTCGTTAACGTCATATCCCCATTTATAGTGAACGATGCACTAACAAGGTTTAAACGCCAACCAGGTTTTTTACCAAGTCACGCTTTATGCCGATTTTAACGCTCTTTTCCAGCGTTTTTTTCCGAATCAGCAAGGCGCTTAGGCGGATGATGACGGGGTTTTCTTGTACGAAACTGAATCGCCGGTCTGTGACATAGGTCAAAAAAGCCCGCAAAAACCGCATTTTTCAGCAGTAGAGCGCTTTCATCTCGAAACGCTAAAAGAAATCACGCCCGGCAAATTTTGTTACCGGGCGTGAATCTTTTTTTAACGAAAAGCAGGCAATTCGATGCGATTCCGCGTCTTCCGACTCAGAATTCCGCCTCTTCGAGGCTCGGTTGCTTCAGCGGATCATCGGGATCGATTCCGTAATCCTTCAGCTTGCGGTAGAGCGTCGAGCGGCCGATTCCGAGCCGGCGGGCGACCTCGCTCATCTGTCCGCGATAGTATCGGAGCGCGAAGCGGATGAGGTCTTCCTCGACCGCGGCGATCGTTCGCACGCCGCCATCCTTGCCCAGACCCGCAATCATGCCGTCAGCGACATGCGGTCCGGCAACCGGTGCGGCATCGTGCCGGGCATGTATCCGGGCTTCCGTGTGGGTGCTGCCGAACTCCGGATAGGCCGCCGGCATTTCCGCCGCCGAAAGGCTCGGCACCGGCATCACTTCGCGGTTGCCCGAGAAGATGCTTTCGCCGCTCTCGGTGATGTAGCCGGGAATCTGCGCCGCGATCTGGGTGAAATCCTCCACCGTCAGTTGATCGCCGCGCGCCAGCACCACGGCGCGGAAGATGGTGTTTTCGAGCTGGCGGATATTGCCCGGCCAGTCGAAGGCGGTCAGCAGCGCCATGGCCGGCGGCGTCAGTTCCGGGACCCGTTCCAGTTTCTGGCTCGCGGCAAAGCGCTCGACGAAGGCCCGCGCCAGAACCGGGATGTCTTCCTTGCGCCGGCGCAAAGCCGGAATGGTGATCGGGAAGACATTCAGGCGATAGTAGAGATCCTCGCGGAACTCGCCTCGCTTGACGGCGGCGATCAGGTCCTTGTTGGTGGCCGAGATCAACCGGACATCGACCTTGAGCGGCCGGCGGGCGCCGATCGTCTCGATCTCGCCGTGCTGGATGGCGCGCAACAGCTTGACCTGGACGTCGAGCGGAAGTTCGCCGATCTCGTCGAGGAACAGCGTGCCGCCATCAGCCTCGACGAACTTGCCGGCATGCTTCTCCGTGGCGCCGGTAAAGGCGCCCTTCTCATGGCCGAAAAGAATGCTTTCGACCAGGTTGTTGGGGATGGCGCCGCAATTGACCGTGATGAACGGCTTGTGAGCGCGGTCGCTGCCGGACTGGATGGCGCGGGCAACCATTTCCTTGCCGACGCCGGATTCGCCTTCGAGCACGACGGGGATTTCGGATTGTGCCGCGCGGCGGGCAAGCTCCATCACCCGGCTCATCGCCGGACTGACGGCGACGATGTCGTTGAAGCGGATCGTGCCGCTGCGCACCTTGGCCGGCGCCCGGGCGCCGCTGCTGCGGTCGACTTTGAGCGCATTGCCGATCGCCGAGCCGATGCGTTCGGGGCTGACCGGCTTGACGACGAAATCGAAGGCGCCGGCGCGCATGGCCATGACGACCGTTTCGATGCCGCCCTGCCCCGTCTGCACGATAACAGGGATTTCGATGCCCTGTTCGCGCATGGCGTTGAGGAAGGCGATGCCGTTCATTTCCGGCATCATCAGGTCGAGAATGATCACCCCGATCTTGTCGCCATGCCGCTGAAGCGATTCCAGCCCCTGCTTGCCGTTTTCGGCAAGATGGGGGACATGCCCGATCCGTTCGACGGCGTGCTTGAGCAGCCGCCGCTGTACCGGATCGTCATCGATGACAAGAATGTGCGTGTTCACAGATTACCCCCTGTTTTATGGGTCTATGCTCGCAAAATGACACGCAGGCTTGAAAATCCCGTTTTGAGAAATGTTAGGATTTTAGCGAAGGCTGAATTTGCAGTTTGTTCAGAAAATTTACCGGAACGGTTCAAACGCCTGTTGCTTTGCTCTAAGACAGCTTCTCTTTGATTTGTAAGGAGAGCCGCCTTGGTTAATGACCGCCCCCCCTTCCGTTTTTCGAGCCGTGCTGAAATTACAAATGCAATGGCGAGTGAAAGCGGCACAGCACATGAACTGGGCGACCTGCCGGTGTGGAATCTCGGCGATCTCTATCCTGCTCCCGACAGCGCCGAATTCACCGGCGACCTTGAAAAGGCGCGCGCTCAGGCGCTCGCTTTCGAGGAAAAGTGGAAGGGCAAGCTCAGCGACGTCTCCGTCGAGAGCAGCAAGGGTGGCATCGGCCAGGCGATCCGCGAATTCGAGGCGCTGGAGGATATTCTCGGCCGCATCGGCGCCTATGCCGGCCTCACTTATTACGGTGACATGACCGACCCGGCCAAGGGCAAGTTCTTCTCCGATATCAGCGACGCGATCACCGAGATCGCCACGCATCTGCTTTTTTTCAGCCTCGAACTCAACCGCATCGATGACGACGTGCTGCAGGCAATGATGACCTGGGACAAGCTCGCCGATCATTACCGCCCCTGGATCGAGGATCTGCGCAAGGAACAGCCCTACCAGCTCGACGACAAGCTCGAACAGCTGTTCCTGGAAAAGTCGCAGACCGGCGCCGGCGCCTGGAACCGCCTGTTCAACGAGACGATTGCAGGCCTGCGCCTGCCGCTCGACGGCGTGGACGTACCGCTCGAAATCGCGCTCGACAAGCTTCAGGAACCGTCGAAAGAGGTGCGCAAGGCGGCCGCCGAGGCGATCAGCAACGTCTTCAAGAGCAATATCCGCATTTTCACGCTGATCACCAATACGCTGGCCAAGGACAAGGACATTTCCGACCGCTGGCGCGGCTTCAAGGACATTGCCGACAGCCGGCATCTGTCCAACCGCGTCGAAGGCGAAGTGGTCGAAGCGCTTGTCGCCGCCGTTCGCGCCGCCTATCCGCGGCTTTCGCATCGCTATTATGCGATGAAGGCGCGCTGGCTCGGCATGGAGCAGCTCGATTATTGGGACCGCAACGCGCCCTTGCCGGAAACACCCGCGCATGTCGTCTCCTGGACGGAAGCAAAGGAAACGGTGCTGTCGGCCTATGGCGATTTCTACCCCGAAATGGCCGATATCACCCGGCAGTTCTTCGACAAGAACTGGATCGACGCGCCGGCCCGGCCCGGCAAGGCGCCCGGCGCCTTCGCCCACCCGACCGTGCCGTCGGCCCATCCCTATGTGCTGGTCAACTATCTCGGCAAGCCGCGCGACGTGATGACGCTGGCCCACGAGCTCGGCCACGGCGTCCACCAGGTGTTGGCCGGCGAACAGGGTGCCTTGATGTGCGCCACGCCGCTGACGCTGGCCGAAACCGCATCGGTATTCGGCGAAATGCTGACCTTCCGCGCGCTCTTGGCACAGACCAGGGACAAGGCCGAGCGCAAGGCGATGCTCGCCCAGAAGGTCGAGGACATGATCAACACGGTCGTGCGCCAGATCGCCTTCTACCAGTTCGAGCGCAAGCTGCACACCGCCCGCAAGAGCGGTGAAATGACCTCGGAGCAAATCGGCGAACTCTGGCTGTCGGTTCAGGCTGAAAGCCTTGGGCCGGCAATCCGCATCTCCGAAGGCTATGAGAACTGGTGGGCCTATATCCCCCACTTCATTCACTCGCCCTTCTATGTCTATGCCTATGCGTTCGGCGACTGCCTGGTGAATTCGCTCTACGCGGTCTACCAGAACGCGGCAGAAGGCTTTCAGCAGAAATATTTCGAATTGCTCAAGGCCGGCGGCACCAAGCACTATGCCGAACTGCTGAAGCCGTTCGGCCTCGATGCCACAGACCCGTCGTTCTGGGACAAGGGCCTGTCGATGATCGAGGGCCTGATCGACGAATTGGAGGCGCTTGATAAAGCCGGTTAAAGCGCGCTGGCTGACAGCACGCTAACCCGGCAGGACAAGGCGTATGCAGATCGAAAAACCTTTCGTGCTCCTGAAGGACGATCGCAGCGATCGGACGCTGGTCTTCGTCGAGCCCGAAAGCCTGGTCATCGCCCACACCCCGGCCGAGTTCTTCGCCGGCCTCGATGCCCTGGAAGAGGCCCGCCGCGCCGGCAAATGGATTGCCGGCTTCATGGCCTATGAGGGCGGCTACCTGTTCGAACCCAAGCTTGCGCCCCGCGCCGCGACGGGACGGCAAACGCCGCTGATGGCCTTCGGCATTTTCGATGCGCCGCGCACCGATCATGCCCTGGCTGAGCCGCGCCAGAGAACCGAGAACGAGCCCTTTCTCAGCGAACCCCGTGCCGGATGGGATTTCGACAATTATAAACAGCGGTTCGACCGGCTGCACTGGCATCTCCGGCAGGGTGACTGCTACCAGGCAAACCTCACCATGCCGATCCGCGCCCGCTGGAGCGGCGATCCCGTTGCCGCCTTCTGGTCGTTGATCGAACGCCAGCCGGTGCACTATGGCGCACTGGTCAATCTCGGCGGTCCGGTGGTGCTGTCGCGCTCGCCGGAACTGTTCTTCGAGGTCGACGGCGATGGCTGGATCGAGACGCATCCGATGAAGGGCACCGCGCCGCGCGGGAATTCTCCGGCCGAGGACGAGGCGATCATCGCCGCGATGCAGGCCGACGAGAAGAGCCAGGCAGAGAACCGGATGATCGTCGACCTCCTGCGCAACGACGTTTCGCGCATCACCGAGGTCGGCACGCTCGACGTACCCAGGCTCTTCGACGTCGAGACCTATCCCACCGTCCATCAGATGGTGTCGCATGTGCGGGCAAAACTGCTGCCCAACCTCACGGTCCGCGACATCTTCGCCGCCCTCTTCCCCTGCGGCTCGGTGACTGGTGCGCCAAAAATGCGGGCGATGGAAATCCTGCACGATCTCGAGACGGGGCCGCGCGACGCCTATTGCGGCTCGATCGGCTATATCGCCCCCGACGGGCGCATGTGCTTCAATGTCGCCATCCGTACCATCTCGCTGTTCGAGACTGGCGAAGCCATCTTCAATGTCGGCGGCGGCATCGTCTTCGATTCCCGCGCCGATGACGAATATGCCGAATGCCTGCTGAAAGCGCGGTTTGCCGTCGGCGACATGGAGATCGCCCGGTGAGCGGCTTTTCGCTGATCGAAACCATGCGCTGGGAGCCTTCGACCGGCATTGCGCGCGCCAGATTGCATCACGCCCGGCTGCGCAATTCCGCCCACAAGCTGGGCTTCACCGGCCATGAAGCGGCGTGGAGTGCGATCGAGGCCAAGACCTCCGAACTCACCCAGACAAGCCGGCTGCGCCTCGAACTCTTCATGGATGGACGCTTCGACATCGCCGCAGTGCCGTTCACGCTGCAGGCTGACGATACCGTCTGGACGGTGCGCCTGGCGGCGAAAGCGCGACTGGCATCCGGCATGCCGCTGCAGCGCCACAAGACGTCCCAGCGTTCGATCTACGATGCAGCCCGCGCTGAATTCGACAAGGTCGAGGCCGACGAGGTGCTGCTGCTCAACGAAAAAGACGAGATCTGCGAAGGCACGATCACCAATGTCTTCGTCGAGGCGGAGGACAAGGTGCTGTTGACCCCTGCCCTCTCCTCCGGCTGCCTAGCCGGCGTCCTGCGCACGTCGCTGATCTGCGCCAGACGGGCGCGTGTCGCGCGGCTCTCAGTCGCCGACCTGGAAAGCATGCCGCTTTACGTCGGAAACTCCCTGCGCGGCCTCATTCGCGCAAAACTTCTAAAATAGAACCGATTATGTGCAAACCGGCCTTGTTTGCATACCGATAGCGCGGCAAAGCTGGTTCATCCCTGCTTGCCTCCTCCCAGAAACGGCGACGTCTGCGTTGCCAGCAAAGCCAATGACGTCGCACGCCCAGAAGACCGGTTACCTCTTCGCACTCCTCGCTTTCACGATATTCTCCGTGCAGGACGCGATCTCCAAGCATTTGTCGGATCACTATCCGCCGATTTTCATCAGCATGATCCGCTATTGGGTGTTCGCCATCTTCGTCATCCTGTTCACCGCCAGGTCGCGCGGCGGCTTGCGCCAGGGTGCCGCCACCAGGCGGCCATTCCTGCAGATCTTCCGCGGCATGCTGCTCGGCAGCCAGGTGGCACTGGCGCTGACGGCCTTCCGTGTCGCCGGACTCATCCATTCGCAGGTGCTGTTTTCCGCGACCCCGCTTTTCGTCGCCATGCTCTCCGTCCCGGTGCTGGGCGAGCATGTCGGCTGGCGGCGCTGGACGGCCATCGGCGTCGGACTATGCGGCGTTCTCGTCATCCTCAAGCCGGATCCCAGCGGCTTCGACACCAGCCTTGTCGTGCCGTTGATCGGCGCGGTCATGAG
>NZ_JBFUFK010000029.1:0-100700 GCF_056403475.1 Rhizobium sp. P2_G9 | reverse complement strand
CCGCAAGTGTACCTCGCTTCAAATCGATGGTGGCCTCACCGACCCTGAAAACCTCTTCAGCCGTCATGGCATCTTTCGCCGCTCGCGAGATCGGCGCGATGATAGGAGATTGATGACGGAGTGTCATGCCGAAAACATAGCCGGATCGAGGCAAGCGTTTCAGAAAAATTTCAGAATAAAGTCACGGGCATCGCAGGACTTCGCCACCCGCACTCGTCAAACTCCGCGCATCGAAACACTTCAATTAATGGAGGATGCAGATGACCGGCATGACTTCGACAATCCAGTTTCGCATGTCTTTCCGCGCAATCGCATCCTTCCTATGGAGCCATTTTCTTCAAGGCCTGAAAGGAATGCGTGTGCCTGGCAACACCGAAGTCGTCGGCAACTTCACAGAGGACCAGCGCGACGACCTTGTCTATGAGAAACTTCCGCTTGCACCGGTGTCGAAGTTCGATGATTTCGAGCTAGATCTCTGGATGGCGAAACAATCGTCTGAAGCGCTTCACTACCACCTCGTCAGGGGGTGTAAACTATGACGGTTCGTTGCCGCTATCGAGCTCGGCCTTATTCACCCACCCATCTGGCGAATGTGCCGAGCAGCGGATCCTGGCGGCGATCGAAGACACCGTTGCCCTCCGGGAAGGATGCTCGCTTCATGCGCCGTCGTCATATGCACGGCACGGGCGTGAACTACAGGAAGAATTTGTTCATCGTCTTGATGGTCATAGACTCTGCCGATTTAGGTCAAGCTGATCTTACAAACTTTCGATTGCGGACGGCAAGGCGGCGATCCTCGCTGCGCCCAAATCAGCGAAGCTTCGGAATTTCGTCAGGACTATGCGCAGGTTGATCTAATTTGCCTCGCGAAGGAGAAATACATGTCACGCTTCCGTCAAATCATGCTCACCGCGGAACTGGTCGCTAAAACGTTGAGAAAGGAAAATGATCCCGGCCCGAATGTCGGAGCGGTACCTCTCACCGACGACGAGTTTCTTGCCGAAGCGGAGCGCCTCGACCGCGAAGCCGGCGACGAGCTCTGGATATTTGCCTACGGGTCCTTGATTTGGAAGCCCGTCTTCACGCCCGCCGAGTCAAGAATTGCCGTAGCGCACGGCTTGCATCGCTCGTTTTGCATGCCGCTCACGCGATGGCGCGGTAGCCCGTCTCAACCCGGCTTGATGATGGCGTTGCAGCGTGGGGGCAAATGCAAAGGCGTGGCCATACGTCTCAAAAACGAGGACAGAGTCGAGGGGTTGAGGAAAATGCTCGTGCGCGAAGTCGATAACAGGGAGAGTCTGGACTTTGTCCGATGGATCCCATGCATGATCGAGCGGCATCGGGTCACTGCGCTTTCCTTCTGGGTGGCGCCGAGAGGAGGCTATGTTGCCCCTAAGCAATCTTTGGAAGGCGTATCCGAGATCCTAACGTTGGCGTGCGGTCATCTCGGTTCCGGAGCGGAGTATCTGTTCAACACCGTTGTCCACCTCGATCAACTGGGTATCCGCGATCGCAATCTCTGGAGACTTCAAGAGCTTGTGGCGGCCCGGCTTGCTCGTCAGCCGTTGGATCTGTCGTTCCACGGCTCCTCATGGATGTCGACGACCGGGTCGAGATGCGCGCTGTCGGCTACCCCAGGATAGAGATGTTGCCCTAAGACACCGAAGCGTTTCAAACAAGCGCTTCGTCTCCATCCATGATCCTGTCGCCAACCTGTTCCACATTTCGCGCCATGATCTCCCCTCCAGCCATCATCGCGAGTTGCGTTCAGAGGCAATGAACCTTTGGGCAAGGATCTCTCGGGCGTTGATGGCCACGCGCAACTGCTAAGCAGGCAGGCGGGGCGGCTAGCTCGACGTCGGCAGGGGCGCGGTGCCAAGCCAGTTCACGCCGCAGACGACAAACGAGATGTGCGGTTTAAGCGGCCAAAGTTCGCAAAACCGCACCGCACGTCGACATTCGATAACGACCGATAAGATTGCATTATCGGCGCTAGCGCAAATGCCTAGTCATTATCTGACACCCCGTGGGAAATGGCAATGCCCTAGAGGGACAGGCAGAAATTGGACGAATACAAATCACGATCTGGCTTTGGATTGCGCGTGACAGCGCGCCACAACGGTGGTACACAAAATTCAAGCGGCGCAAAATTCGTCGTTGAAAAGATTGGCGAATTTGAATTCGTGGACAGTCCCACCCTCTCCGCCATCACCCGTTGTAAAGACTACATTTTTTAGTTTCGATGTTGAATTGGCCCTGTCTCTGGCCCAGTGTGGCCACTGACGCTATTTTGATGGGGTCGCCGGACACATCACCAATATAGCGCGGGTTTGGTCGACCGCAAGATTCTGTCCCGACAAACTCTGATGAGCGAAGGATTTCCATCAGCCGGCTGCACCGTGTTGAGAAAAGAATTTTCGAGTACAATTTCACACGCTCTTGCCGTAGAATTCATCCACGCCTGAGATCATCCATTCGGTAGCCTCTTTTGTGAGCCCTCCATGGACGTCCAGGTTCCGGGCCAGGAGCCAGTCCCGGCAGAACTCCCACGGCTCCTTCGCCCCGCGCGAGAGCCAAGACATGACCTTGTCGGGTCGGTAGAAGATCTTGTTACCTTTGCCTTCGTAGAGGCCCTCATAGGGAGGGCCGTAGCCGCGGACCCGCCAGTTGGCGAGGCTTTGAAGAGAGACGTTCAGCAGTGGTGCCAATGTGCGGCTGGAGATTGGTCGCCATGGCGGTCCAAGTTGCGAAAGTTCAGAAATTGAAAGTTCGGCATTTAGCTTTTCTAACATTTCGATTATTTATGAACCCTCTCAACGAAGTTCCACTCTGTAACGCTGTTTCACTGTTACAGCTCTGTAAATTCAAAACTGCTAAAAAAATTGTGGATGCCTTTTAGGCCGAGAGTACGATGAAAAGTGGGACTCAAATTCGGTTCAGGTAGATGTAACGCTGCTTCAGCGTAACGTGGGAATGGAGGGGCAATGCCCCTCCTATTCGATCTGCTAGAGTTGTGGTCGTAGGTCCGTAAGATAGGACCTGATTGCCGATGGGTTCGCTTCTCTCCAACGGTCGACGTTGTTCATCGCCCAAAGACGTACCGATTTTCCGTCGCCCATCCTGACGGGCTTCAGGGGTTTCCCCCCAAGTTCCCGAAGAGCATTGGTGATCTCAGGCACCGTCGGATCGCGCCGCATCTGCATACGCAAAGCCTTGCGAACCTCGTTTACATTGACGAGATCCGACCAAAATGCATGATGGTCATCGGACATTAATGCCTCGATTTCCTGCTCAACCTGAGGCCGCGACATTGAGATGATGTTGGCCTTCGTCTCGGTCATTGGTGGCGGAGCATTCTCATTGAAGCCCGAAAGATCTCGCAGCAGCAATGAGTTGAGAAAACCCGAAGCCTCGTCTCTAACTGCCCGAGCCAACTCGTTGTAGTACTCGTCGCTGGGGCGAACCATCGGCGATTCATAAATGAAGAACCTACGATCGCCCTTCCCAAGGCGAACCGGCATGGCATAGTTCGAGGTCGCAAAAAAGAAATTCGGCGTCTTGGCTGTGTAGAAGCGAACACCCTTATCTTCGACTCGAATGTGTCGTTGCGTAATCCACGACTTCAGGCGATTATAGACTTCGCCCTTCTCGAACGTGTTCAATTCTTCGATCGACGCAAATTCGACATTCGCTAGACCGGCCTGAAAGCGATTGCTGAGTTGTTCGCTTTCAACCTTGCACACGTTAGATTCGCCAAAGAGGCTCTCGATAAGCCCGAGCATCATGCTCTTGCCTGTTCCCTGATGCCCAACCAGCACAAAAGCGTGCATGATCTTCTGTCCCCGGTTCTTAAACAGAAAGGAGAGACAATTGAGAAAGTGCTCACGAGCGTAGTCGTGCGGAAACAGAAGTTGCAGATGGCGGTCCAACACCGGATGGTCTCCCGGAATCGGTACGATACCAGAGGGACGCCATGTATTCAGCGCCACGAGCCCCCTGTCATCCTCAACAATGAGGTCTTCGCTTCCAGGGAAATAGCCAATTGCGTCGACCTTCCGCGTGATGCCACTCCGAGAGAGAAGCGTATGCGGAGAAGCCTCGCCTGAGAGATGCGAATACGTGTCTTTGAAAGTGAGCGTCCGGTGAATGCATTTTTTGCGTCTACGCGGTGCGGTTTAGGACTTGCGGCTTAGCTCATCTGCCATGACGCGCTCGATCATCTCGGGATCGCATTGTTCATCGACGAGGAACTGTCGGATTCCACCATCCCACGTCCTTATGTCGGCGAGGAGCTCTTGAAGGTCGTCAATTCCATTTTCGGTCAGGCCTTTTGTGCCATCTTCACTGCCATCGCGGACATATACCAATTCGCCCTCGGCGATATTGTCCGAGTTGGCGGTGACTTCCTCGAGTAGTTCAAGGTTCTCGCCGATCATGCCGGCGACTTCTTTAAGCGTATAGATGAACCTCGAGCGTGCCATCACGCAGCCTCGTATCGGTTTTTCGCCAGCACCCACTGCCACGGCAGCAATTCCTGAAGCCGATCCTTGGGATGGCTCTGGATCCGGGTCAGGATGTCTGTGAGATAGCCCTCCGGATTGTGGCCATGGAGTTTGGCAGTCTCGATGATGGTCAGGATGTTGGCGATGCGCTCACCGCCCTTGTCTGACCCGGCGAAGAGCCAATTTTTTCTTCCGATTCCAAGCGGACGCATGGCTCGTTCAGCTATGTTGTTATCGATTTCGACACGGCCATCGTCGATGTAAACGCTCAACGCTGCCCATCGCGAGAGGGCATATCGCATCGCTTCAGCCAGCTTCTGCTTCTGCGGCAGCGTCGAAAGCGTCGTTTCAATCCAGGCCTTGAGGTCCGTCAGAATGGGTCTGGCGTGTTGCTGGCGCAGTGTACGCCGCTGGTCAGCCGACATGCCGCGGATACGATCCTCGATATCGTAGAGCGCACCGATGCGAGACAGCGCCTCCTCGGCGATCGGTGATGGCTTCAGCTTGATCACATCATGGAACTTGCGGCGCACGTGCGCCATGCAGGCGGCCTCAACGATCTGGTTGCCGTAAAGCTTCTTATAGCCACCGTAGCCATCGGCATGCATCACGCCGCTGAAGTCAGCGAGGTGGTCGGCCGGATGCGCACCCTTGCGGTCGGGGCTATAATAGTAAGCTGTGGCCCTGGGGGTTGGATCTTGATAGCCACTGCCATCGAAGACATAGACCCAGACCCGCCCGGTTTTCGTTTTTCCGCGTCCAGGGTCGAGAACATCGACCGGGGTATCGTCAGTATGTATTCGGTCGACCGCGGCGATATGGGCTCTGATCAGCAAGATGAGAGGAGCCAGCAGAACTGATACGCGGCCGACCCAGTCGGCCATGACAGAGCGGGAGATGTCTACTCCCAGGCGGTCGTACATCTCGGATAGACGGTAGAGCGGAATGTGATCGTCGAATTTGGCGACCATGATATGGGCCAGCAACCCCGGTCCAGGCTTGCCGCGCTCAATCGGCAGAGTCGGCATTTCGCCTGCCACCGTCGTATCGCAGCCCCTGCAGATCATGCGCTTTTCGACGTGGCGGACAATCTTGACGGACGCCGGCACGTGCTCCATCACCTGGACCACCCTGTCGGCGGCCTTCAGGAACGATGTGCCACCACACGTCGGACAATTGCAGGGTGCCGCATAGACCAGCTCCTCGGTTGGAAGACCATCGGGCAACGGTTTGCGCTTCGGCTTGTCCGGCGCGTCGTCCAACTCCGGCAAAGGAGCTTTCCCGGAGCGAAGCTCGGCCTCGGCACGGGAGGCTTCGATCTCCTCCAGCATCAGTTCGAATTGCTCGATCTTCCGGTCGATCTTTTCCGAGGAAGCGCCATGCTGCCGATGGCGGAGCAACTCCAACTGCGCGCGCAGAAGCCCGATAATGGAGTCGCGTTTGCTGACTTCGGCTTCTTGGCTCTCGAGTTTCGCCGCCTGTTCCGCGACGAGCGCGCGCAAAACAGATAGCTCGTCCTGACTGTCCAGCGGCGTTGTTTCCATACCCGCATACATAGCCGATTTGTGCCGGAAGTGCCAGCATTATGCCCCGGATGTCCTTGCAAAATATAGCTTTTAACCCATTCGTCCGGGAGCCGAAGTCCACGCAGGTCGGCGCCAGTCGATCCCCTCAACAAGCATCGACAACTGAGCTTGCGTCAGATGCGCAACCCCATCTTTCGCCGCCGGCCAAGGAAAGTATCCGCGTTCCAAAATCTTGTAAAATAGGCAAAACCCTTGGCCATCCCACCATAAAAGTTTGATCCGATCAGCGCGTTTTCCGCGGAAGCCGAAGATTGCGCCGGACCCCGGCTCCTCCTTGATAGCCGTCTCGACAAGCGCCGACAGTCCATCAATGCCACGCCGCATGTCGGTCACTCCGCAGGCCAGATAAACCCGCACATTTCCCGAAGGCCCGATCATGTTGCCTCCACACAAGCGACAAGCGACGATAGCACTTCGAGATCCATGTCCGCTGCAATTCTCAGTAAGCGGCCATTCCTCAGGACGATTTCAACGTCTTTGCATCTCGACCGAGCACCGCTCCTCTTGGAACCGTCACTCACGCTCTCCGACCCGCCGATAAGCGACACCGGGATGAACGATGCGGTCTGTGGAGGTTTCAATTCGGGTGGCGAGAACTTCTTTCGCCAGCCGTAGATTTGTTGCGGAAGAACGTCGTGCCGGCGCGCTACATCCGAAACGCTGCCATCCGCGCTGAACGCTTCTTGCAAGATCGAAAGCTTCAGTTCCGTGGACCATCGACGTTGTCGCTCGCCACCCGTCAGGATCTCAACCTTGGCCATTCATACCCCGTTACGTCACAAATGAATCATCTGTGCCGTAACTTGCGCCATTTCCCCGCCGGACCAAAATCCGCTCACCGGACGCTCACCTTCTGATGACGCCGGCTGTGTCGACTTTACCGTCGCGCCGTTGAAGATACTCGACTCGCTTGCGAATGATCGTCGGCAAAGAGAAGCCCTTGAGCCACTGCAAGACCGTCAGCGCGTGGAGGGGGATCAGCGTTTTCGGCAGAAAGACGGTGAGGACATTATCGTTGATCCTTTCCATCATGTCCGAAAAGCGATCGTATGCGTCATCGCTTTCCGATGGCGCTGGCAGCAGATCTTCAGGCAGGCCTGCGTAAGCCCGAAAGTATGCCAGCAAACTCTGCAACCCGATCAGGCTTACACCCGGGTTTCGAGCGCCAATCTCTGACCCGAGGTCCAGACCATCTGTTGCCTTCGCGAGTGCTTGTTCGAGACGCTGCAAATTGGCGGTAGGCTGTCGTTTGGCCCACGGCGCTCCCGTTAATGAACGATCGCGAACATATGCCGTCGTAAGATAGGCGCTCACCTGCTCGAAGGCACGGACCTGACCGGGGTCGAGGTCCACACCCGATTGTCGCCGCTCGATATATGCGGCCAGATCTTCAAGTTTCGAAAGAGCGGTATCCGTCTCGCGCCGGATCGGATACCGGGTCCGATGTGGAACGCCGTTGGGCCACGCCTTTTCGTCGGAAGCGTCTATGCAGATGATGTTGCCCTGGAATTCGTTGCCCCATCTTCCAGCCCTGCCGGCAAGGTTCCAGAAATCCTGCGGTTCCATCGGCGTCTTCTTACCTTTGCGGGGACCGCGAACTACAATGGTCCTGCAGGACAGATTGACACCCTCTATAAGTGTGGACGTACAGACGAGGAATTTGAGCTTTCCTGTCTTGAACAGCCGCTCAACTTCCAGCCGGATAAGCGAAGGCATGTTTCCGTAGTGGAAAGCGACGCCGGCTTCCACCAACGGTGCCAACCTGTAGCTTTTGTGCACGCACTTTTGCGCCAGATCCGCAAGATCGGCTAGCTCCTGGTCGACCACTTTCGCTTTCGGCAGCAACTGACTGATGAGGTCAGCGACATCTTCGGCCTCGGCCGCCCCGTTGGTGTAGACGAGCGTACCGCCTCGCTCACCGATCGCCGCTGCGATGAACGCAAGCCTTTTCGCCAGCGTGCCGGGCTTGCTTGCGAGCGTCAGCGTCCCGAGAGGCAGGTATTCTTCATTGTGCCGAAACTTCAACGCCCACTTCGTTGGCTTCGCAGGCACTTGGTGAGCGACCACGATGTTTTGCAAGACGGTCGCCACGTCGCTGTCGATGGGAATAGTCAGTGTCGCGTCCGGCGCGTCGTCAAGCAGCACCTCGGGGTTCTGCGTCGCAGGGCTTACAAATGTCACGCGCATGCTCGGGCTTGATCGGAGCAGGCGCTCAATTGCGTCTTGCAGAATGACGCCGCGCTGCGGATCGCCGATCTTGTGAGCCTCGTCGACGACAACGAGATCGATGTCGACGCGCTCGTGCAGCAGGTTCGCCAAGAGATGCAATCGCTCCTGTGTGAATACGAAGACGCATCGCTTGCCGGATTTTTCCGCCGCAGCATATTTCTGCGCGGAGGGTAGTGATGAAATCTCTATATCGAGCCCAGACTGGGCGGCAACCTCTGCCAGAGACGACTCGATTTCCGAGACGAGGGCGCGCGTCGGTGCGAGGTAGACCGCCCGCCGGATCTTATCGGTCGCTATACAATCGACAAGCCACTTTAGGACAAGGAAAGTCTTGCCAGAGGCAGTGGGTGCGGAAGCAGACAGCCAAGCCCGCTCGTGACCAGCCGCGCGCCAGAACTCAAGCTGAAACTCGTTCACTGGCAAGCGTTCCCCCGTCGCCTCCAAGAGGATCGAGTTTTCGAGCTGCTTGCGTTGGTCTTCAATTCGGAGCGCAACTCCGAGCCTTGTTTCCAGATCCGGCTTTAGCCGACCGCGCTGCTCCGCCAAAACCACCGAACGGCGGTTCGCCAGCTTGTCGAACAGCACCGCGGCAGCGTCGCGAACTGGGTCTGAAGTCGGTAGCAGCATTGCTCCTGTCGCAATGCGCAGACTTGCCTCGCGGTGCACACGTTTTTTTGAACGTGCAAGGATGCTCGCCGCGAATAGCAATCGTTGCCAATCAAACGTGACATCGGCCAGCGCTGCCTCCTGCAACACATTGTCGAGCTCCAGAAGTGTAGTGATGAGGCCAAGCTGCTGTAACTCGCTACGCAACGATGTCTCGTAAAGCCAATCTTGAAGTTCCGTTTCAGACATTAGCGGCCCATGGCCTCAAGGAACGCTTCTCTGAACTTGTCAACGGAAGGGAGAGGCAGGCACAGGAAATGAATATCGAAATGCTGAAGCTTCTCCTCAGTCAGCCGTCGTCCCACCGACGTCGACCAGCCTTCAAGGCCTTCCTTGGCGGCCTTCACCATGTCATCAAGCACGCCGTGTCCATTGTCATCAGGATAGAAGCTCGCATCGAAGCCAACAAGCGCCACCCCGCAATACTCGACCCTGTTCGACAGTGGCGAACTCGTGTCGAAGAAACGACGGAAGGCTGCAGACAATTCCGGATCGCCGAGGTCTGCCTTGTCACTTAAAAGCACCAGGTCGCGCTCTCTGGATGCACCCACGTGGTCTTCCTCGATCAGGAATGGTGCCAGTGAACTGAGGCAGTCGCGGATTGCGTCAGTGGGATCCTTGTAGACTTTGGATTCACCCCAGAAGAGCTTCAATTTCCCGTCGTCGGAAACCGATGCATAGACGCCATCGGCCCCATGATAGTGCATTCGGCTGTCGGTCTTGAGGTCCATCTTGCAGAGAACATGAGGGATGCCCAAAAAGCGCTCTGCCAGGAGGAATAGAAGCATTTCGCCTCCCTCGCCAGTCTTGGCCAAGTCGGTGAACACGGCTCTTGCTTTCTCGTGCAGCGCTGCAACGGCGGATGTGGAACGGAACTTTGCATCCCGCTGCCTTGCTTCCTCGATGCGCGTCCGGGGAATTGCATAGTCAGCCGCGGCATGGCGCATAAACTCGGCAAGCCTCTTGACCTTTACCTTGCCGTTTCCATCGGTCGTCAAACAATGGCAATACACCGTGACCTTGTGGCCATCGATCACGATGTCGCGCTCGACCAGGTGTAAATGCACCCCCAACTCATCCGGATCGCCCGACAAAATCGCGTCGAGCTCTGCACCGGTGATTTCTGCCATGTCCCCGCATTCCTAGAGAATCGATTGCAATTATATTGCGAATCAAAACGTAGAGCTGCAAGCGGAGTGCGTCTTAGACCACGCTTATTTTTGTGCTCACTATCCCTTTACGGCGATGCCGATCCTGCCGAACATCGATCTGGGGGCAAGGGTTCTGCCGAGAGCCGGGCTCAGTGTCATTCCGACCATGGGGCACCCCTCGATTTCGGCTGCTTTTAGGTGGTCAAACGAATGTTATTGACGGCCGAATCGAAGGCGCAAAGCGGGCGGCTGCAGGCAAATCGCCGTCGTTGGCGATGGGGCTCTTTGGTGGGGATTTTTGATCTCTTTGCCGAACTTCTAGAGCTTCCAACGATGTAGCCCGCCCGAGGTCGTCAGCCGGCAGCCGATGCAGGCATGGCGACCAAGATCGTAGGGCGCGAGAGGCGGTGGACAAGAACGGCAAGTTGAACGTGCGGAAGCCGCCGTGACTTTTTCGCTGCGAAGTGTTCTTGCGCGATCTATTTGCCCCGCTCAGACCACGCTTGCTCGCTCCAGATACCGGCAAAAGGCGTTCGCAAGCTGCATCTGCCGCGGCGTCCTGCACTGAGCTTCGAAGACGGAGGGCGAGGCGACCAGCACGCAGATGCATTTGGCGCGCGACGTGGCCACGTTCAGCCGGTTGAGGCTGTAGAGAAACTCCATCCCGCGCGGCGCTTCGGCACAGCTTGAGGTGGTCATCGAGTAGATGACGATCGGCGCTTCCTGCCCCTGGAATTTGTCGACCGTGCCGATGCGACCGCCGGGGATACGGTCCTGCAATTCGAAGACTTGAGCATTGTAAGGCGCGATGATGAGGATTTCGTTGCGCGTCACAGGCGCTTCGACCCCGTGCTTGTCGATCCAAGTCGTCCCGGTACCAAGGATCTCATTCACGAGATCGCGGATACGGTCTGCCTCCTCAGGCGACGAACTCTGATTGCTTTCCGTCAGCACAGGGACGTAACGCAGGCCCGCACCACTGATAGGGCCGTCCGACCTTACGTGCTGGACTTCCAGACCCGGCCGCGGGTGAAGACGGCCGCCGTAGAACACCTCGGAGGTATAGGCGCAGATATTCGGGTGGAGCCGCCACGTCTCAGCGAGGAATAGCCCGCGGTCATCGGCGATGGTCTGATCACCGCCTAGGATGTGATGAAGCGATGAGACGTCGGTGCCTTCGGGATGGCTGCCCTGCATTGGCTGGTCGAGTTGTTGCGGATCACCGAGCAGCACGATGGTGGATGCCGCCTGCGAGACGGCCAGCACATTCGCAAGCGCCATCTGCGCCGCTTCGTCGATAAAGAGGACATCGACGGCTTCGGCGGCGTCGGGCGATGCCCAGAGCCACGCAGTCCCGCCACCGACGTGGACGCCGTGGCCGATGGCACCGAGCAGTTCAGGCGCATTTGTCGTGAAACGCAGGCGGTGAACGTCGTCTTCTTTGTCCGAAGGTTTCTGCATGCACTGGACGTCGATACCCATCTCGTCAGCTGCCGTCACAATGGCATTCAGAAGATTGCGGATGACCTTGTGGCTGTTGGCGGTCACGCCGACGGTCTTTCCGGCCTGAACGAGGGAGCAGATCATGCGGGCGCCGGTGTGAGTCTTGCCAGCACCAGGCGGCCCTTGAATGGGAAAGACACCCGGTTGCAGGAAGGGTGCGATGCGCAGCGCGGCATCGAGCGCGGGTTCGCCGTCCTGCTGGATCGGCTGGCCGCTGATCCGCGGCGGCATGCGCATGAGAAGGTCGCGAGCGGCCCTGTATGGGCCATCGCCCTCTATGCCGTTCGCGGCGACATATTCGCCGATACGAACAAGTGCCTTCGCAAGCACATCGGCATCGATCACCTTGTGCGCGAACACGGCCTCGCTGTGGAGATCGGCTGTATCACCTCGCTTTTTGATATCGACCCAGCGTTCGTCGAGCGACATGTTCTCGACCTTGCCGAAATGGGCACCGCCCATATTCCGCAGGCTTTCGCCGCCGCGCAGTTCGGTCTCCTGCGGAGGAAAGCTGTAGCGGTGGATGGGCGCCTTGGCGGTGCCGCCGGTCACGCGGATGAATGAAAGGCCGGACAGGCCCGCCCGCTCTTCGAGCAGATCCTCGGCCGCGAGGTCCGATAGCCGGAAATACTCCCACCAGAGCGCCTTCTGCTCCCGCCGGTGCCAGTCGAGCGAATGGGCAAGCAGCCAGCGGGCATGCTGTTCCGGCGTCCGGTCCGCAGGATCTGGCGGGACTTCATCGGTCAACTGCGCGATCAGCGCATTGATCTCTTCCTGCCATTCGCTGAGCTTCTCACTCGGCGCACCCTCCGGTGCCTCCGGTCGCGGCACGTCCGTGCCGGCTGCCACCAAATCATCGCGCCGGGTCTCGAGCCAGTCGCGCAGCCGCCAAGTCGAAACGCAGTCGTCGTGGTTATAGCCGGCGACCACCGCCCGGTCGGCGTTATCGATGAATTCGAGATCACCAAGCTCCAGGCATGCCTGCACTTTGGCGAGCGCCATGTTTGCGTCGGACAGCTTCGTGTCACGCGTAAAGCCGTACAGGGGTTCGAGTTTCTTAATCGAGTAGCTCTCGACGCTCGCCCGCAGAGCGTTCCGGACAACGCCGTACAGATCGACAAAGCGCTTTGAGCGCAGCAGGAAATCGATCTCCTCCTCCCGGCGAGCGTAGCGGCCCATCAGTCGCTTTAGCGCCGCCGGCTCGTAGGGCGCGAAGTGGTAGATATGCAGATCGGGGTAGTGTTCGAGACGCGCCATGACGAAGTCGATGAAGCGCTCGAAATTCGCATTCTCCTCTTCGCGGGAGAAGGCCCAGTCGCAGATGTAACTGGCGGTGCCGTCTGCATCAGCGAAGCTGTAGCCGAACAGATATTCGAGCCCGCCTTCGCCCGCGAAGGGATCGCCTTCGAGATCGAAAAAGACATCCCCGGAGGACGGCGTCGGCAGGCTCGTAAGTCCGAACCCTGGCACCACCGGCAGCAATTCGTGGAGCATCGCGCCTGCAGCGCGGCCTTCGACTTGGATGCGCGCCTGTTCGCGAATACGCTCATAGGAATAAGCCGCACCGCGGGTAGGCTTCCAGGCTAGCGGCAACGGCATGGCCGCAACGTTGGCCGCAGTCTCGATGCCCTGGCGCTTGAGTTCGTGGATCTGAACTTTGCTGATTCCAGCGACGAGCGAGAGATGATCGTCGGCCCGCCGCCGCCGATCGCAGCGATCTTGCCAGCGGCAGATGTCGCAATACGTTTTCGGGTCTGGATAGATCTCCGGGGCGCCTTGCTCGTCTATCGCGCGGGCAAGCCCGTCCCGCACCCGCCTATAATAGGCCGCATAGTCATCCATGCGGAAACTCTGCGGTTCATAGTCCGACCAGGGAGCGACCACATAGGAATGCTCCGGCATCAGACCCTGCACCGAGGCCACAAGTTCGGCATAAAGGCAGAGTTGCAGCACGGTACCGCCCTTGGTCTCACGGGCGAGCTTGGTGTCGATCACTTCATAAGACCATGCGCCTATGTCGCTTGGCGTATCGATGCGGCGAAGGATATCGGTGCGGCCGACCCAGCCGTTAAGGCGAAACGCGCCCTGAACGATGATGGGGTGGCTTTCGATCATCGCCGTACGCGTTTGCGCGACGGCGTCGTCGTCAACCCCCACGCCGTCGATAACGGTGACGTCGCATCCCTGCGCCTTCAGGTGCTCGACATAGCCCTGTTCGTGGCGAGCGCCGCGCTCCCAGAGGATCTGCAACAGCGGGTCCCACACGGCGGGTTTGGGAAGTGTGCCGCGCGCGACTTCGATGTCTAGGCCGGTCAGATGGCGGCAGTTCAGGTGCCCGACCAGGTCGGACGCGCTGAGCAGGAGTGAGTCGTCGCGAAGCTGCATCAAATAGTTTTAACTCAAAAACTCTACACGCGCTATGGCTTGTTCCGGAGCGCAAGACATCTTTCGAGGTTCTGAAAACTGACAAGCAGTAATGGGTGCTGCCTATCAGCTGCCGCCTGCCTCCGATTCAAGAACTGGCTAGGGAGATAGCCGGTCATGGGAACGGCCACCGTTATGGATGACCGGAATGGCGGCGCAGAGCTGCGCTCAAACGCTTCCATGGCCGAAGCGCCGCTATCGCGACATTCCCGAGTGAAGGGCTTCGTATGGCGCAAAGTATCGCGCGATTACCCGTCAAGCCATCTCCAATGGGCGGAGCCGATGTCCTAAGTTCCCCCAGTGAGTTGAGCGTCAGACGGCTCGGACGATGTCAAGATTGCAAACGCTAGGCATTTTCCCCGTCATGACACTGTGTAAATGGCGGTTAAAGCGCTACATACCAGACGACCCGGGATGAAAATCTGCCTATCTCTGTCAACTTCTTCACATTCGATCTGAAGCTCTCCCTGTCCGCAATCCTGCGGCTCTTACAGGGAACTTCTCATGAAAACCAAACTCACCAAAGCCGAGCCGAACGCCTCAGCCGCACACGCGGAGCCTACCCCCTCCGTGCTGGACCTTTCCAGCCTGGGACAGATCGACTGCCTTCCTTCGATCCCGGAGTCACTGCTACGTCGGCACCAAGCGTTCGTCCCCGCCGATAACCGCTTCCGGGCTTCGGCCCGCCTTCTCCAGGCACTCTGGCGCGAGGATCGAGACTTGCCGATGGGCGTTCATCACGACCCCGATGGCAAGCCGCACAAATTGGGGTCTTCGATCTCCACCGTAGCCGGGAGCGCAGGGGCTAATTTCATACATCCGGCGATCGCTAGACTGGTTCGCCGCGAACTCATCTATCGCGAGAACGGCGCCGTTTATGAAGAAAACCGCCTACTCACCAATCTGTTGTCATCTCAGCCAATGGTCTTCAACATCTTCGGGCCTCTGAAACTCAACCTCACGACGGCAACCGCCGTGTTCAACGAGATTGCCCCCAACTTCATCAAGGAAGTGACTGCAATCCTGTTCGAACATTCTCCCGGCCGCGGCGACCGACGCTTCAGTGCCGACGGCACAGCTTTCGATGCTTTGATCCGCGGTATCGGACCGATGGGAGAACGCCGCTTCATCGCGATCGAGGTAAAATACTCGGAAAACGGACACGAGCCGCCGCCGCGTTTCAGCGGACGCTTCGATGAGATCGCGTCAGTGAGCAACCTCTTCGTCGATCCGCTCGATCCGGCTCTTTGGTGCAATCCTAATCAACAGCTCTTCCGCCAAATGTGCCTCGCGCATACGATGATCGAGCAGGATCTTTATGACCAAGGCCTGCACATGCTCATCGCGCCCTCTCACAACGGTCCTGCGCAGAATATCGCGACCAGTTTTGCCCAGCATTTGAGCTATCCCGATGGCGGACGCTTGCCTTTCAGTTCGGTGACGCTCGAACGCGTCGTTGAAGCGATCAACAACGGCGGAAGCCCTGCTCACGCGCGTGCGCTCCATCGCCGTTACTGCGATTGGTGGCTGGTCGACGGCGAACTGGAAATGGAAGAGGTCGGCGGTTGCGATGAGACGGGGTTTTCATCTGCGCCGGCATTGCCGCCGCTCGTTACTGGTGCCGACAGCGCAGAAGCGAACAGCACCCACCCGGTCGA
Organism: Rhizobium sp. P2_G9; assembly: GCF_056403475.1. Taxonomy (NCBI): domain Bacteria; kingdom Pseudomonadati; phylum Pseudomonadota; class Alphaproteobacteria; order Hyphomicrobiales; family Rhizobiaceae; genus Rhizobium; species Rhizobium sp. P2_G9. The sequence continues at coordinate 84,981 of NZ_JBFUFK010000029.1, read as the reverse complement.
TCACGCGGCGTGATCCTGACGCAGCATCATCGTGGCCTGAAGCCGCGATGATGCTGCCCTTTAACCCCCTTTGACCGCGAGGCTAACGTGACTTCTAAGCACGTCGACATCCATCAGATCATCACCGACAAGATCATTACCACCATCGAAGCTGGCGCGGGCGAGTTCATCATGCCCTGGCACCGCAGGACTGGTGGTCTCAAGCCGCTGAATGTCTCAACTGGCAACTTCTATTCCGGCGTCAATATCTTGGCATTGTGGGTCGAGGCCCAAGCGAACGGCTATTCGTCCAACGTCTGGGGCACATATCGGCAATGGGCTGAGAAGGGTGCCCAGGTCAAAAAGGGCGCCAAATCGTCCTACGTCGTCTTCTATAAGCAAATTGCCATTCGGACTGAAGAGGAGGAGGACGAATTGCTGCGGCCAATGGCACGGGCGACACCGGTATTTAACGCTGATCAAGTCGAAAATTGGTCAGACCCGGAAACCGCGACGCTGCCGGTGAAAGATGCAGTTCACACGCTTGAAGATGTCGACGCGTTCATTGTCGCAACAGGTGCCAAAATCGAGCATGGAGGCGGCCGTGCCTGCTATTCGCCCGGCTCCGACACGATCTTTTTGCCTGACCGGTCGAGTTTCATAGGCTCTCCCACGTCAACTCCGACGCAGGCATACTTTTCGACCCTTTCCCATGAACTCACCCATTGGACCGGTGCGAAAGCTCGTTGCGACCGCGATCTAACGCATCGCTTCGGAACGCACGCTTACGCCATGGAGGAACTCGTCGCTGAGCTGGGAGCAGCTTTCCTCTGCGCCGAACTCGGGATTTCGGCAGAGCCTCGACAGGATCACGCCCAGTACATTGCTAGCTGGCTTCAGGTGTTGAAGAAAGACAAGCGCGCGGTTTTCTCCGCCGCCGGCGCGGCGAGCAAAGCGGTTAGCTTCCTGAAGGCTTTGCACTCGCTTCGTCCAAGAGGCTCCATAACAGAAGCCTACCCAATCCATGCTCCAGGTGTTCAATCCGCTAGGCATTCATTTCCAGCCACTGATTCCAGGTGATCCTTCGTCCGGGTCGCCGCTCCTCCGCAGCCAGGCTCAACAGATAATGCGCTCTGGTCTGCCATTTCGGTGCATTGAATTTCGGCCAGGAAGGATGATGAATGCGGGCAAAAATGGCGTTGCCGTCATCGAAGTAGATTGTTTCACGATCAGGGTTGCCGAACCCTGCAAGGTTCGGCCCCAGGAACTCCCAAAGTGCCAGCCCGCACACGATCACAGCGTCCGGCTTACATTCGCTCAGGATCGTCGAGATGTGCGCAGCGCCTTTTTCGAATTCGGCCGGCGTCGGCCTTCGGGCAGCGCCACCTAGTCCAAAAGGTCGACCATCCACCACGACCGGCACGTAGTTTGCGAAAGCCACGCTATGCCAGAACGTGTCCTTCTGATCCCGCGTCAGTCGTTCCTTCGGCATACCGGTTACGATTTGCTGAAGCAGGCCAAAGAACGGGTGTCTGCGCTTGATCGCGAAGTGCTCAACCACAGAGATTGTGAAGTCCGAAGGACTTGTCCCTATGATCTTTGGATCTTTCGAATAATGGGACTCGCCCAAGATAAGCAGTCTGGTTTCGAGAACGCTGTCTGCTTTGCCGTACCTACTTCCTATCCAAGGCTCGAACACTGAATTTGATATCCTCTGATTCTTCGAAACAGATATCGCCCCTCGAAAATGTGAACAAGCGCCTAGGGCTTTTTCCTTCCGCTCCGCAGCGGTTTCGGTCTTTCATCCCCACTTCTCGGCACTGAAAATAGCTCCGATACGCTGAGGGCCAGCGCGTCAGCAATTTTGTCCAACAGATCAACAGTGGGGTTTTCCGTCTGACGTTCGAGGCCACCGAGATAAGCACGGTCCACGCCAGCGTCGGCGGCAAGCTTCTCCTGGGAGATGCCCCGCTCCACCCGCAGGCGGCGTAGATTCCATGCGACAAGTGCCCGACCCTTCATGGGCGGACGTCAACAGTTCAGCAGGCTAAAAAACCACTGGCTATAGCCATCATAAGGTGTTTATGCTGCGCTCCATAGTTGATGCTTTGCATTGATGGAGGGGTAATGCGCATCAGAATACATCGGGGGACCAGGGAAATCGGCGGGAGCTGCATCGAACTGGAAGCACAGGGCGCGCGCCTGCTTCTCGATCTGGGACTGCCGCTCAATGGGGATCCTGACGACCCCAGCATCTACCCGGCGATCGAGGGTCTGGCGGGCGGCGAGGACTTACTCGGGCTCGTGCTTTCGCACGGCCACATGGATCATTGGGGACTGGCGCATCTCGCGGGACCCAAGCTGACCGTCGCTCTCGGTGCCGCGACGCATCGGATTTTCAAAGCGGCACAGCCATTTCTCCCGAGGCCTTACGTGCCGCTCAAGGCGGTGGAGTTTTCGAGCGAGACGCCGGTTAACTTCGGACCGTTTACCGTCACACCGCATCTTGTCGATCACTCTGCATACGACGCCTACGCCCTCGAAGTGGAGGCGGAGGGCCAGCGGCTGTTCTATTCAGGCGACTTCCGAGGCCACGGCCGAAAGGCAGCTTTGTTCGAACGGGTCATCTCCAATCCGCCCAAAAACATCGACGTTCTTTTGATGGAAGGATCCAGCCTCGGGCGGCTCGATGCCGACCAGCAATTTCCATCCGAGACCGAAATCGAAGGCTTATTCGTCGATATCTTCGGCCGGACAAAAGGCATGGCGCTCGTTGCAGCCTCTGCCCAAAACATCGACCGAATGGTCAGCCTTTATCGGGCATGCAAGCGGACGGGCCGAACGCTTGTGATCGACCTCTACGCGGCAGAGATTTTGCGTGCCACCGGAAACGCCAATATCCCGCAGTCAGATTGGCCGAACGTTGCGGTCTTCGTGCCGCACTATCAACGTGTCCGCATTAAACAGGCGCAACGCTTCGACCTCCTCGAGCCACACGGCGGCAACCGCATTTTCGCAGAAGAGTTGAAGCAGCTTGCCCCGCGAGCGGCTCACCTGTTCCGACCCGCGATGTTATCCGACCTCGACCAAGCCGATTGCCTGGAGGGCGCGGTCGCGGTCTGGTCGCAATGGGAAGGTTACCTCAAACAGGAGAAGGGCATCGACACCGTCGAGGCGCTGGCCTCACGTGGGATTCCAATCGAACATGCTCACACATCGGGACATGCCAGCATCCCGGACTTGAAGCGCCTCGCCAACGCAATTGCCCCGCGCGTGCTCGTCCCTATCCATACCTTCGAGCCGCACCGATTTGCCGAGCATTTTGGAGCGTCCGTCTGTCAGCAGACCGATGGTGCGTGGTGGGATGTCGCCGCATGAACGACTCATTTGCTACTGGCGGTTATCTCGATCCTGCTTTTCTCGAGGCGTTGGCGAATCTCGCCACCGCGCCGGGCGACAACTGGTGGCGAGATGTGCTTGCCCATCCTGAACTTATGCTCGCTGTGCGCCGCAATTCCATCAACGCCTATTACCGCGGCGCGTCGATCTTCAGGATCGACTGGAAGGCTGATGAGCTTACACCCTACACCCACATCAAATACCTCGTTCGACAAACCCAAACCTACATCCCGCTCAAAGACGGCCGGTTCGAGCTTGGCGCCGCGGAAATCGCTCTTTCCTCGTATGATGGACCGGGAACGCTGGACAGCATGCTGCGTGCTTCCAGTCGTTATGCTGGCGCAGAAAAATCTGGCCTCCATCCGATGTTGGTTGGAAACGGAAATGTCATCGACGTGGAGGTCGCCCTGACGCGCCGCCCGACGGAGGATGAGGCAGACGGAGACGAAGAGCAGTCTTCGAAACAAAAGCAGGACCGCATCGACGCCGCAGTCGCAGTATTCGCCAAGGACGGCGTGACCCCGGTGATCCGATTCTATGAGGCGAAGCACTTCACCAATCCGGCGCTTCGCGCCAGCGGTAACAATTCCCCCGCGGTTCTGACACAAATCGGAGCCTACGAAACAGCACTTCACAGCTACCGGAACGACCTGTCGGCACGATATCTGGACACGGCGAGAGCGTTGCTGCGTTTCAACGATCTGCGCCAAACCGCAGTCGGCGACGATGCCGCTCGTCCCATCGCACCAGCAATCCAGCAAATTGCCGAACTCGGACTCGGACCACAAATCGACGTGCAGCCGCATCTGATCGTCTACGGCTTCGATAAGGCCCAACGCGACGATCCTGCCTGGAAAAGCCATCTTGCGAAGCTTGACGCGGCCTTGCCGGGCCGAGTGCGTGCGATCGGCAATCCGACCCGTCAGACTGTGTTCTTCCGGTAACAGAGGAACTTTCTTGCCGGCAGATGTAAATTTTCGCGAGGCTGAAGTGAATACTAGGGGCGGTTCGTCGTCCGAGGGAACCGCGTCATGAGAAATCACGATGGGGAGCCCATGAAGGTTGTCGTCTATTTTCGTCAAGATGGCGGCGTCGCCGCAAAAGACTACGCGCTGAATACACATTGGACGGAGGACCAAAACGAGGACCGGATCCCACTGTTTAGCGCTTTCGACCTGTCGTACAAGCAAATACTGCCGGCGGAAATCATCGAGCAGATCGAGGCCACCAATCCATGGCTGGAAGCACAGCGCGGCTTCGTTATCGCCACTTACACCGAAATCGAAGATCGCTCATCTCGCCGTCCAGCCTATGGCGCGGCGCGCAAAGCGGCGGCCCATCAACGAGCTGTCTTGGCGGTTGCCACCGGACGACCCGTTGGCCCAAGCAAAGAATTCTACCCCTCAAGTCAGGACGGCGTGGCCGTCGTCGTGCTCATCGGCTCCGAGCGCGAGCACCTGGCACGTGAACAATGGACGGTTACGGGTCGAGCCGTCGTTTATTTCCGCGTTCCTCTGGCTGGTGCAGAGGCGGGCGATCTCCTGGCAAAGCAACGTGCCGCGGTGCAGAAGATGAGTGGGTCCATCACGGTCTTGGCCGAATTCACGGAAAACGAGGGACCTGGACAGAACGAACGGCCCCAGTTGGACAGAGCCCTAAACCTTTGCCGAGAGCAGACGGCCTTCCTATTAATTGGCACGACAGACGCGATTGAAAGCGGAGCCCAGTTCCAGCCGGACTTCACCGATGTTCCTTATGAGGTCGCCTACCGCAAAGACTATGACTGGCCAGACGTGATTCCGATCACCGCATGCCCTCACTCCGTCGCGTTGCTTTTCGGGCGGCAGTGGGTTCGTGGCAATGTTCCCCTATACCTCGCCAATGCCTCGGGAACTGACTTTGTCGACGTCGAAGTCATGAGCCGGGGCTCAACGCTCAGCGGCGGTGATATTCTCGAGACCAACGTGGCGAGCAAAAACCTCGGCGCGATAGCCTCCGGCCAAGGCCATCTCCTCGAGGCATACGACGTCTATTTCGACGGAGATTTTCTCACCGAATATCAGGTCCGAGCGCAACGCGCTAACGGCACGACCTTTAAGGGGCGGGCCGTGGTCAAAGACATACCCGTCAATCGCTGGATCGAAGTCCGCGATCAAAACTTGACCCGCTTCTGAGGACAGCTATGGACGCCGATTTTTTTCAATCTTGGAAATTTACCTTCGCGATGGCATGTGTGATGACCATCCTCGGAACCGGTTACCGCATCGTCACACACCACCGCCCGGCGCATGCCGCCAGCGTGACATTCAATAAATACTTTCCGGACGGGCAACCCTCCTACGAGCTGAGGCAGCACAATGTCGCTATTGGAGTGCCCCCATCCTCCCTGGACTTCACGCTTGACGAGATGATCCGAGTCATCAAAGCAGGAGACGGAACACTTGACTGGGAGCCGGGGACCGGTGGCTCCGTTCTCCTGAAGTCGACCATGCCTGACCCGCTTGAGCAAAAAAGCGTTTCAGTCGCATTTCAGATGTTCATCGCTGACCCACCTCGATTTCCAGCCTCTGCGGAGTTTCCCTCAGGTGCTGTCGTCGTCACCGCGATGTCCGTTGATCAAGAGCTTGCTGACCCCGACGACATGCAAACCTATCTCCTAGCAGTGCAGCAAATGATCGACTTCGCCAAAGGACAGAGACAAACCAGTCCCTGATACCGTTTTCTAGCAAGCCGGAAAACTGTAGCAAGCGCCACAAATGCCTGCTACAATTCTCAACACAACTTTTACTGTGAGGCGTTGATTTCATTGGGGTTTCTGATGCGGGATTTGGGTTGATCAGTATCCAGGTTCCCCAGCCATCTTCCAGAATGTCAATATTTTCAATGTCTTAAAGACTGACGCGTACCGCCGATCGTGCCTCGTTGTGGGCCCCAGCTTCGTGAGCTTTCCGGGTGGAACACGCACAGTGGCCCTGCATCACCATTGCCGGTATCGAGATGGAGAAGTAGTGTCACCTCACCATGAGCAACCTATCGTACCAAATCCTTCCTAATCCGGACGACGACACCTATGAGGTGAGATTGTTCGTTGACGGCATAGACTGGATAGAAATGGGTCACTTGGGGCTCGATCCACCTGACCTGGTCAGAGAGCTTACCAGTGTGCATCGAAGCCACCTGACCATAGGCCGCTGTGGCTGCGGGGTGTTGGGATGCGATGATCTTGTCGTTAACGTTCAGAGGACGTTGCACTCTGTGGAATGGTCGTGCCTCAATCGGAAGTCCGTGGTTTTCGATGCAGAGCATTTCGACTGCTTCGTCGCCGCGCTGGTCACTGATCATAGTTGGGAACCAGTGGGACGAACTGTTGAGCGTCACCTCAACGAGATGTTCGCCGGCATGGTGACCGATGATCGATACGTGTTCGACTGGAGTTCCACCAGAATTCGGCCCGATCATGTGAGCATCAGCGTATCCAAAGACGGGCAGCAGAAGTTGCTTGAGTGCTCTTGGGATGGCGCAACATTAGCAAGCGCGCAATCTAGCGCCCGGCGGCTTGCGGAAGAGCAGTTCGTGTCTTGAAAGGTTTCACTAGTTCCGGTGCACCACCAGGCGGCTGATAGATCGGAGATGTTTTACCAATGGAAGACATCATGGCCCGACAGCGGCCGGTCAATCGCTGCCCGTCGCGTCGCGGCGCCTTGTTGGCGGATACTATCCCCGCCACTGGTAAGAGTAAGACAGAGATCTCCGCCCTGCTCAGTATTCCGCGTCAGCAGCTTTGCGATGCGCTCGATGTGGCAACGAAAGCCGAGGACATGAATATTCCCGGTTTCAACTATCATCAGCTTACGGGCTTTAACCCGACCAGATACACCGTCCATGTCAACGGTCCCTGGTGCATCACGTTCGAATTCAGCAATGGCAACGCATATGACGTTGATTTTGAGCAATATCATTAGGAGCATCAAATGACATCGTATCCTGCGAAGCGTGATCCCAATAGATGCCCCACTCATCCCGGCGCGTTGCTTCGCGATGATGTGCTTCCCGCCATCGGAAAGCCCAAGGCTGAAATTGCCAGGCTGCTGGGGATCTCCCGCCAGCACCTCTATGAAATTCTCAACGAGCAACGGCCCGTGAGTGCAGCGGTTGCGGTCAGGCTCGGAAAGATGTTTGGCAATGGCCCGGCTGTTTGGATCAGGATGCAGGCAGCTTATGATACCTGGAACGCCGAACGTGAGGTCGATGTGTCCGGTATCCCGACGCTCGTCGCTGCGGAGTGATTGCTGAATTCCAGGGCGTGTCGCCTACCTCACGGCTCCTTCCATCTTCATCCTTGGGGCCGTGTACCCATGCGCAATTGCGCTCATCAGATTGACTTGGTCTGCGCAGCTCATCCCAAATCCGTCCTCACCTGAATATCCTCGAACCGCAACCCAAACCTCGCTAGGTATTTCACCAGCCGGTCGGCATCATTGCTGCTCTTCTTATCCAGCCTCGAATTTGCAAACAGCGCCCGACCCGCAGCGCTCGCCGACGGCTGGGCGCGGCACACCCGGATGACGTCGGCCAACTGAACAGCATCAAACCGATCAAGCGATGCCGCAAACGTTTCACCCAGCACATCCCTGAGCAACCCAGCTCCCTCGTCTCTCTGCGAACCATGCCAGAAAGCCTTGAGCCGCCCAATCTCCCCATCCACCACCTCCGTCGTGATCCGCCCCTGCGGCGCCAGCGTCGCCATGCGCGTCACCGATGCGGAGAGGTCGCGGAAATTGGCGCTCCAGGCGGCGTCCGGGCCAGTGGCGAAGGTGAGATAGCGGTCGCGCGCTTCCTTGTTGAAGGTGACGTTCTGCCCTTCCCGCTCGAGGAAGCGGCGCAATTCGAAGTCTAGATTGGGCTCGATATCCTCCTTGCGATCCTTCAGAGCCGGCAGCCGGAAGGTCCAGAGGTTGAGGCGAGCATAAAGGTCTTCGCGGAAGCGGCCGGCCTGCACCGCTTCGCCGAGATCGCGATTGGTGCCGGCGATCAGCTGGAAATCGGCCGACGTTTCGCGATCGGCACCGACCGGGAGAAAGCGCTTCTCTTCGATGGCACGCAGGCACATGGCCTGTTCGTCGAGCCCGAGTTCGCCGATCTCGTCGAGGAAGAGCACGCCCTTGTCGGCGGATTTCAAAAGTCCGGCGCGCTCGCCCGAGGCGCCGGTGAACGCGCCCTTCACATGACCGAACAGAGCCGACATCGCCTGGTCGCCGCGCAGGGTGGCGCAGTTGATCTCGACGAACTGGCCGGTCACCTTGCGCTCCGACTTCTTCAGCTCGAAAATCCGCCTTGCCAGCTGCGACTTGCCTGCGCCGGTCGGCCCGGTCAGCAGCACCGGCGCCGTCGAGCGGATCACCACGCGTTCGATCTCGTCGATCATGCGGTTGAAGGCGGAATTGCGGGTGGAAATGCCTGATTTCAGGAAACTGGTGGCGCTGGCCCGTTCAACGGCGAAGCGCGTGGCGATCTCGTCATAGCGCGACAGGTCGAGATCGATGATCTTGTGGGTGCCGGCGAAATCCTGACCGGGCTCGCGGTCGCGCGGCGGCGAAAGCTGCAGCAGCCGGCCAGGAACGATCCGCGCCTCGGTGAGCAGGAACCAGCAGATCTGCGCCACATGCGTGCCGGTGGTGATGTTGACCAGATAGTCCTCGGTATCGGGATCGAAGGGATAGGCGCGGGCGAAATCGCGGAGCTTGGTGTAGACCTCGGAAAAGTCCCAGGGATCGCGCAGGTCGATGACATTCTCGCGCACGATCGTCGCCGGCGAGACGATTTCGATATCGCTGACGATGCGTTTGCCCAGCGGTGCTGCGCGATTGTCGCGAACGATCTCCAGCCGGTCGATGAACAGGCCGGGCTGCTGGCAGAGACCGACATTCGGCCGCCAGCGGTGCCAGCGATCCTCGGTCTTTCCCTGATCCAGCGTCGTGCCGAGAATGCTGATGACGACCCGCCGCTTCATTTTATAATTTCCTATAAACTGCTATCCGGCGGACTATAGATGCTCGCCCCTCGCCGACAAGCGGATTCTTGCCGCCATCTTGGCCTGCGCGTGCGCCAGGCGCAGCCGTCCGCGGGCTCAATATCCGTAAGCGCGAATCCCCGCACCTTTTGCCATTGAATCCGTCGACGCATGAGATGCCCGCCGAAATGGGGTGCGGAAACTCAAGATATGAGACACGAAAACCCGCCACTCTTTATCTCTGAACTCTCCCTCAATTTTTTGTGACTGAATACGACTGCGAACTCACTCGTCCTGCTGTGAGATCCGTGACGAACACCGTGCCCGATGATCTCTTTGTTGCACATGGCCGGTCCAACGCTGTCGATCACGCATCTTTGCGGCGTCGATCGGTCCATGCCGATCTCGCACCGGATGGATTTTCGATATCGCCGGAAGCCGCCACGGATCGTTGATCGCTCGCCGATGACTGCACGAAACGCGCGCGATTGACTTTCACTGTTCGAGAATTGGCGTTCAACGTAAGGAGACTGCGATGGAATGGCTTATCAGAACTGTCGGTATTGGCCTGATCAAAGCGATCACGATCGGTGAATACAAAAGGATCAAGGCTGAAAACAAAAGAGCAAGCGATTACGGCGAATTCATCCATTTGATGGACGAAATCGCCGCCCAACGATCAGTGAAATGCAGCGCTGACGAAACATCGACGGATTGCCCCATGAGTACCGTGATACCCCAATATAAACAGGAGGGTAGAACGTCGGACGGTACGGCTCCCTTGCGTATTTACACGATCGTGGGCTCCGATGGCCAGTTCATCAACGTGCAGGGCTTTGATCTGTCACAATCGATCCTGGTTACGGTCCGGCACACGAACGGGACGACAGACGCTGAACGGATCGATCCAAGCGATGCCATGAAGCGGATCAGGAGGGAGGCGGGATACCTCCACTGATACGCGCTGCGCTATGGGCATCCGGGCTCGAAGGTCTGCCAAAGCCGCGGAAAGCTTGGCTTGCTGCGTAAGTTAAGGCCTGCGCAACAACGGCATGACCCACCAAACCGCCGCCATTGCCGCGATGATCCATATCCGGATGATGAGAGCCCGCCCTGCCCGGCTGACGGACGGGGCGGCGGCTGGTAGGGACCGACATTCGGCCGCCAGCGGCGCCGGGTATCTTCGCTCTTGCCCGATCCAGCGTCATGCCAAGGACGTTAATAGCGACCGCTCACTTCATCTTATAAATTTCTATAAACTTCTATACAATAGGCTATAAATGTCTGCCAGCCGCCGACAAGCGAACATTTATCGCCATCTTGCTTCGAAAATTTTTCTTGTTTAAAATCAGTTACTTATAATTTTTCTTCGGCGCTTTTCAGCGAATTTCGCAAAACTGGCACGCCACTCGCAATGTATCTGGCACAACAACCGAAAAGGTGATGCCATGGTCAACAAGGCAATCTTCAAAAGCACTATCGGCAAGCTCCTGCCGGCAACCGATGCAAAGAACCGCGAAGGTGCTGCGTCCTACAAGATGGGTCCGCGCGAGGCGCTGGCGCAATATGCCGTGACCGGCACGTTCAACCATACGTTCTACGCCAATGGCGCCGAACAGTTGGATGCGGTCAAGGCGCTGGCGCTCGAGGTCGAGCCGGAATTCCTCGCCAAGGTGGCAATCCATGCTGCCGAAAGCGGGCATATGAAGGACATGCCGGTGACGCTGCTCGCCATCCTCTCCGGCCTGCAAAGCGACGCCTTTGCCCGCGCCTTCCCGCGCGTGGTCAAGAGCGGCAAGATGCTGCGCGGTTTCGTGGCCGTGATGCGCTCCGGCGCCGCCGGCCGCAAGTCGCTCGGAACACGTCCGAAGAAGATGGTCCAGGCCTGGCTCGAACGCGCCAGCACCGAACAGATCCTGCGTGCCATGGTCGGCAACGACCCGTCGCTCGCCGATGTGATCAAGATGGTCCATCCGAAGCCCGCAAGCGAAGAGCGCCGCGCGCTCTATGCCTGGGCGATCGGCCGGCCGCATGATCATGCCGCCCTGCCAGCGTTGGTGAAGGCGTTCGAGGCGTTCAAGCGCGACCAGTCGCTGTCCGTGCCGGATGTGCCGTTCCAGTTGCTGACCTCGCTGCCGCTGACACGCGAGCACTGGGTCGAGATCGCCCGCAAGGGCGGCTGGCAGATGGTGCGCCAGAACCTCAACACCTTTGCCCGCAACGGCGTGTTCGAGGTCGACGGCATGGCCGAGACGATCGCGGCACGGCTTGCCGATGCGGAGGAAATCCGCAAGGCCCGCGTCTTCCCCTACCAGCTTATGGTGGCGTGGACGATGACGGATGCCACCGTGCCCGCGTGCGTCAAGGATGCGTTGCAGGATGCGATGGAAGTCGCGATCGGCAACGTGCCGAAGGTGCCTGGACGCGTGGTCCTCTGCCCGGACGTTTCGGGTTCGATGAGCTCTCCGATCACCGGTCACCGCCGCGGTGCGACATCCGCAGTGCGCTGCATCGACGCCGCCGGTCTGATGACCGCGTCCATGCTGCGGCGTAACCCGGACACCAGGATCCTGCCGTTCGAGAACGACGTGGTTCGCGTCGATCTCAACCGGCGCGACACGGTGATGACCAATGCGGCACGGCTGGCCAGCATCGGCGGCGGCGGAACGAACTGCTCCGCACCGCTGAAAAAGCTGGCGGACGAACGCGCCAAGGTCGATCTCGTCGTGTTCATCTCGGACAACCAGTCCTGGATGGATGCGCGCGGACAGGGCCAGCCGACGGCGATGATGACGGAATGGACTCGCATCAAGCGGCTCAATCCTGAGGCACGGCTCGTCTGCCTCGACATCCAGCCCTACGCGACCACGCCGGCAGCGGCGGGTCCGGATGTGCTCAATGTCGGCGGCTTCTCGGACGCCGTCTTCGCCACGATCGCCGATTTTGCCGCGGGCAGGAACGGTGCCGATCACTGGGTGAAGGCGATCGAGGCGGTCGAATTCTAAAGCAATCCCAGCAAAAGTGTTGCGCGGTTTTGCGTCCGGAACTGCGTAAAAACAAAGAGCCAAAGCCCCGCGCCGTGTCGTGAACGGCGCGGGAACGACCTCGGCAAATGCCGGAGAAACTACAGGACTGTTAATCCCCAGGTCGCGGGTTCGAATCCCGTCGGGCCCGCCATGTCTTGCGATATGGGCCCGTAGCTCAGTGGATAGAGCGGGACGTTTCTCCAAACCTCGTTGCCGGGGTCTCGTGAATTTGAATACGCATGGCGAATGCCAAGGAAACTCCATAGCCGTGGCAGGTTCGAATCCTGCATGGTGCCATCGGGCGCCATATTAAAATGGTAGCGGCAGATGTCTCCTTGAAACCTCGTCGCCATGTCGGGAACGAAAGAAAACGTGACGAATGCTTGAGGAATCCCATCGGTAGCCTTCGGGAAGGTTCTCAAAAACTGGTCGTCACGGCCATGAAATAGAAGGATTAGAAAAGCAGCGGCGAATGCCGGACGAAACTACAGCCTCCGTCGTTGGATGGTCTGGCGAGGTTCGACTCCTCCCCTTGGCGGCGCTCTCTGGCACGAGCGGGGCCATCCTGTTTCGTCCATTCTCGTCGCCGCTGCCAAAGACTATCTCGGCGAATGCCGGCCGGACTACAGGTAAGGCGCCCCACGCCCTGCTGGGGAGACGGGTGTTCAAGTCACCCCGCATCCGATCCTACCGGATGCGTGGCCAAGTAAAGCGTCTGGTCCCACCTCGTCGCCGAGGCTGAGATTATGGAATACCCCCGGCGAATGCCGGCAGGACTACAGGATAGAGCGCTCCCGCAAGGGAGAGGCGGATGTTCGACCCATCCCGGTTCCCGACCAGGGAATGCGTAGCTCAGGAAACCGTCCTGTCACCTGTCGTCGCCGGGTTTGGTGGAGAATGGAGAATACCGGGCGAATGCCGTCCGTTGGACTACAGGGGCCGCATAGCGCCGCGAAAGCGGAATGCGTGCGGTGAGTTGGTCTCGGATAAATCCTCGTCGCCCGGGCTTAGGGTGCAACAGAACAGAAGGACTGCAAAAGCAGAAAAGAAGATGATCGAGGTAATGAGCGGACAGGATCTCATCAATGCCGGCATGCCCCAGGGCAAGTGGTTCCGTCCGGCATTGGAGGCTGCCAACAAGGTGCTGGGTGACGGCGGTTCGAATGCGGATGCGCTCGCCGCGGCACGCGAATATCAGCCAGCGCCGACACTGCCGCTGCAGCATGCCGGCGACGTGCCGATCCATGTCAACATCCGCGCCGAAAACGAGCACGAGCAGCAGAATGTCGAAAACGTCACCGCGACCATGCGGGCGCTGACCCGCACGCCGATGGTCAAAGCCGCGGCGATCATGCCCGACGCCTGCCCGTCCGGCCCGATCGGTACGATCCCCGTGGGCGGCGTGGTGGCGTCGGAAGCCATTCATCCCGGCATGCATTCGGCCGATATCTGCTGCTCCATGGCGATCTCGATCTTCCCAAAGACCGAGCCCGCGGCCCTGCTCGATGCGGTGCACAAGGTGACGCATTTCGGTCCCGGCGGCCGGCCGCGCGGTGCGCAGCTGCGGCCCTCGACCGAGACGCTGACAGCGTTCCAGGAAAACCGCTACCTCAAGGACGGGATCGGTACCAGCATCGAGCATTTCGCCACCCAGGGCGACGGCAACCATTTCGCCTATGTCGGACGGATGAAGTCGACCGGCGAGACGGCGCTCGTCACCCATCACGGGTCGCGTGCGCCGGGCGCCCGGCTCTACGATCGTGGCATGAAGGTCGCCAACAAGTTCCGCGAATTATTGTCGCCGGAAACCCTGCGCGACAATGCCTGGATCCCGGCCGACAGCGAGGAGGGCGAGACCTACTGGGCGGCATTGCAGGCGATCCGCCAGTGGACGAAGGAAAACCACTTCGCCATCCACGACATGACGGCGGAGAGCCTCGGCGCGAAAGTGTCCGACCGCTTCTGGAACGAACACAACTTCGTCTTCCGCAAGTCGGACGGGCTGTTCTACCACGGCAAGGGTGCGACACCTGCCTTCGATGGCTGGGCCGAAGACGCGACCGACCTGACGCTCATTCCGCTCAACATGGCGGAACCGATCCTGATCGTGCGTGGCCGCAACACCGCCCATGGCCTGGGCTTCTCGCCGCACGGTGCCGGCCGGAATTTTTCGCGAACCGGCCATATCCGCCGGCTTGCGGCGGAATTCGGCGCCGACAGCCGTGGGCTAAGCGACAACAACATCGCTGCGATCATGGCGCGGGAAACGCAGGGTCTCGACGTTCGCTTCTTCACCGGCGTGCCCGACGTTTCGGAACTGCCCACGGCCTATAAGAACGCCGCGGCGGTGCGTGCCCAGATCGACGAATTCGGCCTTGCCGAAGTGGTCGATGAGGTCATCCCGTTCGGCTCGATCATGGCCGGCGACTGGCAGAAGGATGCGCCTTGGCGGAAGAAGAAAAATCGCGGGTGAAAGCTTGGCGGCGGCGGGTGCGATGCATTCGCCGCTGCCTCATGCTGCGCGTTCATCGCCATCGCGGGCGTTATTTTAAGCATTGCTTAAGTTAAGATTTTCAGTAGCCTCCATACATCTTCACCGGGAGGCGGCAATGACGACGCAGATCACGTTTGAAGCATCCAAAGACGGGCTCGACACGCGTTTCTTTTTTCCAAGCATGCTTTTGGTGGCGCCGAGCTTTGCCAACCCCGACGCGACGACGGCGGACATCGAATTTACCTATAAAGGCAAATATTACGCGATCGAGTTCCAGGGATCCGACTTCAACCAGAGCCTCGGGTTTGACTGGAGCGGTATCGTCACCAGCGCCACGCTCTCGGTCTCAGACGACGGCCTCGGCGGCGGAACCGTGCTCGGCACCTTCACGGTAGCGGCACAGCAGCCGAACACCTATGGCGGGGCGGCTGTCGACTCGGCGGCCTGGCTGACACCCAACAACCTCGTGCTTGCACTGGCAGGCCGGATGGGCGGCGCCCATCTCAGTTTCATCGGCGATCGCGGGGCCGATAAACTCTACGGCAGCGATTTCTCAGATCTTTTCAACGGCAATGCGGGAAACGACCAGCTGACCGGCAATGGCGGCAAGGATACGTTTATCTTCGGCAAGGGCGACGACACGGATACGATCACCGATTTTACCGCCAGCGGCAAAGGCCACGACGTCGTCGAACTCTTCGGTTTCGACGGAGTGAAAAGCTTCAATTCTGTCCAGCACTTGCTGGAGGCTCATGGCAAGGACACGTGGTTCGACGCGGGCCATGGCGACGTGCTGATCTTCAAGCACGTCGATATCCACGACCTCGGCAAGGGCGATTTTCTGTTTTTGGGATAGCGGGGCTAAATCTCCGCGTCTTGGCTCGATGCCAAACCTCCGGATACCGGCAAACGACCGATCCAGCTTTGGATGCAAGCGAGCGCCTCCGGTTCGTCAAGAAACGGAATATGCGCGCGGCCCGGAACATCGGCGAATAACATATCGGGCCGACGCTCGCGCATAAGCCGCGCCGTCTCGGCCGTAAGCAGGTCGGAATTGGCGCCGCGGATCAGAGCCAACGGCAGGCCGGCAGAGGCATCGAACAGCGGCCAGAGATCGACAGGGGGTGCCGCCATCGACGCAACGAAGACTTCCCGCAGTGCCGGGTCATAGGTCAGGTCGACGCCATCGATTTTGGCAACGAAGCGCCGGTCCGCCTCTTCCTGCCAGCGCGACATCGGAACATTGTCAAAGCCGGATGAGGCCATGGCAAGCCGCTGAGCGGCGGCGTCGGGCTTGAGGTCGATCGGGCGTATGCCGACATAAGCCCCGATCCGTTCGAGCCCGTCGCGCTCCAGCGCAGGACCGACATCGTTGAGGCAAAGGCCGGTCAGACGATCTTTGGCGGTGGTAGCGATCACCATACCGATCAGTCCGCCGCGCGAGCTGCCGATAATGGCAACGGATGCCAGGCCGAGATGGTCGAGCAGCGCCAGGACATCCTTGGTCTCCTGCGCCACCGTATAGGTGGCCGGATCGGCCCAGTTCGAGGCACCCCTACCCCGGCTGTCGAGGCGGATAAGCCGTACGCCGGTGAGATGCGGCTGCAGATAGTCGAAATCCCGCCCATCACGTGTCAGGCCGGCAAGCGCCAGGATCGGCACGCCCTGTCCTTCATCCCGGTAGGCGAGCCTGATTCCGTCTTCGGTACTGAAATATTGCATGATCGTCTTCAGCCTCTCGAACGCTCGACGCGGTCCTGTCCCGCCGCGCGAACTTCCACGCAACGAAATTCACCCGGAGATGACGACATAGGCGGTCGAGAAGCAAGCCATCAGATGGCAAGGAAGGTTCGCTACGACGACATCCGTCGATCGGATGGCTGACGAAATGGTACTCCGTCAAAAATTTTCGCAATGCACAAGATCGTGACTTGCATCGTGGAAGTGACCTCCCTACTTACTTCCATAACGGAAGCAACCAATTCCGTATGGGACCGCCACGATGGATCACAAGAGCTTCGAGGACATGACGTGCCCGATCGCCCGCAGCCTGGAAAAGGTTGGCGAGTGGTGGAGCATCCTGATCCTGCGTGATGCCTATCGCGGCAAGACCCGCTTCGACGAATTCCAGAAGAACCTCGGCATCGGCACCAACACGCTGACGCGCCGGCTCAACCAGTTGGTCGAGGAAGGCATGTTCGAGCGGCGCCAATATAGCGACAGGCCGCCGCGCTTCGAATATGTCCTCACCGATGCGGGCCGCGACTTCCAGCCCGTCCTCGAGGCCTTCATTGCCTGGGGCAACAAGCACGCCCTGCCTGGCTGCGACTGCAAGCACCGTGCCGGGACCTGTCCGGAAGACAAACCGCCCGGCTGACCACTTCCGGCGCCGATCCGGCGCCAGTTCTCCAACCACCCTCCTCCCAAGCGAACCCCAACCTCAGAAAGGGACTGCTATGCCAACTTTGTTCGATCCTATTCAGATCGGTGCGCTGCATCTGCCCAACCGCATCGTCATGGCGCCGCTCACCCGCATGCGCGCCTTCGACGAACGTGCCGTCGGCCCGATGCAGGCCGAGCACTATGCGGCGCGTGCCGATGCCGGCCTGATCCTCACCGAAGCCACCTCAGTCACGCCGATGGGCGTCGGCTATCCCAACACGCCCGGCCTCTGGTCGGACAAGCAGGTCGACGGCTGGGCCCATGTCGTCAAGGCGGTGCATGGCGCAGGCGGTCGCATCGTCTCGCAGCTCTGGCATGTCGGCCGTGTCTCCGACCCGCTCTATCTTGATGGCCGCCAGCCGGTTGCCCCGAGCGCGATTGCCATCAACGGCAATGTCAGCACCGTCCGCCCACCCAAGCCCTATGAAGTACCGCGCGCGCTCGAAACCGACGAGATCGCCGGCATTGTCGAAGATTTCCGCAAGGGCGCCGAGAATGCCAAGCGCGCCGGCTTCGACGCCGTCGAACTGCATTCCGCCAATGGCTATCTCTTCGACCAGTTCCTGCACGACGGCTCCAACAAGCGCACCGACCGTTATGGCGGCTCGATCGAAAACCGCGCCCGCTTGCTGCTCGAAGCGCTCGATGCGGTGTTGACCGTCTGGCCGGCCGACCGCGTCGGCGTGCATCTCAACCTGATGTCGAGCTCCTACGACATGCAGGATTCCGATCCAGTCGCATTGTTCACCTATGTGGCTGAGCAGCTTAACGCCCGCAATATCGCCTTCATCTTTGCCCGCGAAGCGCTTGTCGGCGATCGTGCGCTGATCGGTCCTGCCGTGCGTGAAAAATTCAAGGGTGCCTATATCGTCAATGACGGCCTGACCAAGGAGATTGCCGAGCAGGCGGTCGAGAATGGCTCAGCCGATGCCGCCGCCTTTGGCCGGCTCTACATCGCCAATCCTGATCTCGTCGAGCGCTTCCGGCAGGGCGCCGAGCTCAACCCGCTCAACGCGTCGACGATCTATACCAGCGACGCGACGGGCTATAATGACTATCCGACGCTCGAAACGGCTGTCGCCGCCTGACGGCCATCGTGCTGGCGGGATGTGGTATAAAGCCATATCCCGCCACAGAATTTTCTATTAGGATCGGGGTCGCGCAATTCTATTCCGACAGTTGCTCGTCATCGGAAAGACTTGCCTCGATATAAACGGCCGTTTAACTAGTCTGTGAACTACCCCAGCCTCACACGGAGTTCGGACCATGACGCTACGCATCAATCAGACCGCCCCCGATTTCACCGCCGAAACCACCCAGGGTACGATCCATTTTCACGACTGGATCGGCGACGGCTGGGCCATATTGTTCTCCCACCCGAAGAATTTCACCCCGGTCTGCACCACCGAGCTTGGCACTATGGCCGGCCTCGAGGGCGAATTCCGCAAGCGCGGCGTCAAGATCATCGGCATTTCCGTCGATCCGGTGACCAGCCATGACAAGTGGCAGCAGGACATCAAGGTCGCGACGGGCTTCGATGTCGGCTATCCGTTGATCGGCGACAAGGACCTGCAGGTCGCCAAGCTCTACGACATGCTGCCGGCCGAAGCGGGCGAGACATCGGAAGGCCGCACGCCGGCCGACAATGCCACGGTCCGCTCCGTCTACGTCATCGGCCCCGACAAGAAAATCAAGCTGATGCTGACTTATCCGATGACCACCGGCCGCAATTTCGATGAGATTCTCCGCGCCGTCGATTCCATGCAGCTGACCGCCAAGCACCAGGTGGCGACGCCGGCCAACTGGAAGCAGGGCGAAGACGTGATCATCACCGCGGCCGTGTCGAACGAGGACGCGGTCAAGCGCTTCGGCTCCTACGACACCATCCTGCCCTACCTGCGCAAGACCAAGCAGCCGCAGGCCTGACCATTTTCGGCGCGACGCGCCGAACAATCACTTATGGACGCGTGTGACGGGCCGCCATGGGCGGTCCGTTTAGCTATCCACGACCCGGGCGCATCGAGCACCCTTGATTCATGCTGATATTTTCGATAGTGCCGCGTTGACGTCCGAGCCCATCAAAGGGCCGATTTCGAGCGGGGAGCTTCAGTTTGGCTGACGATATAAGACACGGCAGCACCTCGCACTCCTACCTCTCCGACGTCACCGAAGGCACCGGCCTGAAGGTCTCCGTGCCCAGCATGATCATCGGCTGGACGATCGGGCTGGCGGCACTCGGCGCGCTGGTGGCGCTGACCCTGCATTTCGGCGATATCAAAGCCTTCCTCAAGGCCGTCTACGCGACAAAGCTCGCCTGGCTGCTGCCGGCCATTGCGCTTCAGGTCGGGACCTATATCTGTGTCGCCGCCACATGGTCGCTGGCGCTGGCCAATTCGAAAGTGCATTACCGCTTTTCCGCCCTGTTCCGCCTCTCGGTAATCGAGCTTTTCGTCAATCAGGCGCTGCCGACCGGCGGCCTGAGCGGCACGCTTGTGGTCGTTCGCGGGCTTTCCCTGCGCGGTGTTCCCTCCTCGGTCGGCACCGCCGCACTGCTGATCGGCGCGGTCTCCTACTATTCGGCATATCTGATCACCGGACTGGTCGCCTTCGGCCTGCTCTGGCTGCATGGCGATCTCACCGGCGTCTGGCTGGCGACCTTCATCGCTTTCGTGTTGATGATCAGCTTTGTCGGCGGGCTGATCCTGATGACCGCATGGTCCGGACACAAGCTGCTGCCGAAATTTATGCTCAGATGGTCGTTCATCGATCGCCTGCCGCACCTGATGGAACAGGTTAAGATGGAATTCACCCGCAACACCCGCGTCATCGGCGAAACCATCCTGCTGCAGGCCGGCGTCTTCCTCTTGGATGCCGGCACGCTCTACTGCATCTCGCACGGCGTCGGCGCGCCCGTGACCTTCGCCAACGCCTATTCGAGCTTCATGCTCGCTTCCGTGGTGGCAACCGTGGCGCCGATCCCGCTCGGTCTGGGGACGTTCGAGGCAACATCCACCGCCATGCTGCACGCGCTCGGCGCCAGCACCGAAGGTGCGCTGGCGGCGACACTCATCGTGCGCGGTCTGACCTTCTGGGTGCCGATGATCCCCGGCATCTGGCTGCTGCTGCGGGAAAACCGCCTTCGCCCCAAGGACTCCATGGTCCGCAAGCCGGGCGAATAATCGCCGGCCTCAGCCTCTCGCAGCCCAGAGCAGGCCGCGCTCGAACAGCATTGCCATCTCAGGCACGGCAAACTCGTCGGCAGTATGGCCGAGCGCGCTGTAGAACACGCGGCCCTCGCCATATTTCCGCTTCCACACCACCGGCATCACCACGCCGCCGATGCCGGGGAAATGTTCATCGGTGAAGGTCGTGGTCGCCAGCACCTCGTTGCTTGGATCAGTGTGCATGTAATATTGCTCGGAGTGGTAATCGAAATCACCGATGCCCTGCATCACCGGATCGTCCGGCCTGGTCACATGGACGCGATAATCGATAATATTGCCGGGATGGGCGACCCATTGCCCGCCGGTCATGAACTGATAATCCGGCTCGTTGCGGAAACTGTCGCCCATCGTGCCGTGAAAGCCGGCCAGGCCCGAACCGCTACGCACCGCTGCGGTAAGATTCTGCAGTTCCGGCTTTTCGATCGTCGACATGGTGATCATCGGCACGATCAGGTCGTAGCTTGCAAGCTCGGGGTTAGCGAACAGCGCCGTCCCCTGGCTGAGCGCCACCGCAAATCCGTGCCTTTCCAGCATGTTCCGGACGATACCGGCGCTGCGTTCCGGTGTGTGGCCTTCCCAGCCGCCCCAGGCGATCAATGCCTTCTTCGACATTCGCATTCTCCTCACTGCCTGCTCGGCGCCTCCCTGATCAAACCGGGAAGACGCGGCGAGGCATAAATGAACGGTTCGCGCCCGAGGTCAACCCTCGGCGASACATGACGGCTGCTACAATTCGCCCGAGGCTTCGCGGCGCCAAAGGCTGCAAGCGCGGTTAAAGTGCTTGAAGGGCCACATCAGACCTCTTGCTCACGCATCCGGCACATTCTCGGCGAGTTCCTTCAGCCACAACGCCGAGCTCGCATCCGACGGCATCCGCCAATCGCCGCGCGGCGAGAGCGATCCACCCGAGGTGATCTTCGGGCCGTTGGGGAGCGTCGAGCGCTTGAACTGGTTGGCGAAGAAGCGCCGCAGGAACAGGCCGAGCCAGTGCTTGATCTCGGTCAAGCTATAGGCCTTGTAGTCGCTTTCCGGCAGACCTGACGGCCAGTTGCCCTCGTTGATATCCCGCCAGGCGGCAAGCGCGAGGAAGGCGATCTTGGATGGCCGGAAACCGTAGCGCGTCAGGTAATAGAGATTGAAATCCTGCAATGCGTATGGACCAACGATCGCCTGGGTGGACTGGATCTGCGCCCCCGGCTCAGCCGGCACGAGTTCCGGCGAAATCTCCGTTGCCAGAATCATCCGCAGCAATTCGCCGGTTCGTTCGTCGAAATCGCCGGACGCCGCAACGAAGCGGATCAGGTGCTGGATCAGCGTCTTCGACACCGAGCCGTTGACGTTATAATGCGACATGTGATCGCCGACGCCAAAGGTGCACCAGCCGAGGCCGAGTTCGGAGAGGTCGCCGGTGCCGACCACAAGCGCATTGTGCCGGTTGGCGAGCCGGAAGAGATAGTCGGTCCTCAGCCCGGCCTGGACGTTTTCGAAGGTGACGTCATAGACCGGTTTGCCCTCGGCGAAGGGATGGCCCATATCGGCCAGCATCTGCCGCGCCGCGGGCTTGATATCGATCTCTTCCGCCGTGGCGCCGATGGCGCGCATCAGCGCCCAGGCATTGCTCTTGGTGCCTTCCGACGTCGCGAAGCCGGGAAGCGTATAGGCAAGGATGCCGGAGCGATCGAGGCCGATCAGGTCCATGGCGCGGGCAGTCACAATCAGCGCATGGGTGGAATCGAGGCCACCGGACACACCGATGACGGCATGCTTCATGCCGGTCGCCTTGAGCCGCTTGGCAAGGCCCTGGACCTGGATATTGTAGGCCTCGTAGCAATCCTCGGCGAGCCGCTTCGGGTCGGACGGAACATAGGGAAAGCGTTCGATCGGCCGGCGTAGCGCAACAGGCTCGGCCGGCACATCAAGTGCAAAGGTCATTGTCCGGAAAGCCGGCGCGGCGCCAATCTCGTTGCTGACGGTATCGCCGAAAGTGTTGGTCCGCATCCGCTCCTGGCGAAGACGTCCGACATCGATATCGGCAATCGCCGCCTCCGGCTGCCAGGAAAAGCGATTGGTCGAAGCAAGCTGATTGCCCATTTCGAAAATTTCGGCCTGGCCGTCCCAGGCGAGGTCGGTGGTCGATTCGCCCGGACCGGCGGCGGAATAGGCATAGGCCGCAATCGCCCGCGACGACTGGCTCTCGCAGAGCCGCCGGCGTGTCTCGGCCTTGCCGATGGTGATATTGCTGGCCGACAGGTTGAGCAGGATTTCGGCGCCGGCCAGGGCGGCCCGCGACGACGGCGGCATCGGCACCCAGAAATCCTCGCAGATCTCGGCATGGAAGGTGAACTTTGCCGAGCCGGACGAGGCAAAGATCAGGTCCGTGCCA
Organism: Rhizobium sp. P2_G9; assembly: GCF_056403475.1. NCBI lineage: Bacteria > Pseudomonadati > Pseudomonadota > Alphaproteobacteria > Hyphomicrobiales > Rhizobiaceae > Rhizobium > Rhizobium sp. P2_G9. The sequence continues at coordinate 62,024 of NZ_JBFUFK010000029.1, read as the reverse complement.
AACGGCACGTCACGGCCGGCGACCGCGATCATCTCGCCTGTCACTCCGGCTCCGGACTTGAAATGCCGGCGCTCGTAGAATTCGCGATAGTTCGGCAGATAGCTTTTCGGCACGACACCGAGGATTTCGCCGCGATGAATGATCACCGCCGTGTTGAAGAGGCTGCCGAGCGCGCGGAGCGGCGCCCCGATCACCAGCACCGGAAACAGCTTTTTCGACGCATCGACGATCCGGGCGATCTGCCGCTCGACCTCTTCGAGCAACACATCCTGCAGCAGGAGATCGTCTATCGAATAGGATGACAGGGTAAGTTCGGGAAAGAGCACCAGGGCTGCATGTTCGGCAGCGCCTTTCGCAGCACCCTCCAGCACTTCGTTTGCCGCAAAGGCCGGATCGCTGACCGCGCCGCGCGGCACATAAGCCATGATGCGAATGAAATCGTGGCTGTAGAGAGAATGAAACATGCGCTTCCCCATCCTGGCAGTCCGACAGACGATCGGCGGGATCAGTTGCTCCTGCTCGATCCCCCGACGTGGATGCAACATTTTGCAAGAGAATGCCAGTACCGGCCGGCGGCACTGGCCATGCGCGAGACACAAACCGCAGTTTTGCACGACGGCAATGCCGCCCGTCGTGCAGCCTTTTGAGAATGTCGCAGACAGGCTTCAATTGCGACGTCGCAAGCCCTAAGATTGTCGCCAACATCACACGGGGTTACAAGAATGGCAGAATTTCCTCAGAAAGCGAAAGTGGTCATCATCGGTCTGGGCGGTATCGTCGGCGCATCGATCGCCCACCACCTGATCGAACGCGGCTGGGACGACATCGTCGGCATCGACAAATCAGGCATACCGACCGATATCGGCTCCACTGCCCACGCTTCCGACTTCTGCTATACGACCAGCCACGACTATCTGTCGGTCTGGACGACCCAGTATTCGATCGATTTCTACGAGAAGATGGGCCACTACGCCCGCGTCGGCGGCCTCGAAGTCGCCCGCACCGGCGACGACACTTGGATGGAAGAGATCAAGCGCAAGGTGACGTCGGCCAAGGCTTTCGGCACCCGCGCCCATCTCGTCTCGCCGGAAGAAATCAAGAAGCTCTTCCCGCTGATCGAGCAGGACCAGGTCATGGGCGGCATGTTCGACCCCGATGCCGGCCTCGTCATTCCACGCTCGCAGACGGTCGCCGGCAAGCTGATCGACACGGCCGAGAAATCCGGCAAGCTGAAAGTCTTCGCCAACACAGCGGCGCAATCACTGATCGTCGAGAACGGCCATATCAAGGGCGTCGTCACCCATCGCGGCACGATCATGGCGGATCATGTCATCGTCTGCGCCGGCATCTGGGGCCGCCTGATCGCGGCCATGGTCGGCGAAGACCTGCCGGTGATGCCGGTGGACCATCCGCTGACCTTCTTCGGCCCGTTCAATGAATTCGAAGGCACCGGCAAGGAAATCGGCTATCCGCTGCTGCGCGACCAGGGCAACTCCGCCTATATGCGCGACACTGGCGACCCGACCACGGCCGAAGGCGGCCAGATCGAATGGGGTTATTACGAGGCGAACAATCCGCGCCTCTGCCATCCGCGCGAAATCCTCGAAAAGCACGAATCCCGCCTGTCGCCGTCGCAGCGCGACCTGGAAATGGACCAGATCATCGAGCCGCTGGAGCGGGCGATGGAACTGACCCCGATCCTCGGCGAACTTGGCTATAACGAGGGCCATTCCTTCAACGGCCTGCTGCAGGTCTCCGCCGCCGGCGGCCCGTCCTGCGGCGAGAGCCAGAAGGTTCGCGGCCTCTGGTATTGCGTCGCCATCTGGGTCAAGGACGGCCCTGGCTACGGCAAGCTGATCGCCGACTGGATGACCGACGGCCGCACCGAAATCGACCATAACAGCATCGATTATTCGCGCTTCTACCCGCACCAGCTGACGGAAGAATTCATCCACGGCCGCAGCTTCGAAGCCGCGCAAAAAATCTATTTCCCGGCCGTGCATCCGCGCGAGCCCTATGCCAGCAGCCGCAATGCCAAGCGCTCGCCCTTCTACGAGCGCGAGAAGGAGCTCGGCGGCCATTTCATGGAGCTTGGCGGCTGGGAACGGTCCCATGGCTACGCCGCCAACGAGCATCTTCTGGAGAAATACGGCAACCGCGTTCCGGTGCGGGCAAACGAATGGGACAACCGCCATTTCTGGCGCGTCTCGAATGCCGAACATCTGGCGATGAGCGAGGATTGCGGCATCGTCAACCTCAGCCATTTCTACATGTTCGACGTCGAAGGTCCTGACCATGTCGAGCTGCTGGAATGGCTGTGCGCCGCGAAAATCGGCGGTGATGCCAATATCGGCAAGGGCATCTATACCCACTTCCTCGACGACGAGGGCATGGTCCGCGCCGACTTCACCGCCTTCCGCATGACCGACCGCATCCGTGTCGTCGACGGTGCCGATGCCGGCCCGCGCGACTTCCACTATGTCAAGCGCATCGCCGAGGACAAAGGTTTCGATGTCACCGTCACCGACGTGTCGGAGAAGTACATCACCATCGGCATCTGGGGTCCGAATGCCCGCGCCACGCTGAAGAAGGTCGTTGCCGATCCGGCTGGCCTCGATCTCGAAAATTTCGCTTTCGCTGCGATCAAGCAGATCGAGATCGCCGGCAAGCCGGTCAGCGCCTTCCGCATTTCCTATGTCGGCGAACAGGGCTGGGAACTGCATATGAAATACGAGGACGGCCTCGCCGTCTGGGACGCACTGCGCGCCACCGGCGTCATGGCCTTCGGCGTCGAAACCTATGCCAATTCCCGCCGCATGGAAAAGAGCCTGCGCCTGCAGAACGCTGACCTCCTGACCCAGTATAACCTGATCGAAAGCGATTTGGCGCGTCCGAAGGTCAAGGATGTCGATTTCCGCGGCAAGGCCAAGCATCTCGAATACAAGGCCCGCGATCACCAGCCGGCCATGCTCTGCACCCTGGTCATGACCGAGAATACCGACAAGAACGGCGTCGCCCGCTACCCGGTCGGCTCACTGCCGGTGATCGATCCGGAAACGGGCAACGTACTGGTCGACGAACTCGGCCGCCGCTCCTACACCACCTCGATCGCCTTTGGCCCAACAATCGGCAAGAACATCGCGCTCGCCTACCTGCCCTGGTCGCACTGCCAGGTCGGCCGCAAGCTGAATGTCGAATATTTCGCCGAGACCTATCCGGTGGAGGTGGTTGGGGTGGGCTACAAGCCGATTTACGATCCGGAGAATTTGAAGCCGCGGAGCTGATCGCGCGATCTCGCACTCCCGGCCTGGCGCTACCCCACCAGCTTCTGCGCCTGACGCTGCCCCTCACCCTAACCCTCTCCCCGTAAACGGGGCGAGGGAATCCGCTCCGAGTTTGCCTCGCCTCGACGCACTCTCGGACGCCTGAGAGGGACGAAAGCGGCGCCGCAAGTCCCTTCGCCCCATCACTACGGGGAGAAGGTGCCGGCAGGCGGATGAGGGGCGGATCACCGGCACCGCGACAGTCTCATCGATACGCGGTCACCCCTTCAGCACACCACCAGCCGCAACAACCGCCTCCGGTGTATCGACATCGAGATGCGCCGCATTGCCGATATCGACATCGATGACCGCGAGCCCCGATGTCTCGATGATATGCCGCGCCCCGACATCGCCCTCAAGCCGCATCACCTCGTCATGCAATGACGCAGGCAGGATCACCGGATTGCCGCGCTTGCCTTGAGACACAGCACGGACGATCGCCTGCCCGCCCACCTCGCGGAACGCGGCAATCAGCAGCCTCAGACTATCGGCCGTGACACGCGGCATATCCGCCAGCATCACCAGCACCCCATCCGCCGCCCGCACCTCAGGCGTCGAAAAACCGGCAATCAATGACCCGGCCATGCCCGCGGCATAGTCTGGATTGTGGGTCAGACTGATCTCCAGCCCCCCAAGCGCCGCAGCAATCTCGCCGTCACGATAGCCAGTCACCACCGTCACCGAACCGCCGCCGCTCGCCAGCGCATTTTCCGCCGCCCGACGGATCAACGGCACGCCATCGAATTCAGCCAGTAGCTTGTGCGACCCGCCCTCGCCCATGCGGCTCGCCCGACCGGCTGCCAGCAGCACGACGGCAACCGAAATCTGCGACGGCGGCTTTTCCGCAGTCTCACGCGGCCGCGGCCTCGTCTGTATTTCCATCAGCAGTCCTCCGACGCCCAAACCACTGATATCATCTGATGTCGGCATGTCGCCGGCAAGGATTCTGTCCATCACCCAATCAAAACCGTTTTCCTTCGGGCTGCGGGCGCAGCCCGGCGCACCGATCACCGGCACGTCGGCGATCCGCCCGAGGACAAGCAGATTGCCCGGATCGACCGGCATGCCGACCCGGATGACCTCGCCGCCCGCCTGCCGGATCGCTGCCGGGATGACATCCGCAGGATCGATCACGGCCGAGGCGCCAAATACGATGATGAGCTTGCGCTCATACCCCGGCACCGCCATCGCCGTCTCGATCGCTTCTACCACCGGCGCAGTCTCATGCGGCACGCGCACTTCCTGAATGAGGCGGCTGCCGGACAGCTGAAGCCGCTGCGCCAGAACCCGCGCCGTCTTGTCCATGACCGACGGCTTTAGCGATGGCAGCTCGGTTGCCACGAGGAAAACCGAATGCGCGGCAAAGGGCTGGACCTGGAAGGGCGGCGAGGAGCCGAGAATATCCTTTGCCCACTCGACCTTGTCGCGCGGCACGGCGAGTGGAATGATCTTGAATGTCGCCACCATGGCGCCGGCCTGTACCACCGACCGATCTGCCAGACAGGCCAGCGTCATCGCCGGGTCGATGCGGTTCAGCCGGTCAATGACCTCGCGGTCCGCGGTGAACAGGCCGTTGACGCCGGCATAGATGTTGACCCGGCCCGTCGCCGCCTCGGAAAAACGCAGATGATCCGGCGCAATCGCAGCGGCCAACGCCGCCGCCGCCTCATCCTCGGAAAGATCGCCGGGATCGAGGCGTGCAGCAATGACGCTTTCGACAGCACTCGACCTGAGTGCATCGAGATCCACCTCCGTCAGCACGTGACCCTTGGGAAACTGCCGGTCCGCCAGCCTGACGGCATGCGCAAGGATGGCGCCCTGGGCTTCACGCAGTGGCAGATCGCCGAAAATCATCGCCCGCGCCTTCCCTGGCCTGCACCTTCCGGCCGCCTCAGTGCCTGGATGATTTCGGCGAGGATCGATACAGCGATTTCGGCTGGGCTCGCCGCGCCGATATCGAAGCCGATCGGCGCATGGATGCGCGCCAGTTCGGCCTTCGAAACACCGTCATTCGCCAGTCGCTCCAGCCGCTTGGCATGCGTCTTCTTGCTGCCGAGCGCGCCGACATAGAAGCAGCCGGCCGTCAGTGCCGCGACGAGCGGGTGGTCGTCGATCCGCGGATCATGGGTGAGCGCGACCAGCGCGGAATAGCGGTCGAGCGGATGCTCCTGCAAGACGTCCGCCGGCCAGTCGGCGATCAGTTCGAATCCGGCAAAGCGTTCCGGCGTGGCGAAGGCCGTGCGTGGATCAATGATGCGGATGTCGAAGCCGGCCAGTGTCGCCATCGCCGCCAGCGCCTGGCTGATATGCACCGCGCCGATTGCCACGATCCGAACCGGCGGCAGGTAGGGATTGAGGAAGAAGGAACGGCCATCGGCCTCAACGGTGCCGGCCCTGCCCGAGCGGAACGCCGCCGAAACTGCTGAAACCAGCACATCGTCGACAATCTCGCCTTCGGCGATGATCCGGCTCTCGCCAGCAGCAAGATCGATCACATGCACCACCGTCTCTCGCGCTGCACGGGCAGCATTCAGACGCGTCAACAGAGCCTGCTGCATCAGTCGAGCCTTTCGACATAGACGCGAATGCGCCCGCCGCAGGATAGGCCGACGCGCCAGGCCGTTTCGTCGGCGACGCCGAATTCCAGCATTTTCGGCCGGCCCGAGGCGATGATGTCCCCCGCCTCCGAAATCACTTCGCCCTCGACGCAGCCGCCGGACACCGAGCCTTCGAAATTGCCGTCCCTGTCGACGATCAGATGGCTGCCGGCCGGACGCGGCGCCGAGCCCCAGGTTTCGATGACCGTGGCGATCGCCACTTCGCGCCCACCAGCCTTCCAGGCCTCGGCAATCGCAAGTGGATCGAGACTATCGGATGGTCGTGTCATGGCGCACTCCCGACTATAGCTGAGATCGCAGCCGAGACGCGGCCGCGGCGAGGACGATAGCAAATCGCGGAATGAATGAAATGCTTGGGCATGTCCTTCGCAAGGCGCAAGGCCGCGGCATCGTTTCCGAACGATCGGCAAAATTCATATCAGACATTCATCATTCCGGAGGAACCCTCCGTATAATTCCATATAGCAACGCCTGGCTTGAATTTGAAGCCACTACGCAACGCTTCCCGCCGCCTTGGCGGACAATTTGGCAAAAAACTGCTCGGCAAGTTTGCTCGTCACGGCACTGACCAAACGGCTGCCCAGTTGCGCAATCTTGCCGCCAACGTCACCTCCGGCAACATAGGTCAGCACGGTCGTATCGGGTCCCTCGCCCGTCAACGTCACGTCGGCCGAGCCCTTCGCGAATCCCATGAGCCCGCCTTTGCCTTGGGCGGCAATGGTGTAGGAATGCGGCGGCTTGAGATTAGAAAGCTCGATCGTGCCTTCGAACCGCACCTTGATCAGGCCGAACTTCACCACCAGCGTCGCATTCAGTGTCGTGTCGGATGTCCAGTCGAGAGCCTCGCAGCCGGGAATGCACTGTTTGAGGAGTCCGGGATCGTTGAGCGCCCGCCAGACGACTTCGAGCGGCGCCGGGATCGTCTCGCTTCCAGTAATGTCCATCCCGCATTCTCCCGTCGCTCTTCCACGCTGAAATCCCGTGCGGTCGCAGGGCGCTCTTCGGCCTAGAAGATATAGGCGGTGGCGACGGGCAGACAAGCAGACCCTTCCGCCCGGCATGTCGCCGCGCGGGCAGCTCAGAGGCCGAGATCGCTGAGCGACGGATGGGCGTCCGGACGACGCCCTTGCGGCCAGTGAAACAACCTTTCCGCATCCGACTTGAGCGCGAGGTCATTGATGCTGGCATGGCGGCGCTTCATCAGGCCCCGCTCATCGAATTCCCAGTTCTCGTTGCCATAGCTGCGAAACCAGCGGCCCTCGTTGTCATGCCATTCATAAGCGAAGCGCACGGCGATGCGATCGCCTGTATAGGCCCACAATTCCTTGATCAGGCGATAGTCGAGCTCCTTCGCCCATTTCGCGGCGAGAAAGTCGCGGATCTCCGCGCGGCCATTGATGAACAGGTCGCGGTTGCGCCAACGGCTGTCCGGCGTATAGGCAAGCGACACCCGCTCCGGATCGCGGCTGTTCCAGGCATCCTCGGCAAGCCGGACTTTTTTCGCCGCACTTTCGGCATCGGTGAAAGGCGGCAGAGGCGGACGTTCAGCTTCCATGATCAATCAATCTCCCTGTTCGGCGAGCCTGGCGCGCAGGCTGGCGTTTTCGGCTTCCAATGCCGCCAGACGCTCGTGCAGCGGCTGCACGGCCGCGGCGATCTCAGCCTCGGTGAAGCGCGGCGTGATGTGCTGCGGACAGTTCCAGTCAAACGCCTCCAGGCGCAAGCGAAAAAACCGTTCGGGCTTGCCGCGATAGTCCGTGTCGAAAACACGTTCCGTCAGCGCCGGATCGGCATCGAGCGCCAGAGCCTCCACATGAACATAGAGTTTCAGACGGGTTCGTCTTGCATAATCCATCAGGATGAGCGCCGCCCGGCCGCCGGCATCGACATTGCCGAGGCTGATATATTGCCTGTTGCCACGATAATCGGCGAAGGCCAGCGTCTTGTCGTCGATCACCTTGAGAAACCCCTTCGGTCCGCCACGATGCTGCACATAGGGCCAGCCGGTCTCCGATACGGTGGCCATGTAAAAGCTGTCGCGCTCGGCAATGAACGCTGCTTCATTCGCCGTAAACCGGCTGAAAGCACGATCGCTTGCGAAATCCTGCCAGACATGTGCGCTGCCCATCGCGGCCTGGGCGGCGCGGACACTTGGGGTCGAGGCGATATCGAGGAATCCGTAGGACATGACTTTCTCCTTCACAATCGGCGGGGGCGGTCAGCGCAAATTGCACAGCCGCCTTCTCACTGGGAGAAAAATAGGGCTTCACAGAAATTGAGATAATCTGCTATTTTCAAAAAGGATTATTTCAAATTTCGAGAAAATATGGATCGCCTCGAGGGCATGTCGATCTTCGTTGCTGCCGTGGAAGGCGGAAGCCTGACCTCCGCTGGCCGTCGCCTCGGCATGCCGCTGCCGACCGTCAGCCGCAAGCTGGCGGAACTGGAAGAGCATCTCGGCGCCCGGCTGCTGCTGCGCTCGACCCGCCGCCTGACGCTGACAGACGCCGGCAGCGCCTATTTCCAATCCTGCAAGCGTATCCTGGACGAGGTGGGGGATGCCGAGCGGCAGGTGGCGGGCGAGCAAATGGCGCCGAAGGGCGAACTGGTGCTCACCGCCCCAATCGTTTTCGGCCGGCTGCATGTCCTGCCCATGGTCAACGAATTCCTCGCCGCTTATCCGGAAATCAATATCCGGATATGGCTCTCGGACCGCAATATGCATCTTCTCGAAGACCGCGTGGACCTCGCCGTCCGCATCGGTGCACTGCCCGACAGTTCGATGATCGCCATGCGCATCGGCGAGGTGCGTTATGTCGTCTGCGGCAGCCCGGCCCATTTCGAGCAACATGGCGTCCCCACTGATCCGGACGACTTGGCAAACCGCCCCTCGATCGCCTTCGACATGCTGGGCTCACCGCCGTCCTGGACCTTCAAGCTGGCGGAGCATAGCCGCGACCATGCGGTGGCAATCCAGCCGCGGCTATCGGTGAACACGGCGGAAGCCGCACTCGATGCGGCAATTGCCGGCGTCGGCATCACCCGCGTGCTCTCCTACCAGGCGGCACGCGCGATAAAGGAGAGCAAGCTGCAAGTCGTGCTCGGCGCCTTCGAGGGGCCGCCATTGCCGGTCTGGCTGCTTCACCAGGCACAGGGGACGATCCCGCTCAAGTTGCGAAGCTTTATCGATTTCGCCGCTCCGCGGCTCAGGCGACGGCTCGAAGAGGCCGCTTTGCCGCGTTGAGTGGGCATGACCGGTCTGGATAGGACGAAATCGATCGATCCTAGAATTTTGTCGCGAAATTGAGCCAGACAGCGTCGCCCTGGGCACGGTTTTCCGCCATGAGGTCGTGTTGCCAGGAGGCGCTCAATTGCATTGCCGGATTGAAGCTATAGGTCAGCGATGGGCCGATCGCGAAACCTTTGCCGCGATGTCCGTCCGTTGCAACGCCTGGTCCGGTGTCATCGGTAAACTGCAAGAGATAGTAACCGGTCGCCCCGACTTTGACCTTGTCGAAGTTCCAGCCCGCCGCGTAATCCAGCACGAATTCATCGCCGGATCGGTAGTGCGTATCGGTGTTTTCGCTGTTGAAGATCACCCGCGCCGAGGCCGCCAGTTCGAGCCCCTGCGGATCGAAATAGTGATAGCCCGCCGTCGGCTGTAGTGACCAATGGTTCAGCCCGGTATTGGCAAACGCATCCTTGTCATATTGCCCGGTCGGCATCCCGACATCGAGCCCAAGAACAAATGTCTGTGCCTGGTCTGGGTGCCAGGCGAGCCCGATCGTTGCCGTCATGTCGCCAGGCGCAAACGCGGTATCGCTGGCAAAGACGGAGGACAGGTTGAGATGGATGACCGGCAGGACGAGCTGGCCCCAGACCTGCGCATCTCCGACCCGGATGTCGGAAACATAGAGAAGGCGCAGCGTCTCGACGGCCGCATCGACATGAAAGTCGATCGGAATCTCGTGTCCCTTGCTGTCATTGGTCCGGTCGGAGCTGAAATAGCTCGTCTGCGACAGGAAATAGAGGCCTTCATAGGGCGGGATGGAGCCGGCAAAGAATTGCGACGCGCCGGGCGCATATTGGGTATTGCCATTCTCCGCCGCCTGCGCCGCCACGGTGCAGACCGAACTCATGATCATGGCTGATGCCAGTTTGCGAAAATGTCTCATCATTCCCTCCTCTTCAATGATGCGATGAGCCGCCGCGCCGAGCGGTTTCAATCGCTGGCGCGTCAATCTGGATGGGGTCAATGTCGTGCGGGCGCACGCCTCCATTCCCCGTGAGCTAGGGGTTGGCAGCGTCGGGCAAACGCCTGCTGCCCGGTTCAATATGTCGTCAGATGTCCCGCCATACCCCTGTGACGCCGGCGCGGAGCTCGCCCGGCGTCGATCGGCTTCGCTGGTACTCCGTCCCGAGCGACGCCGATGAACTTCCCGGACCTTGCTTAGATACGGGATTGAAGGATGTAAAATTGCTATTCGTCATAGAAGTATTGACACGCTGAATAGTCGGCATGCCTGATATTCAGTGATGATGTATTTTAGCGGAAGATGTCTTCCCTACGCGGCATGCCGTTCCGCTGCGGCCTGCTTGAGTTGCGAACGGATCCAGATCAAGGCCGGATCACGGGTGCGATAGCTGTGCCACTGCACCGATTGTTCCAACGGAGGCAGCGCGAGAGGCGGCTCCACGATCGCCAGCCCGTCGAGTCTTGTCATCATTTCGGCCAGACTGCGTTGGACGAGCGCAATCCTGTTCGTGCCTCTGACCAGGATCGGCAGCGACGTGAACGAGAAGGTCGTTACCTCCACCTTGAGTTCGACGCCCATTTCCCGGCAGGCTTTCTGCGCGACGCTTTCGCCGCCATTCGGCGGCAGCATGACGATATGGCCGGCAGAGATGAAATCTTCCTTGCTCAGCCCGCCCGCGGCATACGGCCCATCTGCATCCACCACGGCACAGAATTCGTCTTTCAGCAGTTCTTCCATCGGATGGTTGGTCGAACAGAACACGGTCGGCGCGACCAGCAGATCGGCTTCGCCCCGTTCCAGCAAGAGATGCGGGAAATTCTGCTGCGGCTTGAGATCGATGCGGATGCCGGGCGCCTGGGCGGCAACCCTGCGAAGAAAGGGCGGGATCAGCGTGTGCAGCGTATAGTCCGACACCACGAGGCCGATGCTGCGGGTCGATTGCTGCGGCGAAAAGGATGGCGTCGAGACGACGGCTGTTTCGATGCGGACGATGATATCCCTCAGCGGCTGCTCCAGCGTGACAGCCAGAGGCGACAGTTCCATGCTGCGGCCGACCTGGATCAGCAGGGGATCGTCGAAATAATCGCGCAGCCGGCCCAGCGCATTGCTCATCGCCGATTGGGTAATGAACATTTCGTCGGCGGCACGGCTGACATTGCGGACGCGGATCAACGTGTCGAGCGCGACGAGAAGATTGAGGTCGAGGTTCTTAAACCGCATATGTCCCTCCCAGGTATTCACACTGTTAATAGGAGGAATTAAAATAAGCAATTTTATAAACGCCTCGATTTCCCTTAGCTCTTTGATCGGGAGGCGTTCATCGGGCTCAAGAAGGCCGCAGCTTCCCGAAACACGGCGATGCCCCGTGGGAATGCGTGGAGGCGTGATGTTCAAATATTTTCCCACCAACTATGTCTGGAACCTCTCCGTCGACCTGTCGATCGAGATGGGCGCCCGGATCGGGGAAATCGAGGAAATGTGTGCCCCCCTGCAGGACGCGGCCAAGGCGCCCGACGCCGCTGGCACCATGGCCTTCCGCCAGACCTGGGTGACCATGGCCGACAAGTTGATCGCACTTGCCGAAGAGGATGAAGCGCGCCGTCGGACAATCTCGGCCGGCGACAAGCTGATCCGCGCCGCCAACTATCTTCTCACCGCCGAGCGCCTGCAGGCGCATGGTTCGGAAGGGCGGCTTGCGCTCTACCAGCGCTTTCTCGCGGCCTTTGCTAGGGGACTTGAACTGTCCGGTTCGCGCTGCCGACGCGTCGAGATTCCCTATGAAGGCAAGCATCTCTCGGCCCTCTACGTTCCTGCCGAGGGCGTGCAAGGTCCCGCACCGATCCTGGTTCAGGTGAATGGACTGGACAGCACCAAGGAGATGAAATTCCTCGTCGGCCTGCCGAAATGGCTGGCTCAGCGCGGCGTGGCTTCGCTGATCGTCGACCAGCCCGGCACCGGCGAGGCCCTGCGCCTGCAGGGATTGACCGCACGTTATGACAGCGAACACTGGGCGAGCCGGATCGTCGACTGGCTGGAGACGCAGCCGCACATCGATCCCAGGCGGATCGGCATGGAGGGCGTGTCTCTCGGCGGCTACTACTGCCCCCGCGTGGTGGCATTCGAGCCGCGCTTCGCCTGTGGCGTGGTCTGGGGCGCCAATCACGATTGGCGCGACGTGCAGAAGAAGCGCCTCGCAAAGGAAGGCAATTTCCCGGTGCCGCATTATTGGGACCACGTGCGCTGGGTCTGGGGCGCCAAGGACATGAATGAGTTCATGGCAATCGCCGAAAACGTCCATCTCGACGGGATACTCGACCGCATTCGCGTGCCCTTCCTCGTCACTCACGGCGAGAAGGACAGCCAGATCCCGCTGCACTGGGCGCAGGCGACCTATGACCAGTTGGTCAACAGCCCGCGCCGCGAACTCAAGATTTTCGATGCCCGCACCGGCGGCGTCCAGCATTCGAGCTTCGACAATTCGGCCAATGCCGGCGCCTATATCGCCGATTGGGTCGCCGAGGTTCTGGGTGGGCGAACCGCTCTCGATGGATGATGCCGGCCGCTTTGGCGAAGGGCATGCTGGAGGAATGGAAGAATGAATATCATAGGTCCCGACTATCTGGTTTTCGGTGTCGACGACGTGGCTGGCGCGATCGAATATCTGACGGCCTTCGGCCTGAAGCCCGTCGACGTCTCGGACAAAGGCGGCCTGTTCGAAGCACTCGACGGCACCGGTATCATCGTCCGCCACAAGTCGGACCCTGCCTTGCCGCCGCCGCTCAAGACATCGAACATGCTGCGCCAGCAGATCTATGGCGTGCGCTCCGCTGCCGATCTCGATGCGATCGAGGCGGAACTTGCCAAGGACCGGCGCGTGACGCGGCTCTCGGATGGCTCGATCGAAGTCAAGGACGACCAGGGCTTCGAACTCAGGTTCCAGGTCACCATCCGCCGCGAACTAGATATGCCGGCCGAAAAGATCAACGCACCCGGCGCACCTGCACAGCGAAAAGCCAATGAAATCGGCGTCTGGGAGGAGATGCCGGCTCTGCCGCGCTCACTGAGCCACGTCGTGCTCTTCGTGCCCGACATCGAGATTGCCGCGAATTTCTACTGTTCGCGCCTGGGCTTCGTCATCACCGATGTGCTGAAGGGTGCCGGTCCATTCCTGCGGCCGAAGGCCAACGACGATCACCACACGCTGTTCTTCATCCGCACGCCGGAATACATGCAGGGCTGCGAACACCTGGCCTTCCATATGGGCGGCCCGACCGAGCTGATGGTCGCCGGCACCCGCTTCGTCAAGAAGGGCTTTCAGAGTTTTTGGGGGCCGGGCCGCCATAAATTCGGTTCGAACTGGTTCTGGTATTTCAACAGTCCGCTTGGCTGTCACTTCGAATATGACGCCGACATGGACAAGCACGACGACACCTGGGTGGCGCGCGAGGCGCCCATGGGGCCGGAAGCCTCGCAGATCGTGCTGTTCGAAATGCGCGAGAAATGGGCGCCGGGCGGCCCGCCGCCCGGCGCGAAGGGCTGACCACGCATGGTCATGGAAGAGGCACAGGTCCTGCTTCGGCTATGCCATGCAAGCGACATCGCCGAGGGCGAGGCGCGGGGCTTCACCCCGGCGCCGTCGTGGCGGCGCAAGGTGATCGTCGCCCGCCGCGGTGGCCGCCTGTTCGGCTGGCTCGACGCCTGCCCGCATTATGCCAGCGGCACCCCGATGGCCTGGAAGGCGGATGCCTATCTCAACGGCGAGGGCACGCATCTCGCCTGCCATTCGCATGGGGCACTCTTCGACATCGAAACCGGCAAATGCGTGCTCGGGCCCTGTCTGGGCCAAAGTCTCAGGAAAGTGGAGCTGGTGATCGGCGCGCGCGGCGACGTGTTCGTCGCTGATCGCCCGTAGGAGGAGGATATCATGAATTCTGATGTGAAAACGGCGCTTGTCATCGGCGGCGGCTTTTCGGGCATGACCGCAGCGCTGCAATTGTCCCGGCAAGGCATTGCAGTTGACCTGGTGGAGATCGATCCAGGCTGGCGGTCCTATGGCGCGGGCATCAGCCTGCACGGCTCCACCTTGCGCGTGCTGCGCGGCCTTGGCTTGCTCGAACGCTTTCTCGAAGAAGGCTATGCAACCGATGGTGTGGACCTGCGCGGCCCGGACGACAAGGTGCTGGTGACGCTGCCGACGCCGCGGGTTGCGGGTCCGGATGTTCCGGGCGGTGCGGCGATCATGCGCCCGGCGCTCGCCGATATCCTGAAGGAGGCGGTGCGGAAGGAAAAGGTGGATGTCCGCCTGGGCCTCACCTTCACCGACATCGAGCAGACACCGGAGGCAGCCGTAGTCACCTTCACCGACGGATCGCAGCGCAGCTACGACCTGATCATCGGCGCGGACGGCCTTTATTCCCAGGTCCGGACAAAATGCTTTCCCGAGGCGCCGAAGCCGCGCTTCATCGGCCAATCGGTCTGGCGCGCCGTGCTGCCCAGGCCGGCGGGCATCGAAACCACGACGATGTGGATGGGGCCGAAGCTCAAGGCCGGCGTCAATCGGGTGACGGCAGACACGGTCTATCTGTTCCTGACCGAGGACAAGTCGACCAACGATTTCGTTGCGCCCGAAACCTTCGTCGACGCCATGCGTGGCCTGCTCAACCGTTTCGGGTCGCCCACCGTGCGGCACATTGCCGAGACACTCAGCGAAAGCAATCAGATCGTCTACCGGCCGCTGGAGCAGATGCTGATGCCGAGGCCCTGGAGCAAAGGCCGGATCGTGCTGATCGGCGACGCCGTGCATGCCACGACGCCGCATCTGGCCGCCGGCGCCTGCATCGGCATCGAGGATGCCGTGGTGCTGGCAGAAGAGGTCGCAACCGGCACCTCGCTTGAAGCGGCGCTCATGGGCTTCGAGGCGCGCCGCTGGGAACGCTGCCGGATGGTGGTCGAGAATTCCGGAAAGCTGGCGGATATCGAGATCACCGGCGGCAGCCGTGAGGAACACGCAGCCATCATGCTGATATCGATGAAGACCTTGGCGGAAGCAATATGACCGCCGGATTGCCGACGATTGGAGACGTCGCGCAATCGGGCCGCTGACAGACGATCGGGAGGGGAATATGTCAGGACATAAGTTTGGAATTGGAGGCATGGTCGCGCTGATCATCGCCCATTGCGCGGGGATGATCGACCTGGTTGCCCTTCCGGTCTGGGTCGGAGCGCTGGTCGAACGCTTCGGGTTTCGTGCGCAGGAGGCCGGTGGGCTGGCCACGCTTTTCCTCCTGGGCGCAGTTGCCGCAAGCGCCGTGGTCGCGCCGCGTCTCAACCGGCTGAACCAGCGCCTGGTGGCGACGGCGGGTTTTGGCGCCGCAGCGCTCTTCTTTTTCCTCGCATCCACGCAGGCGAGCTTCCTGCCGCTTGCCGGCTTTCATCTGCTGGCAGGCCTCTCGGTCGGCACGGCTCTTTCCATGGTGCATGGAACGATGGGCCATTCCGAAAACCCGCATCGTCTCTTCGCCTTCGCCGGTTTGGCAATCGGGCTTTCCGGCATCGTCCTTCTCGCGGCCATACCGCAGCTTTTGATCGTCCGGGGCGGTCCGGTCCTGTTCCAGGTGTTTGCAGGCGTGATGGCGATCGCTGCGATTGCCTGCGCCATCCTGTTTCGCAATCCGCCTGCCTTCGAGGCCGAGCAGCACAGCTCATTCAACCGCGCGACCTGGTTCACGATCCTCGGCATCAGCGTCATGACCTTCAATCAGGCCATGGTGTTTTCCTTCGTCGAGGTCATCGGCAAGGCGCGCGGTTTCGAGACAGGCAGCGTGCTTGCGGTTCTCGTCGCTCTCGGCGTAATCAATTTCCTATTACCGGCACCCCTGGCGGCGATCCTGCAGAAACGTGTTCCGGCCACGCGCGTCGTTCAGATTGGTCCGGCCGTGCAGGCTCTGCTCGCGATCGTCGTGACGATGGCGACGGTATTTCCCGTCTGGGCTCCTGCTGCTGCCGTGTTCGTGGCCGTCCAGATTTTCACCCATACCTTCGCCTTCGGCCTTCTCGCCCGGCTCGATCCGTCGGGACGGGCCGTGGCCGCCACGCCGGCCATGCTGATGATCGGGGCGGCTCTTGGCCCGATCATCGGCGGCGCGCTGGGCGAGCATTTCGGCTTCGGCGCGCTCGGATTGGCGGCCGTTCTGGTGGCGCTCGTGTCGATCACCTTGTTCACCAGGGCAAAGACGGCGATGGCACCCGTCCCTTCCGGCGCCGTCGCATAGGAAAGGATTTGGGACAATGAAACTTGCCACCTATCACGACGGCAGCCGCGATGGCCAATTGTGGGTCGCGTCACGCGATCTCCGGCGGGCCGTTCCCGCAGTCGGTATTGCGCGGACAATGATCGAGGCTCTCGAAACATGGGATCAGGCTTCACCCCGCCTCGCGGCACTCTATGAGCGACTGAATGCCGACGAAGAAGCATTCGCAGTCGATTTCGATCCCGCACGCTGCCTCGCACCCCTGCCCCGAGCGCCGCAATGGCTGGACGCCTCCGCCTTTCTCAATCATGGGCGGCTGATGGACAAGGCATTCGGCAATCCGCCAAATCCCGATTTCGAGACGATCCCTCTCGTTTACCAGGGCGCCAGCGACGATTTTCGCGGTCCCGTCGCGGATGTCGAATTTCCCGACGACAGGTTGGGCATCGACATGGAAGGCGAATTCGGCGTCATCCTCTCCGATGTGCCGATGGGCACACATGCCGAGGCAGCACCCGGCCATATTCGCCTGCTGGTGCAGATCAACGACTGGTCGCTACGCGCCCTCGGGCCGCGCGAAATGCGATCCGGCTTCGGCTGGCTGCAGGCAAAGCCCTCGACCGGCTTTGCACCCGTCGCCATCACGCCGGACGAAATCGCGCCTCACTGGCGAGACAACCGCATCAAGCTGCCCTTGCATGTCGCGGTCAATGGCCGCGAGGTCGGCCACGCCGGCGGCGCCGAGATGCATTTCTCTTTCGCCGAAATCATCGCCCATTGCGCGCGGACACGAAAACTGGCGGCCGGGACAATCATCGGCTCAGGCACCGTATCCAATGCCGATCGTGCCGCCGGCTCGTCCTGCATTTCCGAAATCCGCGTCATCGAACAGCTCGACCATGGGGCCGCCAAAACCCCGTTCCTCACCTGGGGAGACCGGGTGCGGATGGAGGCCCGGCTGCCGGATGGCACCGCGCCATTCGGCACCATCGCGCAGACGGTGATCCGCGCCTGACGCATGTTGTACCTTCCCTTGATGCCGGTCAGCCACTAAAACCTGCGCCTGACGTTGACAGGCACGGGGATGCCTTGCCGCGCACCCGCCATATCAGGAGATTTCTCATGCAGATCATCGACCTATCCGTCGCCATCGAAAACGATATTCCGGCCGATCCGCCGGGGCTTGGTCCGAAGATCACCTATTCCGGCCACAAGGATGGCGGCGCGGAGATGGCGCGTTTCTTTCCCGGGCTGGATATTGCGGATTTGCCGGGCGGCGAAGGCTGGGCCGTGGAACAGTTGACGCTGACCACGCATGTCGGCACCCATCTCGATGCGCCCTGGCACTTTGCCTCGACCATGAATGGCGGCGAGCGGGCCTGGACGATCGACGAGGTGCCGCTCGACTGGTGCATCCGGCCCGGCGTGAAGCTCGACCTGCGCCATCTCGCCGACGGCCATGTTGCAACCGTCGACGAAATCCGTTCCGCCGTCGAAAAGACCGGCGGCGCTCTCCAACCCTTCGACATCGTCCTGATCAACACGGCTGCCGGCGCGGCCTATGGCCGGCCGGACTACGTCGGACGCGGCTGCGGCGTCGGCCGCGAGGCAACGCTGTGGCTCCTGTCCCAAGGCGTGCACATCACCGGCACCGACGCCTGGTCATGGGATGCGCCGTTCATCCATACGGCAAAACGCTATGCCGAAACGCATGACCCTGGCCTGATCTGGGAAGGCCACAAGGCCGGCCGCGAGGGCATTTTCCTGCATATGGAAAAATTGACACGGCTGGACGGACTGCCTGCCAGGGGCTTCACCGTCTCCTGCCTGCCGGTGAAGATCAAGGGGGCTTCCGCCGGCTGGTGCCGCGCTGTCGCGCTTTTCGACGAATAGTCTTGGTCGAACGTCCGGAGCGGGCGCTGATCGCTGACATGACCTGCATGCGTTAGCAGCAGGCGTCCCACCGCCGAGGCGCAAAAACGCAAAAAGGGAGAGGCAGGGGCCGCCTCTCCCGGAGAATGCAGACGCTTCCGCCGCCGCTTACGCGTTACCGAACGGCACGGCAATGAAGGTCTGGCCGCCGCTGCGCTCGACGAGCAGCAGGACAGACTTGCGGCCGGCTTTGGCCGCTTCGACAACGGCATTGCGTGCTTCGCGCGCATTGGCGACCGGCTTCTGGTTGACCGCGACGATCACGTCGCCCGTCTGGATGCCAGCAGCGGCGGCAGTCTTGTCGGGATTGACCGATTCGACCACGGCGCCATGCTCATTCGACGGCAGGTTCAGCGCCTGGCGGGCGTCGCTGTCGAGGTCGCCCAAGCCGATGCCGATCGAAGGCATATGCTTGGCGGGCTCGACGGAACCGTCGTCCTGCCCATCATTCTCAGCGGCCTGCGTGCTGGTCTTGTCG
Organism: Rhizobium sp. P2_G9; assembly: GCF_056403475.1. Taxonomy (NCBI): domain Bacteria; kingdom Pseudomonadati; phylum Pseudomonadota; class Alphaproteobacteria; order Hyphomicrobiales; family Rhizobiaceae; genus Rhizobium; species Rhizobium sp. P2_G9. The sequence goes on along the minus strand of NZ_JBFUFK010000029.1, from coordinate 43,166 downwards.
CCGCCGATGGTGATCGACAGGTCCTTGCTCTCGCCATTGCGCCACAGCGTCATCTGCTCGCGTGTGCCGGGCGTTATGTCGGCGACGAAGCGCGACAGGTCCTTGGTGGTCTTGATCGTCTTGCCATCGAGGCTGAGGATCACGTCACCGCTTTTGACGCCCGCATTGGCGGCCGCAGAGTCCGGATTGACCTTGGCGACCAGTGCGCCCCCAGCGTTCTTGAGGCCGATGGCATCAGCGATATCCTGGGTCACCGGCTGGATCACCACCCCCATGACACCATGCTGGATCGAACCATGTTGGATCAGCTTGGCAACGATACTCTGCGCCTCGTTCGACGGAATGGCGAAACCGACGCCGACATTGCCGCCATTCGGCGAATAGATCGCGGTGTTGATGCCGACCACTTCACCCTGGCTGTTCATCAGCGGTCCGCCGGAATTGCCATGATTGATCGCCGCATCGACCTGGATGAAATCGTCATACGGGCCATTGTTGAGGTCACGGCCACGGGCGGACACGATGCCCGACGTCACCGTCGTGCCGAGGCCGAATGGATTGCCGATGGCAAGCACGGGATCACCGGCATTCATGTGATCGGAATCGCCCCACCTCACCGTCGGAAGCTGGCGTGAGGCGCGGATCTTCAGCACGGCGAGGTCCGACTTCGGATCGGCGCCGATCAGTTTCGCGGGCAATTCGGTGCCATCATCCAGCGTCACCTTGATATCGACCGCACCATCGATGACGTGGTTGTTGGTGACGATGATGCCGTTCGCGTCGATGATGAAGCCGGAGCCGAGCGCCTGCGCCATGGGCTGGCGCTGCTGCGGCATGGGAATGCCCTGCTGGCCGAAGAACTGGCGGAATTGCTCGTCGAAAGGCGAACTGCCACCGAACGGCGAATTGCCGTCATATTCGACATTGGCCGCCTTCATCTTTGTGGTGATCGTCACCACCGCCGGCTTATCGGCCGTCACGATCGGCGCAAACGACGTCATGCCATTCGTCGTGGTCGTCATAACCGGTGTCGCGGCGGGATTGGTGATCATGGCGGACGCCACGAGTGGCGTTGCGATGAGAGCGACGCCGACGAGGGCGGCAATCCGATGCTTGGCGAATACTGAGGTCATTGGTACGTCTCCTGTTGAACCTGGAAAATGAGCGCAGAGGACCTTGCCGCCGGTCTCGTGACGGCGGATCAACTGCGGGAATGAAATTGAAAAGAAGCCGCCGACGTGATCAGAAGCCGATCGGCCGGGGCCGCCTGTCAGTCCTTATGGAAGTGCTTGCCGCCCATCCGTCGCACAGCGATGGCGATATTCGATAACAGAGCGCATGAGCGTCTCCACGATGTCCTGCGAGGCTTGCCTCGATGGCAGCTGTCTTGCTCTGCCGCCACATCGGCGTCAGGCCCCAGCTTTCGAGGAGAAATATACATCGCGAGAGAGCCGCCGCACGTTAATTATCGCTAATAAAGGCGTTCGAAACCTGAAATATTCGTCAGAATATGACGAAACCGGCAAGCATCATTAAGTCTTTGTAATCTTACGCATTCGCCGGCTTTCACAAGCACGTGAAAACGCCCCGTTCTGCCTCGAATCATCTTCATTGGAAGGTCGCACGATCTAGTGGCTAGTGCCGCCCGACCGTGCTCAGATAGATCGACAGAAGCTGTGTCTGCGACGAAATCCCGAGCTTGCGGTAGACATTGCGCCGGTGGACCTTCACCGTCCCCGTCGAAATATTGAGCCTCAGCCCGATCGACTCCGACGAATGCCCCTGCAGTACCAGATCGACGATCGCCATCTCGCGGCTGGTGAGCTTCAGGTCGCGCCACACCGTATCCGCCGCCGGTAGTGACGTGCCGCTCACGCCGCGTTTGCGGCCGGTGCGCGCGCCGGCATCGAGCTTGGCGTCGAAGCGCGGTCCGAGACCGGACCAGAAATGCCGAACCAAAGCCGACACCAGCGCTTCCGCTTTCCTGAGCTGCACGAACTCGGCCGCGGGAAACGGTCCCGTCTTCTCCCGCCGCATCAGCGACAGCACGACCGTGACGTCGTCATCCAGCGTAACGAAGAAGCCGACTTCTTCTGCAAGCCCGGTCTGCACATAATAACTGCGATAATATTCGCTGGAGAAGAACCGGTCCGGCGCCAGTTCCCGCATCCGGAACAAGCCGGCGCGGCGTTCGCGCGCCGTGTGGTAGAACGGATCGAGCAGATAGGGCCCGGCCTGGTAGAGTGTCACGAAGACGATATGCTCCTCCGGATCGAAGGTGCTGTAAAGATCGATCGGCCGCTCCTTGCCGCGATAGGCGAAAACGACGACATAATCGAAGCGCACCAGCGCCGCCATCATCTGGCGGAACGTCTCGCCGAACTCAGCGTCAGGCATCGACGCGCGGCCGACCGTCGCGGCAAAACCATCCAGCAGCGCCTCCAGATCCACGCTCATCCGTTCTTGCCTATCATCGCAATCGTCTTCCTCCACTCTTGCCGATATACACCTTGCCTGAGACATTTTCTGAGAAAATACCTCTCTCGGGGTATATACCTCGCGGAAGCCCCGGGCATAGTCTTCGGTCAAAGACGGTGGCAAGGCAGCCAAGACTGCCGCTATGACCAACCGCGGGGAACTGACGTGACATCCGCTCTGACGAACGATATCGAGTTCCGATCGGTCACCAAGAATTATGGCCCGGTGACTGCCGTAACGGACATCAACCTGAATGTGTCGAAGGGCGCCTTCCTGGCCCTGCTCGGCCCTTCCGGCTGCGGCAAGACCACGTGCCTCAGAATGATCGGCGGCTTCGAGCAGCCGAGTGAAGGCAAGGTGCTGATCAACGGCCAGGAGATGAACGGCGTGCCAGCCTATCGCCGTCCGGTCAACATGGTCTTCCAGCATTACGCGCTGTTCCCGCATTTCAATGTCGAGCAGAATGTCGCCTATGGCCTGCGCCAGCAGCGGCCACGGCTAGCAAAGGCCGAGATAACCCGCCGCGTCGGCGAAGCTTTGGAAATGGTCCGCCTCGGCGGTTTCGCCACGCGACGCATCCACGAAATGTCCGGCGGCCAGCAGCAGCGTGTCGCGCTCGCCCGCGCCATCGTCAATCGTCCCTCCGTGCTGCTGCTCGACGAGCCACTCGCGGCACTCGACAAGAAACTGCGCTCGGCCATGCAGATCGAGCTCCAGACTTTGCAGCGCGAACTCGGCATCACCTTCGTGCTGGTCACGCACGACCAGGAAGAAGCGCTCTCCATGGCCGATATCGTCTGCGTCATGAGCGCCGGCCGCATCCGCCAGCTCGGCACGCCGCAGGAAGTCTACGACCATCCGGCCGATCTCTTCGTCGCCGATTTCGTCGGCAAGACCAACCGTTTCGAGGCCACGACCGACGTTGATGGCGCCACACTGCGTTTCGCCGACGGCTCGGTTCTGGCGCCTGGCAGCAAAGTTCCGCCGGCATCCGGAAAATCGATCGTCGCCATCCGGCCCGAAGCGATCCGGATTTCCCGCAGCGCCGTCGAAACCGGCCCCTCCTTCAAAGGCACCGTCACGCACCGCATCTTCCTCGGCTCTTCGGCCGAATACGCCGTCGCCGTTCCGGGACTTGGCGACGTCCTGGTGACCACGGAGCGCAACGCCATCGACGTATCCGATCTCGCCGCGCCGGGCGAGCCGGTCGTGCTGAGTTTCGACCCCAGGGCGGCCCACATTTTTCCAGCGTCAAATGCATAAACCAAAACAGGGAACAGCATCATGAGCAAGGACTACAAGGACAATCTGCCGATCACATCAGAAGGCTTCATGGACGAGTTCATGCGCCTGAAGCGCGGCTCGATCACCCGCCGCACCTTCCTCGGCATCACCGGCCTTGGTCTCGCGACCGCCGTCATGTCGCGCTTTCCCGGCGTGCTTGCCACGCCGGCCTATGCTGAAGACTTGGGCACGCAGATGTCGATCGCCACCTGGCCGAACTACCACGACCCCAACACATTCGAGACTTTCAAGGCCAAGACCGGCGTCGCCGTCGAAGTCAACGTCTTCGGCTCCAACGAGGAAATGCTCGCCAAGCTGCAGGCCGGCGCCTCGGGCTGGTCGCTGTTCGTGCCGACCAATTACACCATCTCGACCTACCACAAGCTCGGCCTGATCGATGAACTCGACCTGTCCAAGCTGCCGAACTTCAGCACGACAACGGAAAATCCGCGCTTTACCAAGGAAGGCAAGATCGACGGCAAGACCTATGCAGTACCGAAGAACTGGGGCACGACTGGCTTCTCCGTCAACACCAAAAAGATCAAGAGCAAGCTCACCAGCTGGAAGGACTTCTTCGAGGTTCTGCAGACGGAAGCCGACGGCCGCGGCATGGTGCATGACTACCAGCTGACCACGATCGGCAGCGCGCTGGTCTCGCTCGGTCTCGACTTCAATTCGATCAAGGCCGACGACCTGAAGAAGGCCGAGGAACTGCTGATCAAGGTCAAGCCGCACCTCTTCGCCATCAATTCCGACTACCAGCCGTCCATGCGCTCGACCGATGCCTGGATCACCATGTGCTGGACCAATGACGGCGCCCAGCTCAATCGCGACGTCCCGGAAATTGCCTACATCCTCGGCAAGGACGGCGGCGAGATCTGGACCGACTATTACGCGATCCCCAAGGACGCACCCAACAAGGCTGCCGGCTATGCGCTGCTCAACTACCTGATGGATCCGCAGAATGCGGTGAAGGAGCACATCGCCAACGGCGCGCCGACCACCGACAGCCGCGTTATTTCGCTTCTGCCGAAAGAAATCACCGCCAACAAGATCGTCTATCCGGATGAGGCTTCGCTGACGCCGCTGGAATTCGGTGCTGCCGTGACGCTGACGGATCCAGGCCGGGCAGAGTTGATGGCGCGGTTCAAGTCGGCTTGATTTAAGCTCTTGTGATCGAGGTCACCCCCCTCTGTCCTGCCGGACATCTCCCCCTCAAGGGGGGAGATTGGCAAGAGGCATGCTCCTCGCCTCAATCGAAGCGTCGAGATCGGGGCGAGCGGCCACCGCGAGTCGATCTCCCCCTTGAGGGGGAGATGCCCGGCAGGGCAGAGGGGGGTGTCTCGCCCACCGACCAAAAATAGTATGACCCGGAAAAACGAAAACTTAGATGCCCCTGAAGCCAGCCACCAAACGACACCTCGTCACCGCCGTCCTCGTCGGACCGGCGAGCCTCTGGCTGTTCTTCTTCCTGGTCCTGCCGTTCATCGCCATCATCGTCTTCTCGGTCGGCAAGCGGGCGCCGGAGGGCGGGTATCAGGCGGCGTTCACGTTCGAACAATTCGCCAATCTCGGCTCGCGCGCAACCGCTTTCGTCAACACGCTGATCCTGGCGCCGATCGGCGCCGCCGCCTGCCTGCTGGTCGCCTATCCCGTCGCCTATTATCTCGCCATCAAGGCGAGCCCTGAGCGCCGGCTGCTGCTCGTTTCGCTGGTCGTCGTGCCCTTCTGGACCAGCATGCTGGTCCGCACCTATGCCTGGATGTATATCCTTGGCGCTCGCGGCATTCCGCATCTGCTCGAATTCATCGGCATCGAGAATGTCCGGCTGATCAACACGCCCGGCGCGGTGTTGCTCGGTATTGTCTATGGCTATCTGCCGCTGATGATCATGCCGATCTATGTCAGCCTTGAAAAGCTTGATCGGCGCCTGCTCGAAGCTTCGGCCGATCTCGGCGCGAAGCCGCTCGCCACCTTCTTCGGCGTCACCCTGCCGCTCTCTCTACCCGGCGTCATGACCGGTGTGGCGCTGGTGACCATCCTGCTGCTCGGCGAATACCTGATCCCGCAGCTTCTCGGCGGTGGCAAGGTCTTCTTCATCGGCAACGCGCTGGTCGATCTCTTCCTGCAATCGCGCAACTGGCCCTTCGGCTCAGCCATCGCTGTCACTCTTGTCGCGGTCGTGGTCGTCGTGCTGTTGATTGCCATGCGCATCGCCTGGCGCGTTGCCGGCACCCGTCAGGTGGATCTCGTCTGATGCGCGCACTGGTGACTGCCGTCTATCTCTTCCTCTACGCGCCGATCGCGCTGATCGTGTTGTTCTCGTTCAACTCCGGCCGCAATGCCAGCGAGTTCGTCGGCTTCTCGACGCAGTGGTATGGCAAGGCGCTGTCCAACACCTTTCTCACCGAGGCGCTGCAGAACAGCCTGTTCATCGCCTTCACCAGCGCTGCTCTCGCCGCGATCTTCGGCACCATGGCCGCAATCGGCCTTGAGCGGTTGGGCGCTCGCACAAGGGCCGTGTTCGACGGCCTGTTCGCCGCCGCGATCGTCGTGCCCGGTGTCGTCATCGGCATTGCCACGCTTGTTGCGCTCGTCGCCCTGTTCAGCGTCCTGAACCCTGCCATCGCCTTCATCTGGCCCGGCGATCATCCGCCGAAAATCCAGCTCGGTTACGGCTCGATCATCGCAGCACACGGCCTGTTCACCATGGCGCTGGTGACGATGATCGTCAAAGCCCGCATTGCCGGTCTCGGCCGCGACATCGTCGAGGCGTCGAGCGATCTCTATGCGACACCGATCACCACCTTCCGCGAAATCGTGCTGCCGCAGATCCTGCCGTCGATCCTCGCCGGCTTCCTGCTCGCCTTCACCTTCTCCTTCGACGATTTCATCATCGCCTTCTTCGTCGCGGGTTCCAACACGACGCTGCCGATCTACGTCTTCGCCTCGATCAGGCGCGGTGTGACGCCGGAAATCAATGCGATTGCCACCATGGTGCTGGTCGCCTCGCTGATACTGATCCTCATCGCCCGCTTCCTGATGCGCGAAAAAACAAAAACGAATTGACGGGAAAAACACTCATGATCCTGGAAAACCGGGTAGCAATCGTCACGGGCGCCGGTTCCGGCATCGGCCAGGCCGGCGCGCGGATCATGGCGCGCGAGGGCGCCCGTGTCGTCGTCGTCGATATCAACGCCAACGGCGCCGGCGAAACGGTGGAGATGATCCGCTCGGAAGGCGGCCAAGCCGAAAGCCTGCCGCTCGACGTCACCGACGACCGGGCGCTGGAGGCCGGCATTGCCGACATCTTCGCCCGCCATGGCCGCATCGACATCCTTCACAATCATGCGGGCGCGCAAGTTGCCGGCGATCTCGAACAGGTCGCCGTCGAAGGTTTCGACAGGTCCTGGGACCTCAATGTCCGCGCCCACTTCATGGCCGCACGCCTAGTCATGCCGATCATGAAAAAAGCAGGCCGCGGCGTCATTCTCAACACCGCCTCGTCCTCTGGCATTCTCTACGACCGCGAGATGATCGCCTATACGACGACCAAGCACGCCGTCATCGCCATGACCCGGCAAATGGCCGGCGACTACGGAAAATTCGGCATCCGCGTCAATGCGCTCTGCCCCGGCTGGGTGGATACGCCGTTCAACGCCCCCTTCATCGCCCAGGTGGGCGGCCGTGCCGCGATCGAGGCCTATGTTGCCGAAAAGGTGCCGCTGGGCCGCTGGGCGGATGTCAGCGAGATTGCCGAGCCGATCCTGTTTCTCGTTTCCGACCGCTCGTCCTATATGACCGGACAGATTCTGGTGGTCGACGGCGGTGAAACAGTCGTCTGAGACAGGCTATCTCAGCTGAAGTGTTCGACCTTCACCTGAGTCGCCGCGGCCAGGGCGGCGAATTCCTGGGCAATCCGCATATTCTTGGGATCGTCCATCAATCTCAATTGCGCAATCGTGGCCACATCGGCCCTGCGCCCGAGATTTTGCTCGATCCAGTCCGCCTCGAGCCGGATGTCATAGCGCACATAGCGGAAGAGCGGCCCGCCGGGCAGACGCATGCCCTGCATATCGCCCACTTCGCTGTTGATCTTCCACGGCGTCGGCGTCGTGCCCAAAGCCTGCATCAGGCCGATGGTCTGCGATTCCGTGTCGAACATCAGGCCGGTCAGTGCCTTGAGCGCCAGCCCCGCCGCCGTCATCCCGGTTGCCTCCTTCGGCGTCATCAATTGCCGATAGCCGCCGGTGCCGACCGAGACGATTGTCAGGTTTTCCGCACCAAGCGCCCAGTTCAGACCATATTGCGGCAGTGCCACCTGAAGGAAGAGTGGCATCGAGGGGTTGTTGTACGGCGACACGCCGCCATCGACGAACAGCCCCTGATCACCGTTGCTCAGCACATCCATCGGCTCGGGATCGAAATAGTGGGGTGCCGCGGTCGAGGCGCGGATCACCTTGGCAACCGGATAGTTCCGGTTGCCGATATAACTCTTCTCCGGCGGGTCGTTCCAATAGGGTGCCTTCGGATTGTTGGCGATGATCCAGGGGCTGCCTGTATCCATGCGCTTGGCGATGACACAGAAACCGGTCTTGAACCGGTTGCTGTCGAAGGTCATGTCGCCGAAAACATTGTTCAGTTCGTTCTGCAATTCCTTGATCGAGAATTTTGCCTGCAGCCCAAGAATGCGCAGCYGCGACCGGCGGAAAACCTTTGGCGCCAGCCGATTGTAGAGATCCCTGACCTCGGTCGCGCTCATACCGAGCGCCAGCCCGCCGGCAATGATCGCCCCCGTCGACGTGCCGCCGATCAGATCGAAATGCTCGTGCAGCAGGACCCGCCGTCCAGCACGTTCCGCCAGCTGATCCTCCATCTGCTGCAGGAACTGCAGCGAGATCGCCCCGCGCACGCCACCGCCGTCGAGCGACAGGATGCGCTTCGGTCCATCGGATAACAAATGCGCGTCGCGTTCTGACATCGATCCACCCTTCTCCGTCGCGGCAAGATTAAGCGACATTTCGTCGAGCTTGAAAAGAAGAAAGTCACTTCCACGAACGTCTGATAAAATGGAGATGCGGAAATTATCACCGGTAGGTACGGAGGAAAGCCGAAATGAAATTGAAGCTTTCCATTTCAACATCCGCATGAAATTGTTGACGGTACGATGCCGGAACTTCCGCTTCACACGCATGGGATGAGGGAGGGTACCCTGTACTTCAAACTGAGATGCACGCTGCAGCGATTGCTTGACGGGGCGCCTGCGAAGCGCCGCCGAATTCATCCGGAGATCTCCTGATTGGAAAACGGCGACGACATCCACTTCCCGAACGACGCGGCGCTGGCGGCGTGGCAATTGCTGGCGCGGACCCCGTTCGCCGACCAGGCGATGGCCGTCGGCCATAGGCGCATTCGGCTGCTGTTCGCCGGCTTTTCGCAGACCGTGACGGAGATCATCATCCAACTGCTGCGCGCTTCCGCCTTCGAGGGATTGGATCCGGTCCGCATCGACATTCTCTGCGAGGACCGGCGTTCCACGGCTGAACGCATCGTCAGCCGCGCCGCCAATCTTCGACACATGCTGGACGGCGATGAGGCAGACAAGCATCAACCCCTGGCTTGGGCTGGCCGCATCCATCTCCATGAGGAGCGCTCTGTCGACCTCATCCATAATCCTGCCCTCAGCGACGCGCTCGCAACGGACGGTCCTTTCACGGCCATCGTCATTGCCGGCGACGATCAGGCAGCCAATGTCAGGACGGCGCTTTCGCTCCGGCCATGGACTGCCCGGCATCCGGTGTTTGCCGCGCCGATCTATATCCAGGCCGACAGATCGGAAGGCTCCAGCGAATTCTACATCCGTTATGACGGCATCCGGCCGAAACCGGCCGCCGGACTTCTGGCGATGATCAAAGGCAGCAAAGACGAAGCGGAAGTGATAGAACCCTTCGGCATACCGGAAGACCGCCATTCACCGGGCTCCCTGCTCGCCGAACGGGAGATGCTTGCCAAGCGTGTGCACGAGGCCTACCGGCGGAGGCGCCACGAAGCGCTCGCCCGACAGGGTGGCACCGAACGCACCGACCTTCCCGACTGGAACAATCTCGACGAGACCTACCGGCAGGCCAATCGCCGCGCCGTTGACCTTATTCCTGCCTTGCGCCTCGCCGCCGGCCTGGCGAATTGGTGGGATCGCAATGCCGGACTGCCACGCCGCCTCGTCGACGATCCCCGGTCGTTGGAAAGACTGTCGCGCATGACCCACAAATCCTGGCGCGCCGACCGCGAACTCGACGGCTGGCTGCCCGCTGCCGTACGGGATTCCGACAGGCGGCTGCACACCGACCTCGTGGACTATGATGAACTCTCGGAAGAGAAGAAGGAACTGGATCGCGAGCAGATACGCCTGCTTGCCGACCTCCAGCCCAAACAAGAGGCATGACGATGAGAACGGTACGGATCTTCATCTCCTCGCCTTCGGACGCCAATCGCGAGCGCGACCGGCTCTCGCGCGTTGCACGGCGCCTGAACCGGATTTACGCGGAAGTGGTGGAACTGCAAATCATCCGATGGGAGGACGATTTCTATAGCGCCCACGAAACCTTCCAGACGCAGATTCCGGAAGCCAAGACCTGCGACATCGTCATCGGCATCCTGAAACATCGGCTCGGCTCGCCGCTGCCTTCGACCTTCCCGCATATGCCCGAAAGCGACCCCTTCCGCGGCGAAGCCTATCCGTCGGGCACCGCTTATGAAATCCTGTCGTCGATCGCCAATCGCGTGCTGGATGGCAGTGAAAAGCCCGACATCTATGTTTTCCGCGACGAGGAACCGCCGGTGGTCAGTCTCGGTTCGGGCGACATGGAGCGCATCGGCCGGGAATGGACGCGGCTGGAGGATTTTGCCCGGCGCTTCTTCTTCACCGCCGAGGGTGATTTCCGCTTCGCCTTCCAGACCTTCCGCTCCGCCAACCAGTTCGAGGCGCAGATCGAAAACCTGCTGCGCAAATGGATCGAAACGAATGTCTATGCCGAGCATCGCTCGACCTGGCCCGTCGACACCAAGGGCTCGCCCTTCCGGGCGCTCGACGTGTTCGATTTCGCCCATCGCGACGTCTTCTTCGGCCGCGATCGCGATACGGCGAGGATTGTCGAACTGCTCGCCGATATCGGCACCGAGGCACTGGCCCCGGACAGTACCAAACAGCCCTTCCTGCTGTTGACCGGCCCTAGCGGCGCCGGCAAATCCTCGCTTCTGCGCGCTGGTGTCGTGCCTGCCCTGATCGGCAGCGACGTTGCCGATACAGAACAATGGCGCGCGGCAATCATGACGCCTTTGGCTACCGGCCAGGGACCACTCCGGGCGCTCGCTGCAGCGCTTCTGGGGGCCGAGCCCGGAAAGATGCCGTCTGAAGAAGCGGGCGCTACCAAGGACGACGAGCTTCTGGCGCTGCCGGAATTGCGCGCCGGTGCATTCTCGAATGTCGATTCGCTGGCCAAACTGCTCGCCCACGCCGATACCAGCGCAGCACTTGTCGTCATCGATGCGCTGCAGCGCGTCGAGAAAGATTTGTCGGCTAAGGAAAAGTTCGACAAGCCGCCGAAAGTGCGGTTGCTGCTCGTCATCGACCAGCTCGACGAGATTTTCTCCAGCGAGGTTTCCGAATCCGATCGCGCCGCCTTCGCTGCGCTGCTGACCGAGTTTGCCAACACGGACAATATCTGGATCGCGGCGTCGTTGCGTGCCGGCCTCTATGAAAGCTATCTCAGCGAGCCAGGCTTCTTCGCGCTCAGGAATGCCGGTGCGATCTATGATCTCGGCCCGCCTGGTACGACTGAACTGGCAGACATCGTTCGCAAGCCTGCCCAGGCGGCGGACATCGTCTATGAGAAGGATCCGGTCAGCGGCAGCATGCTCGACGAAGTCCTGCTCGCCGATTTTGACCGCCCGGACATGCTGCCGCTCCTGCAGTTCACGCTCGAAGCGCTGTTTCAGCGGCGCGAGACGCGCGACGGCGTCATGACGCTGACCCACGCCGCCTATCGCAACATGAACGGCATTGCCGGCGCCGTGCAAACCGCAGCCGCCGCGGCCATGGCCAAGGTCGGCGAGGCCGAGCGGCAGAAATTGCCAAAGCTTCTGCGCCGGCTGGTGACCACCGGACAGGCCGGAGAGACGGAAAATGCGCCGCTGGTCCTCAACGACGTGCCGGCCTCGGACCTGGAAGGTGATCCGGAAATGCTGCGCCTTGCCGAGGCGCTGACAGAATCGCGCATACTGGTCGCCAGCGGCTTTTCCACGCAAAGCCGTAGTTACAGGCTCGCCCATCAGCGGCTGCTGACACTCTGGGACGACGCCGCCACGGCGATCCAGGAAAACACCACGTTCTACCGCGTCTCCGACGAGCTCGAACGGGCCCGTCGCCGCTGGCAGCGCCTGGGCCGCAGAAGTTCGCAGCTTATCCGCGACCCCATTCTGCTCACCGAGGCGACACGGCTGAGCCGCAGCTATCCGGACGAAATCCGTCATGAGAGCCTGGAATTCATCCGCCGCTCGCGGCTCCGGGCGCGGCGCGGCACGATCATACTCGGCGTAGCGGCCTTCGTCTTCGCCGTGCTGTTCGCCGGCACGATCTGGTTCTACCAGAAGGCCAAGGACGCAGAAGCCCTGGCGCTCGAACAAAAGAAGAAGGCGGAGGACAGTTTCGACCTCGCCCAGAATACGCTGCAGGGCGTCGTCTCGGACATTGCTGGCGGTCTCAAGAATGTCCAGGGGATGAGCATCGAAAATCGCCGCGCGATCCTGATGCGCGTCAGCCGCTCGGTCGACATGCTGCGCTACACGGCGGGCGACAATCCCGCGCTCAATTCGACGCGCGCCATGATGCTCAAGGCATTCGGCGATGCCTATTGGTCGGGCGGCGATACGCTCAAGGCGCTGCAATCCTATCAGGAGGCAACCAGTCTCTATATCGGCATGCTGAAGACTGCCAAGGGAGCGGACCTGGATGAGGCGAACAGACAGATCGCCAATGGCCTCGACAATATCGGCGACATCCTTGTCAGCCAGGGCAAACGCGACGACGCCTTGCAGATCTTCAACAAGAGTATCCGGATCCGGCAGAAGCTTCTCGCCGCAAATCCCAAAGACAGCATGCTGAAGCGGGATGCGATGACCACCACGGAGCGCCTCGCGCAACTGCGCCAGGCCATGGGGGATGTCAAAGGCGCGATCGAGACACTTGAGCAAAGTATTGCTCAGTCCCGCGCCCAATTGAAACTCTACCCGGACGACACGGGGACCAAGCGCGACCTCAGCGTCGACCTCGAAGGCAGTGCCGATCTTGAACTGCAGCGCGGCAATCGCACCAAGGCTGAGGCGCTCAGCAAGGAAGCCCTCGATATCCGCAAGCAGCTCTACGATCTCAATCCGAACGACACGTTTGCGGCCAGCGACTATATGATCTCTTTACGCCGCAAGGCCGACTTCGCCAGGGATAGTGGCGACCGGGCAACCGCCAAAGACACTTATGGCCAAGTTCTGGCGATGGCTCAAAAGCTTTCGGACTCCGATCCCGGCAACGTCGTGTGGCAGCGGGACGTTGCAATCGTGCTCAACAATCTCGGCGATATTTTCGAAGCCGAGGACCAGGCAGACAAGGCGCGCGAAAACTATGAGAAGGCCCTCTCCACGGCGCGCAAGATGGCGGCGAGCAATCCGCAGAACGTGGTGTTCCAGAGCGACATAGCCTACGGCCTCAACAAGATCGCCGATCTCCTGCAAAAACAGACCAAATACAAGGAAGCGGACCCCTTCTACGAGCAGTCGCTGGTGATCGCGCGCCAGCAGGCGGCAGCCGATTCCGGCCGCCTCGATTTGCAGCGGAACATCTCCTTCACGCTCACCCGTATCGGCGATACGAAATATCTGGCGAACGATCGCGACGGCGCGATGAGCGCCTACAAGGAGGCGCTCACGATCGCCCGCAAGCTCACCGGCACCGACGCGACCAACATCATCTGGCAGAACGACCTGCAACTCATCATTTCCCGGATCGCAGACCTGCAATTCGACAAGCGCCAGATGCAGGATGCGCTGGCCGGCCTTCGTGAAAGCACCGAGATATTGAAGAGGCTCCGCCTCGTCGATCCGAACCGTGTCGACTGGCAAAATACCATGGCCGCGATGCTCGACAGGATGGGTGATGCGAGCGTCAGTCTGGCAGATACGGCGTCGGCGATGGATTCCTACCAGAGGGGACTTTCGCTTGTCGTGGACCTGTTGAAAAACACGCCCGATGCAAGCAGATTGCAGCGTCGGCAGGCCTATTTCCTCGGCAAGATCGGCACGCTGCAATACCACCAGGGCGACAGGACAGCCGCCGCGGCGAATTTCAAGCAGGCCCTCGACATCGCCCGCACGATCGTCCGCAAGAACCCGAATGCGGCAGAGGCCCAGACCGATGTCGCGCTCGGCTTGCTCAATCTGGAGCAGGTGCAAACCGGCGCCGAGCGGCTTGCCAGCCTGAAAGAGGCCGCGACCATCGCCGACAAGCTCGCGGCGGCGAACCAATTGGCCGCCGCACAGAAAACCTTGCCGGATCGCATCCGTGCGGAATTGGCCAAGGCCCTGCCGTAGCATCGATCCGACGCATTGCCGGCACGGCGACCACGCCATTGTTCGCGCTGGCGCTCTGTGTCGCCTGGTTGCGTGTGAATGTGCGCGATGGAGTTGCCTCGGCAGGAGACGCATGGCGCGCTGGCCGATGCAGACGCCCCCATCGTCGATATCCCGGTCGCCGGTCAGCACATTCCTCTCGAAGCGTTCGATCGTGGCTTTCGTTTCCGCGATCGATGAATTCTGTGATGACACATCTTTTGTTTGAGCATGTCCTTGTCCTGAAACCGGTGCCCACTTTCAGGCGACATGCTCCAAAACCGTCCACAGCAACACAATTTGCCGTGGCCGGCAAATTGTGGCATGCCCTGTGAACGGGTGTTTCAGATATGGTGGCGGGGCTATTGACTATCGGGGAATTCGAGCCGCTTGCCGGCCCGGCCGAAAGGCTGCATGCCAAGGTCGCCAACCATCTCGGCCTGGCGATCGTCCGCGGCGACTTGAAGCCGGGTCAGGCGCTGCCGCCGGAGCTGCAGCTTTGCGAGATGCTTGGCGTCAGCCGCACGGCGATGCGCGAGGCGATCCGCGGCCTCGTCGCCAAGGGCATGATCGATTCCCGCCCGAGGCTCGGCACGCGGGTGCGCGAACCGGCCCACTGGAACCATCTCGACCCCGACGTGCTGCGCTGGCGCGTCGAGACGACGGATACCGAAACCTATCTCAAGAAGATGTTTCAGCTGCGTTATGCAACGGAACCCTCCGCCGCGGCCATGGCGGCGGCCAATGCCGATGCCGAGGATCACACGCGGCTCAAGCGAGACTTCCAGGCCATGGTCGATGCTGGCGACGACAATGCCGCCTGGGTCGAGGCCGATCTCCTGTTCCACCGGTCGATCTATCTCGCGACCCACAACGAATTCTTCTGGCCCATCGGCCAATTGTTCAGTTTCGGGCTGAAGCAGATGTTCGATATCGCCGCGCAGGGCTCGCATCGGCCGCGCGCGATCATCGAACATCGCGCCGTGCTCAACGCCATCCTCGAAGGCAAGCCAGACCTTGCGCGGGCTGCGGCGCTGACCCTGCTCGGCAATTCGGCGGCCGATATCGACCACATCCGCCATCCGCGGGGATAGTCGCGCAGGCTGATATCCCGGTTTTCCCGCCCTTTGCGGCCCGAAAAATCTTTACACTTTTAACCGGTCACTATATGCGGGCGGGCCATGAGCACAGAAAATCGTACGCCGCTTGACCATATCCGTAACTTCTCGATCGTGGCCCATATCGACCACGGCAAGTCGACGCTGGCAGACCGCCTGATCCAGACGACCGGCGGCCTTGCCGACCGCGAAATGTCCGAGCAGGTGCTCGACAACATGGATATCGAAAAAGAACGCGGCATCACCATCAAGGCCCAGACGGTGCGCCTGCACTACAAGGCCAACAATGGCGAGACCTATATCCTCAACCTGATGGACACGCCCGGCCATGTCGACTTCGCCTATGAAGTCAGCCGCTCGCTCGCAGCCTGCGAGGGCTCGCTGCTGGTCGTCGACGCCTCGCAGGGCGTCGAAGCGCAGACACTCGCCAACGTCTACCAAGCGCTGGACGCCAATCACGAGATCGTGCCGATCCTCAACAAGATCGATCTGCCGGCCGCCGAACCCGACCGGATCAAGCAGCAGATCGAGGATGTCATCGGCCTCGACGCCTCAGACGCGGTGATGATTTCGGCCAAGACGGGCTTGGGTATTCCCGACGTGCTCGAAGCCATCGTCAACCGCCTGCCGCCGCCGAAGATCGGCGACGCCAATGCGCCGCTCAAGGCCATGCTGGTCGACAGCTGGTACGACGCCTATCTCGGCGTCATGGTGCTGGTGCGCGTCATCGACGGCGTGATGAAAAAGGGCCAGATCATCCGCATGATGGGCACGGATGCGAAATACGGCATCGAGCGCATTGGCGTGATGACCCCGAAAATGGTCAATGTCGATGAACTCGGCCCCGGCGAAGTCGGCTTCATCACTGCCTCGATCAAGGAAGTGGCCGATACCCGCGTCGGCGATACGATCACCGACGACAAACGCCCGACCGCCGAGGCGCTGCCGGGTTTCAAACCGGCCCAGCCGGTGGTGTTCTGCGGCCTCTTCCCCGTTGACGCCGCCGATTTCGAGGACCTGCGCGCCGCCGTCGGCAAGCTGCGCCTCAACGATGCCAGCTTCTCCTTCGAAATGGAAAGTTCTGCAGCACTCGGCTTCGGTTTCCGCTGCGGCTTCCTCGGCCTGCTGCACCTCGAAATCATCCAGGAACGGCTGGAACGCGAATTCGACCTCGACCTGATCGCCACCGCCCCCTCGGTCGTCTACCAGCTGAGCATGACCGACGGCTCCGAGCGCGAGCTGCACAATCCGGCCGACATGCCCGACGTCGTCAAGATCGGTGAAATCCGCGAGCCCTGGATCCGCGCCACGATCATGACGCCGGACGACTATCTCGGCTCGGTGCTGAAACTCTGCCAGGACCGCCGCGGCGTCCAGATCGAGCTCACCTATGCCGGCAGCCGCGCCATGGTCACCTACGACCTGCCGCTCAACGAAGTTGTCTTCGACTTTTACGACCGGCTGAAATCGATCTCCAAGGGCTACGCCTCCTTCGACTACCATCTCACCGATTATCAGGAAGGCAATCTCGTCAAGATGTCGATCCTGGTCAACGGCGAGCCGGTC
Source organism: Rhizobium sp. P2_G9 (assembly GCF_056403475.1). Taxonomy (NCBI): domain Bacteria; kingdom Pseudomonadati; phylum Pseudomonadota; class Alphaproteobacteria; order Hyphomicrobiales; family Rhizobiaceae; genus Rhizobium; species Rhizobium sp. P2_G9. The sequence continues at coordinate 26,064 of NZ_JBFUFK010000029.1, read as the reverse complement.
GACGCGCTCTCCATGCTTGTCCACCGCTCACAGGCCGAAAAGCGCGGCCGTGACATGTGCGAGAAGCTCAAGGAACTGATCCCGCGCCACATGTTCAAGATCCCGATCCAGGCCGCCATCGGCGGCAACGTCATCGCCCGCGAGACGATCTCGGCCATGCGCAAGGACGTGACGGCAAAATGCTACGGCGGCGACGCCACCCGCAAGCGCAAACTGCTCGACAAGCAGAAGGAAGGCAAGAAGCGCATGCGCCAGTTCGGCAAGGTCGATATCCCGCAGGAGGCGTTTATCGCGGCGCTGAGGATGAGCGACGAGTAGGATTGTGCTTCAAGCGGCTTCCAGAGAGGAATGGGATGTCAGAGTTGAGATCATTCGCTACGTCAGCACACACCAGCCGGGCGTCGTTGAATTCAAACTGACAGACGCATACGGCTGCAATTGGTATTTTGTTGAAAAGGTGGCCTTGCTCTGGCCTTACGACCTCGACTACGAGGACGATTTCCCGCAGCCGGGCTGGACCAGATGCCAAATTCTCGAGCGGTTTGTGGATGACGATGGCCGAAACACCGTGCGGATCGACATTGAGCAGCCATGGCTGGTGTGTTCAATCGACGATCAGCATGTCTTCGACATTCCCGCGAGCCAGATTGAGCATCCGCCCAAGACAATGAGGCGTATGCAGCAACCGTGGTTCACTGCCGATGGCCCGCATTCTTCCGAATTCCATCTCTACAAATTCGTTGATCGGCATTCGATGTTCGACCACATCGAATATCACAACATTGCCGACGTCATCGAAGAGGATCACGCAGCCAGTTGGGGCTGTTTCGTGCTGCCAAAATCCGGCGTGATCGCTGTTGGCTTCAACCAGACCGGCATGACGCCGAAAGGCGTGATTTTCGCTGGCGCTCTTTATATCGGCACCGGCGGGTTTTTCGCTTGCTATGATCTAGCGTTCAACTCCCGTCGTTTTATCTCCCGGATGCCGACGCTGTTTCGAGAATTTGTGCGCTTCAAGCCCTGGCTTATCGTGCAGGACGAGATCGGCTTTCTCGGACTCGACGCGAATGGCAAGCAGCGTTGGAGCCATACTTTCGGTGAAAGTGTCGAAGCGTTCGAACTGGATGGCAATCGACTGAAAGGGCGCCTCATGAGTGGTGCTGAGTTTGCTTTGCAGATTCCCGACTGACCATCGGCGCCATTGTGACATGGTCCGAACCTGCGCGATCGCGTTGTTCGAATTGATATCCTTTACATCGAGACTTTGCCGGTTTCAGCAGGATTGCGTGCCCAAAAGCGTTGCCACCGAGTCAGAAGATTCACTGACAATCCCCTATCGTTCCGACAGATTTCCTGTATCGTAGCCACTTGACGATTGACAATCTTGGCTAGGGGGTATCGCCAATGTCGGATGTTTTTCTGACCTATTTTCACACACTGCTCAGCCTGGTCGCCATAGTCACCGGCATCAGGGTCGTCTATGGCTTTCTCAAGAGCCAGACCTATCCCGGCTGGACCACGACCTATATCGTCACCACGACATTGACCCTGATCACCGGCTTCCTGTTTAAGTTCCATGGCTTCACACCGGCCATCGGCGTCGGAATTCTCTGTATTCTCATCCTGATCCCGACGCTCTACGCGAAGTACAGGACGTCGCTGACCGGCATTTGGCGCATCGTCTATGTCGCCGGGTCGACGGTGCTTTTGTACTTCAACTGTTTCGTGCTGATCGCCCAGTCCTTCCAGAAAGTGCCCTTCCTGCACACGCTGGCACCGACGGGCTCCGAACCGCCCTTCGCGATTTCCCAGGCAATCCTGCTGATCGTTGCGATCATCATCGGCTTTCTCAGCGTCCGCCGTTTCCGCACGCCGGGTCCGCTGCTCAGGGTGGTTCGCTGAAGGCGGCACGCGCGAATGAACAAGCGTTGTCTCGGGAGCCGTGCGCGTTATAGTGCATGGCATCCGGAGATTATCATGACCTCGAATGCTCGCAGCCCGAAACGGAACGCTTCACGCATCGACGGCGCGGATGCGCGAAACGGAATTTACGGGTCTCTCTCTGGCGAACAGGCAGAGAGAGACCGCTGTTGGCTGGCGGAAAATTCAGACGCGATTGATGCGGAGAATGTGTACACCGAAAAGTACGGTCTGCCGCTCGCGAAATACCGGCTCTTCTAATGGCTCGTTTCCAGGTTCGTATAAGCTACTTGCCTGAGTCCGAGGCCGGGCTATGAACACATCCTTTTGCCGAGAGACACTGATAGACCACATCCTTGCGGCCAAGCACAGCATCATACTCCTCGAAGCGCCGGCGGGCATGGGAAAATCGCAGTTGCTTCAGCAGCTTGGTGCGCACCTCGGCGCAACGGCTTGGACCTCGCACGAGATTCCACCGGGTGACGAACAGCCAATCACCCTCTGGGACATACCGCCGTATCGCCCAGCCCAGCCGCTGCCCGAACGCTTCCTCAATGATAGCGCTCGCATCGTCATCGCCAAACGCCCCGAAACCGAGCTGCCGGGACTCGCCCGCGCCATCAGCTATGGCCTCGTCGAACGGATCAGCAAAGAGTCTCTGCTCGTTTCCGAAGATGAGACCACTGCACTGTTCGGTGCAGCAGACGCCCCGCATATCCTCGCCCGCTCCGGCGGCTGGCCGCTGATCACCTTCCGCCATGGCCAGATCGACGGCATGGCAGAATTCCTGCGCCACGAATTCCTCGCCTCGGTGCCGGACGCCGACCTCGTCGACCTGAAGCTCATGGTCGAGGGTGCCCGGCTTGCGGCTCGCCATCCCGACAGCCTTTTCCCCTTGGCGCAGGCCGGTGACGACCGCAAACTTTCTTTCTGCATCCCCGCGATCGCTGATGCGCTGCGTGAAAGCCTTGACATCGTGATTGCCGAACGCCTCGCCACGCCCGCCGGCGTCAAGGCGGTTGCCGAAGCCTATGCCGAGCGCGACCGGATGATCGAGGCGATCCTGACGTTCCAGTCGGCCGGTTTCTTCGACAATGCGCTGGCGCAGTTCAACCGCGCCGGCGGCCTGTTCTTCATCTATTTCCATGGTCCTGCCGATTTCGAGCGCGTGCTGTCGGGCTTTCCACCCAGCTACGCGCATCAGAGCGAGACGCTGGTCCTGTCATTGGCGCTGCAGGCGCTCAAGCGCGGTGATATTTCCCGCGCCCGCCGCCTGCTTGTCGATCGTTTTGGCGACACGGCCAATGATATCGAGACGGTGTTTTCCTCGCGCACCCTCTATTCGCGCGAGTTCCGCGAATTCCGCTTCCTGATGCTGATCTATGAGGATCACCATTTCGGCGAGGACCTGCTGGCGACTTTGTTCACGCTGATCGCCGAATTCCCCGGCGATGCGCACCTGTTCCGCGGCAGTTTCTACAATTCGGTGCTGGAATTCTATATCCGCCAGCGCCGCTTCGCCGAGGCGGAGGAGGTGGCGCAGCGGGCAATGTATCATTACAAATGCGCCAAGGCGCCGATGCTCTGCTTTTATATCAGCCTGCATCAGGCGATGATCGCGCTGATCGAGGGCGATACGCTGACGGCGCGCAAGCATGCGGCGCTGTCGCGCGAAAGCCTTATGGACGTGCCGTTCGAAACGCCCAACGACATGCGGCTGCAGACGCTGCTCGAAGCCTGCATCGAATATGAAGGCGGCCGTGCCGAGCCGCTGGCTCGTTTCCTCAACACCGAGATCGACGATTTCTCGCATGGCGAGATCTGGCCGAGCCTGATGGAATTCACCCTGCTCTATGGCAGCGAGGCGATGGCGACGCATTTCTCGCTGCTCGCCGCGCGCGGCTTCCTCGACCGTTGGCGCGTCTATCAGATTTCCAACCATGCCTTCCAGGCCATGGTCAGCACCCGCGAAGCGATCATATTGCAGAACGCTAATCGCTGGTCGGAGGCCGCCGCACGGCTGAAAAGCGTCGATACCGCCATTGATCGCGACTGGGTGCTGGCCGACCCGGCCCGGCTTTCAGGCATCGCCGACCGCGACGATGTCGCTGTAGCACTCGGCTGGCTTCGGCAGATCCTGCACGAGCAGCCGGACCTGCCGCAGATCGAGACCTTGCTGGACGCAGTGCACGGCAATCTCAACATCACCGACCGGCAACGCATGGCGGTGGGCATCTGGCTCGCCTATATCCACAAGCGCCGGCAGGACCTCACCCGCGCCCGCGCCCTGCTGCTCGGCATATTCGAGGATGCCGCCCGGCTCGGCTCGATCGCACCATTGGCGGAGGAAAAACCCTTCCTCGGCGAACTGATCGACAACAAGCGCATCAGCCAGTTCTTGAGCGCCTCGCCCGCGATCCGCCAGGTGATCCGCAAGCTGCGCGACAGCGGCCACCTGACGCCCACCTCCGGCATCCGAAGCGAACTCTCGCGCCGCGAAAACAAGATCCTGGTGATGATCTCCGAAGGGGCCGCCAACAAATCCATCGCCGGCATGCTGGGCGTCAGCGAGGCGACGGTCAAATTCCACCTCGGCAATGTCTATCGCAAGCTCGGCTGCCGCACGCGGCAGGAGGCGATCAGCACGGCGCGCGCTGCGGGCATCGTCGGCTGACCTGCGACAACCTCACCTTTGGCACCTAGCCGAAGCGTATTGTTTCACCAAAACCTAGACTATTTAGACAAAAACCTAGACTTTCATCACGTTGTCACATGGCGATTGCCATGCAAGCTTGTCTCCGACGCCGTGCACTCCGCTGGCACGCGATCGAAAAGACGGCCGCACGGGCCGCTTCGGGAACCCATGTTGAACCGGGAGATACAATGAGCAAGCTCCGAATTCTCGCATCCACTGCCACCGCAGCGCTTATGCTGGGTGCAGCTGGCCTGTCGTCCGCCTCGGCCGAAACCGTCGTCACCATGAACACGGTGCAGATCTTCGGCACGATCGATCCAGCGAAAATCTCCGACTACACCGACTATATGGCCGCGGTGAACCTGTACGACGGCCTCGTCACCGTCGATTCCAAGGGCAATCTGCAGCCGGAACTGGCCGAAAGCTGGTCTATGTCGCCGGACGCCACCGAAGCGACCTTCAAGCTGCGTGCCGACGCGCATTTCTCCGACGGCACGCCGGTCACCGCCAAGGACGTCGTCTATTCGGTCGAGCGCCTCCTGAAGATCAACCAGGGGCCAGCGACCCTGTTCGCCGGCGTGCTCAAATCCGGTTCGGTCACCGCCGTCGACGACCACACGGTGAAGTTCAAGCTCGAAAAGACCTTCGCGCCCTTCTTGTCGACCGTGCCGGCGATTTTCATCGTCAATTCGAAGGTTGCTGAGGCCAATGCCGGCAGCGACAACGGCCAGACCTATTTTGCCACCCATGTGGCCGGCGCCGGCGCCTACCAGCTCAAGGATTGGGATCGCGGCGCCAAGATGACCATTACCCGCGACAAGAACTATTATCGCGGCTTCGGCAAAGGCCCGATCGACGAAGTCCGCTGGATCATCACCAATGACGAAGCCACCGTGAAGTCGCTAGCCGCATCGGGCGAATTGACCATGTCGAGCCAGTACCAGTCGCCGGACACCTATAAGGCGCTCAAGGAAATGGGCCGCTTCGACATCGTCAGCCAGGATACGACGATCGCCTTCTACCTGAAGCTCAACACCAAGGTTGCGCCGACCGACGACATCCATATCCGCCGCGCCATCGCGCTTGCCACCGATTACGACACCATCCGCAATGTGATCTATCCGGGCGGCGAAATGCGCGGACCGCTGCCGAGCGGCTTTGCCGATTTCTACGCCAATGACCTGCCGGCCCAAAAGTTCGACCTCGAAGCCGCCAAGGCGGAAGTCGCCAAATCGAAATATGCCGGCCAGGACATTCCGATCACGCTCGGCTGGGTCGCCGGCACCAAGTTTGAGGAAGAAATCAGCCTGCTGATGCAGTCCAATCTCGAACAGATCGGCTTCAAGGTCACCCAGCAATCCGATCCCTGGAACCGCGTCACGGAAATTGCCTCCAAGGTCGATACCTCGCCGGCCGTCAACCAGATCTTCTTCGGCCCGACCTATCCGTCGCCGGATTCGATGTTCTACGCCCAGTATCATTCCAAGTCGGCCGGCACCTGGATGTCGATGGAATGGCTTGAGGATAAGGATATCGACAAGCTGATCGACGATGCCCGCGGTTCCGTCGACGTCAAGAAGCAGGCTGAAATCTACAAGGAATTGCAGCACAAGATCGTCGACATGCAGCCCGACGTCTTCCTGCTGACCCAGCGCGTCCAGCACGCGATGGACAAATGCCTGACCGGCTTTAACGCCGTGCCGATGCAGTCCTTCGACTATAACTTCACCCGCTACAGCTGGAACTGCAAGTAAAGTTCTCCCGAGGCCGGCCCATCCCGCGAATGGGAGGGTCGGACCTCGGAGCCCAATTGCTTTCGATCCATCGGTTGAACCGCGCCATCTCGCGCGAATGCTGATCCGTTTCAATTTCTAAAGAGGCAAGTCGTTGGAATTCCTGCTCTTCCTCGTGAGGCGCGTTCTCTGGTCGATCCTGGTCCTGGTGGGCCTGTCGATCGTGATCTTCGCCATCGCCCGCGCCATGCCCGGCGATCCGGCCCGGCTGGCGCTGGGGCCGCGTGCGACGCAGGAGCAGGTCCACGAATTGCAGCAGACGCTCGGTCTCGACAAGCCGCTCTACCAGCAATACGGCCTGTTCGTCACCGGCCTGGCGAGGGGCGATCTCGGCCTGTCGCTGCTGACCAAGCGGCCGGTCAACGACGATATCCGCGACACCTTCGCCGCCACCTTCGAACTGGTGCTGGCGACGATCACCATTGCCTTCACATTCGGCGTGCCCCTGGGCGTGATCGCGGCGCGCTGGAAGGACAAGTGGCCGGACAATATCGTGCGTATGATCGCCATCATCTCAGCCGTCACCCCCAGCTTCTTCCTGGCACTGCTGCTGCAAATATTAGCCGGCTATGTATTGCATATCCTGCCGACCACCGGCCGCCTACCGCCGACCATGACATTCGTGCCTGACATCACTGGCCTGGTCACGGTCGACTCTCTCCTCCACGGCCAATGGGATGTCTTCGGCCAGGCGCTACGCTACCTGCTGCTGCCGTCGATCTCGCTCTGTGCCGCAACCATGGGCCAGATCGCCCGCATCACCCGCGCCTCGATGATCGACGTTTCCAGCCAGGACTATATCGAGGCCGCCCGCGCCTTCGGCATTCCGGAGCGGCTCCGCGTGATGAAATACATGCTGCGGCCCAGCTTCGTACCGCCGCTCACCATTTCCGGCCTGGAATTCGCCTCCCTGATCGGCAACGCCTTCGTCGTCGAACTGGTATTCGCCTGGCCGGGCATGGCCGCCTATGGCGTACGCACCATCCTGCAGAAGGATCTCAACGCCGTCATGGGCGTGGTGATCGTCTCCGGTGTCTTCTTCGTGCTCGTCAACCTGCTTATCGATGTCCTGGTCGGCTTCGTCGATCCGCGCGTCCGCATCCGGGGGCATCGCTGATGGCCGATATCGACACCCTCGCCGCCGAACCCGAGCGCCTTTCCAACGCCTATCAGAACTGGTACCGCTTCTCGCGCAACCCGACCGCCGTGATCGGCGCGATCATCGTCATCGTCACCATCCTCGCCGCAATCTTCGCGCCCTATATCACGCCCTATCCAAAGCATGTCGGCGCCGTCGTCGATTTTCGCGCCCGCCACCTGCCGCCCTCGTTCGAGCACCTGTTCGGCACCGACAATGTCGGCCGCGATCTCTTCACCCGCGTGATCTTCGGCGCCCGCATCTCGCTGCTGCTGGCGTTGGTGGTGCTCGGCACGGCCGTGCCGTTCGGCACCGTGCTTGGCCTGCTCGCCGGCTATTTCGGCGGCTGGGTGGAAACCGTGATCATGCGTCTCACCGACATCGCGCTCGCCATCCCGCCGCTGGTCATGGCGCTCGCCGTCGCGGCCGTGCTGTCGCCCGACCTGATCAATTCGATGATGGCGATCGCCGCGCTCTGGTGGACCTGGCACACGCGGCTCATCTATTCGATCACGCGGCAGCTTCGCACCCAGGAATTCGTTGAAGCGGCCGAGACGCTCGGGGCATCGAAATTCCACATCCTCTTTCGCGAAATCCTGCCGAATTGTGTCTCGGCGCTGGCGGTCAAGACTTCGCTCGATTGCGGCTTCGTCATCCTCGTCGGCGCTTCGCTGTCCTTCCTCGGCCTCGGCATCCAGCCGCCGACACCGGACCTCGGCACCATGGTGGCGCAGGGTTCCGCCTTCCTGCCGGATTACTGGTGGGAATCGGTGCTGCCCGGCTTCGCCATCCTGTTCATAGCGCTCGGCTTCAACCTGCTCGGCGACGGCCTGCGCGACCTCTTCGACGTCCAGGAGGTCAAATGAGCGACGCCCTTCTCTCCGTGAAAGGCCTCTCCGTCGAATTCTCGACCTATGGCCGCACCAACAAGGTCTTGCACGAGGTCTCGCTCGACGTGCCCGCCCATTCGCAGGTGGCGCTGGTCGGCGAAAGCGGCTCCGGCAAGACCGTGACCATGAAGGCGATCATGGGCTTGCTGCGCGAGCCGCCGGCCAGGATCACCGCAGGCCAAATCTTCTATGACGGCGCCGACCTGCTCACCATCCCCGATCGCGATCGCTTGAGGTTGCGCGGCACCTCCATGTCCATGGTCTTCCAGGATCCGATGAGTTCGCTGAACCCCGTCTTCACCATCGCCGACCAGATGGGCACGATCCTGAAATATGCCGACAAGCGTCTCGGCCGCAGCCGTTCGGGCCGCGAACGCATGGCGCGTGTGCATGAAGTGCTCGAACAGGTCCGCATGCGTGACCCAGAACGGGTCAGCCGCTCCTACCCGATCCAGCTCTCCGGCGGCATGCGTCAGCGCATCCTGATTGCCATGGCGCTACTGAGTGAACCCAAATTGCTGATCGCCGACGAGCCCGGCACCGCCCTCGATGTTACCACCCAGGCGCAGATCCTCAAACTGCTGAAAGACCTGGTCGAGGCGCGCGGACTGGCGCTGCTGATGATCACCCACAATCTCGGCGTCGTCCGCGAAACCTCCAGCCATGTGTACGTGATGAACAAGGGCGTGGTGGTCGAGCAAGGCCCGACCGGGGCGATCTTTTCCGATCCCAAGGACGCCTATACGAAGAGCCTGATCGCCGCTGTGCCGCGGCTGACCGGCGGCATGCAGTTCGGCAGAGCGGAGGCCAGGCCATGACCGCGCCCATGCTCGAAATCGTCAATCTCAAGAAATATTTCCCGGTCCACAATGCCTTCAGCCGGCATGTCAGCGACGTGCACGCGGTCGACGATGTCAGCTTTTCCATCGAGCGCGGCGCCGTCTACGGCCTTGCCGGCGAAAGCGGCTCGGGCAAGTCGACGATCGCCCGCATGGTCATGGGCCTGGAGACGGCGACATCCGGCGCGATCCGCATCGACGGCCGCGAGATCGCGGCAGGCCGGGGATCACGCGAGCACGGCAAGACCGTGCAGATGGTGTTCCAGAACCCCGGTTCGTCGCTCAATCCACGCCGCACCGTCGGCCAATCCATCGCCGTACCGCTCGATGCCCATGGGTTCCCCACCTCGAACCGGTCGAAGCGGATCAGCGAACTCTTGGAAATGGTGCAATTGCCGGCCAATTTCGCCGAACGGTTCCCGCACGAGCTCTCCGGCGGCCAGAAGCAGCGCGTCGCCATTGCCCGCGCACTTGCGGTGGCGCCGAAACTGCTGGTGCTCGACGAGCCGACCTCGGCGCTTGACGTCTCGGTGCAGGCGCGCGTCATCGACCTGCTGGTCGATCTCGGCAAGCGGCTCGACCTGACCTATCTTTTCATCTCGCATGACCTCAGCCTGATGCGCAATTTCGCCAGCCGCGTCGGCGTGCTCTATCGCGGCAAGCTGGTTGAGACCGGCTCGGTCGACGATGTCTTCATGCGCCCCCAACATGTTTACACGCAGCTTCTGCTCGCCTCCGTGCCGGTGATCTCGGCCGAGGAAGAAGCGATGCGTCCAAAAATTCCGCTGATCGACGGTGAGATTCCAACGGCCGAGAAACTCATCGAGTTCAGGAGCGGCTCTGCCGCTCCCGAGCAGGCGTCGAATGCCAAACAAGCCTTCAATGAGGAACAACCAGGATGATTAGAATTGGGATCGATGTCGGCGGCACCAACACCGATGCCGTCGTCATGGACGGCACGCAGGTGGTGGCTGGCGTGAAATCGGCCACGACCGCCGATGTAATGAGCGGCGTCGTCAACGCCCTCAAGGATGTGCTTGCCGCCTCCGGCGTGGCGGCGAGCGCCATCGACGTGGTAATGATCGGCACCACGCATTTCACCAATGCTGTCGTGCAGCGCCGCGATCTGGCGCAGACCGCGGCTGTCCGGCTTGGACTGCCCGCAACCTCGTCGCTGCCGCCAATGGTCGATTGGCCGGAGGATCTGAAGACCGCGATCGGCAACCACGCCTGGCTTGCGCATGGCGGCAACGAGTTCGACGGTCGGGTGATCTCGCCGCTCGACGGGGAAGAATTGCTGCGCATCGCCGACGAGATCAAGGCCAAGGGCATCAACACCATCGCCATCACCTCGGTCTTCTCTCCCGTCTCCAACGAGTTCGAGAAGCGGGCCGGCGAGATCTTCGCCAAGGCAATTCCAGGCGCACATATCACGCTCTCCAGCGAGATCGGCCGCATCGGTCTGCTCGAACGTGAGAATGCCGCGATCATGAATGCCTGCCTGCGCGACCTCTCCGCTCACGTCGTCGAGGCATTCCGCAAGGCGATCACCGAGACCGGTATCAAGGGCCGTTTCTTCCTCACCCAGAACGACGGCACGCTGATGGATGCCGCCTTCGCCGAGAAATTCCCGGTACTCACCTTCGCCTCCGGCCCGACCAATTCCATGCGCGGCGCCGCCTTCCTGTCGGGTGTGGATGATGCCATCGTCGTCGATATCGGTGGCACGACCTCGGATGTCGGCTCGTTGCAGAAGGGTTTTCCACGCCAGGCGACGGTTGCCGTCGAAGTCGGCGGCGTGCGCACCAATTTCCGCATGCCGGATGTCTTCTCCATCGGCCTCGGCGGCGGTTCGCTGGTTATCGATGGCGATGGCGGCGTCAAGGTCGGCCCGACCTCGGTGGGATATCGGATCAAGACCGAAGCGCTGATCTTCGGCGGTGAGACGCTGACCACGACCGACGTTGCAGTGGCGGCGGGCTATCCCGATCTCGGCGATGCCTCCAAGGTCTCGCATCTGCCGAAAGATCTGCTCGCTCGCACCCAGGCAAAAATCCTCTCCATGCTGGAGGATTGCGTCGAGCGCTCGCGACTGTCGCCGGACCCCTTGCCGGTGATTGTCGTGGGCGGCGGCTCGATCCTGATCGACGGCCCGATCGGCGGACTGGAAGTGATCAAGCCTGCTCATTTCGGCGTCGCCAATGCCGTCGGCGCAGCCATCGCCCAGGTCTCGGGCGAGATCGACCGTGTCTACGCGCTGGCCGAGATCGGCCGCCAGCAGGCGCTCGACGATGCCAAGGCGCGCGCCATCGATGCCGCGGTGGCTGCAGGAGCTTCGCGCGACAGCGTCGAGATCGTCGATGTCGAGGACGTGCCGCTCGCCTATCTGCCGGGCAATGCCACGCGCGTCCGCGTCAAGGCTGTGGGTGAACTCCATGTCGCGTGATTTCCGCATACTCACAGAAGCGGACCTGAAGCCGCTCGCACTTGGCGCTGCCCTGCTCGGCACGGGTGGTGGTGGCAACCCCTATATCGGCATGCTGCGCACCCGCGAACTGATGCGCCGCGGTGCAAAGATCGAGCTCATGCCGCTCGAAGCCCTGCCGGATGACGCTTGGGTCGGCGAAGTCGGCGGCATCGGCGCGCCGGTCGTCGGCGTCGAGAAGATCGAGGAAGGGGGCGAGTGCTATCGCGCCATGCTGGGTGTCGAGGAAGCAGCCGGCGTCAAAATGACGGCGGTGATCTCGGGAGAGATCGGCGGCGCCAACTCGATGGAGCCGATCATCACCGCCGCCTATGCCGGCCTGCCCGTGGTCGATGGCGACGGCATGGGCCGCGCCTTCCCCGAAGTACAGATGACCACCTTCTTCATCAACGGCGCCAAGGCTTCGCCAGGCGCGATCGCCGATGAAAAAGGCAATGTCGTCGTCTTCCGGCATGTGGTCGATATGTTCTGGCTGGAAAAGTTCGCCCGCGACATCGCCGTCGATATGGGTGCCGGTGCCGGTTTCGCCGTCGCACCGATGAGTGGCGAATTCGTCCGTCGCAATGCCGTGCCGGGCACGGTGACGCAGGCACTCGATATCGGCAACACCATCATCAGGGCGCGTGCGAAACACCAGAATGTGGTCGAGAAGATCGTCGCCGAGACAGGCGCCAAGCTGTTCTTCACCGGCAAGATCACCGACATCGAACGCGTGCTGCGCGGCGGCTTTGCTCGTGGCATGGCCAAGATCGCCGGCACTGGCGATTGGGCCGGATCGGAAGCGTCGATCGCGATCCAGAACGAAAACCTGGTGCTCTGGATCGATGGCGAGCCGGTGATCATGGTGCCGGACCTGATCATGAATCTCGAACTCGACACGGGCGAGCCGATCACCACCGAAATGCTGCGCTACGGCCAGCGCGTCGCCGTGATTGGCCTGCCCGTGCATGACCTGATGAAAACGCCGCATGCGCTGGAAGTCGTGGGCCCGAAAGCCTTCGGTTATCCGGAACTGACCTTCAAACCCCTCCCCTCGCATAGGAGCTCCTGATGAAAACTCTGCGCACGGTCTATGCCGAGGACCTGGACGATATTGCCGTCGGCGGTGCGATCATGGGCACGGGCGGCGGCGGCGATCCCTATGTCGGCAAGCTCATGGCCCAGCAGGCGATCCGCAAGCACGGCCCGGTGAAGATCGTCGATGTCGAGGATCTGGTCGACGATGCACTGGTCGTGCCCGTCTGCATGATGGGCGCGCCGACGGTCATGACCGAGAAGCTGCCGCAGGGCGAGGAACTGATCAACGCCTTCCGCCAACTCGAACAGGTGATGAACCGCAAGATCGACGCTGTGCTCTGCGGTGAAGCCGGCGGCATCAATTCCACCACGCCTTTCGTCGTCGCCGCCATGACCGGCCTGCCGCTGGTCGACGGCGACGGCATGGGCCGCGCCTATCCGGAACTGCAGATGGTGACTTTCACCATGCACGGCGTCTCGGCGACACCGATGGTGCTGTGCGACGACAAGGGCAATTCCATCGTGCTGGAAACAGTCAGCAATGCCTGGACCGAACGCCTCGCCCGCGCCGCCACCATCGAAATGGGCGGCTCGGCGCTGCTCGCCTTCTACCCGATGAGCGGCGCAGTGGCAAAGAAGGCCGTGGTGCGCGGCACGCTGACGCTTTGCGCCAATCTCGGGTTGACGCTGCGCGAGACGCGGGCGGCGCATGCCGATCCGGTCGAGGCGGTTGTCGACATGCTCGGCGCCCAGATCATCTTCCACGGTCGCGTCAAGGACATCGACCGCCGCACAGTCGGCGGTTTTGCCCGCGGCACCGCCCGTTTCGACGGCGTCGAAGACTGGAAAGGCCATACGTTCAAGCTCGATTTCCAGAATGAGTTCCTGATGGCCGAGCGCGACGGCAAGATCCTCGTGACGACGCCGGAACTGATCACGCTGCTGGAAGCCGACAGCGGCAATCCGGTGACGGCGGATTCGCTGAAATATGGGCTTCGGCTTGTAGCCCTCGCCTTTCCCTGCAATCCGCAATGGCGGACACCGGAGGGGATTGCTTTGGTGGGGCCACGGTATTTCGGCTACGATATCGATTATAAGCCGTTCTTTTGACAGCCGGTATTTTGGCCTAAAAAGACCCCGCCCCAAACCCCTCCCCACAAGGGTGAGGGGCTTAACCCAGCCGCACCCACTGCGCCCCAATTGAGGCAAATAGGATGCCGCGAGTCTTCTCCCTCCTTGTGGGGGAGATGGCCGGCAGGCCAGAGAGGGTCTACTCTTCTCACCCCCCTTGGCCGCGCCATCAACGTGCGGATCACCCACCGGCCCATCCACCTTCATTGTCATCGGCTTGATCGCCTTGCCGTGCACAGCGATGTCGCTCAGCATTTCTGCCGCCGTCTGGCCCATTTCGCAATTGGGCACTATGAGGGTAGAAAGCGGCGCCTGCGTGTAGCCCTTGGAGCGATCGATCGCCGCAACCATCCGGACTTCACCGTCGATGTCGGGCGGAATGAAACTCTGCCCGATCCAGGACCGATTTAGTCGATCGGCGGCAGATGAAATACAGTTGGATGGCCCTCGTCCAGATTGTCGTAGAGCACCACGACATCGACGCCGGACGCGTCGTTCGACAACACGGTCAATGTTTCGGCTTTTCCGATCGTATTGTTGACGACCACCGTCGGAATTGGCAGCAGCGTCTTCGTTTTGCGAATGTCTCCCGGAGTCAAATTGTCCAGCAACCGAATCTCATAGGGAACGTCTGGTTGCTCAAGCGTAGGCCCCGACAGAATGAGAAGTTTTTGGTCGTCCAGGGCAGCAAGGTCTCGGATGCCGACATCGGGAGCGAGGGCGACTTTGATCGTATGCACAAGGCCCGTCGGCAATCCTTCCTTGCCCGGTGCAAACAACGGTTCGACTGGAACAGTGACGATATATCCCACGCCGGCATCGACAGGGGTCCGCAATCCCGCATAGAGATCGCCTCCGATGACCGCAATGCCCTCGATGTTCGTGCCGACGGTTTTGGCGTTGCCGAAATCCTTCGCAACGTCGCTTTCGGCCAGCACATCTGCAAGCCGCCAGGTTCTCTCAACCGTGACGGAATCCGCGATCGGCTCATCGGGCTTGGCAGCAAAGCGCGTGAGCAGATAGCTTGACGCCTTGTACTTATCGCTTCCGTTACAAGAATGGGAACTCGACACAAAGATCATGTCATCTGCATAGGCTACGCCTTCACCATCAAGCTCCTCATACTGGTGTTTCGAATTGCCGCCAGGGCAAGGCGCAATGCGTTGTTTTCCAAGGACATCATCGCCGGTGTCATTTCCTTTGATGAAGGTGATGACATGCGCCAGCGGCGTCAGGGTATCGGAGCCGAGTTCGGCAAACTGGCCGAATTTTTCCTCGTCGTTGATGACGAAGCATAGTCGGGATGGATCGGCGGCCTTTCCCATACATGCCATGCCGCTGATCCCACGCGGCTTGTTGCCGGTTTTGGATCCAGGGGCATCGAATTGCGCCGGGACCTTTAACGCCTTGCCGGATATTTCGGCTCCATATGACTGCGATGCCAGACATGCAAATATCGACGCGCTAAGCAGTAGTTTAAGCGACATGCACATTCCTCCCCTGCTTTTGCTGCCTGTGCGATCCCGAATACGCGACGCTCTGTTGTCCGCTCCGTTCCTCTGTAGGCACGACGCCTCAAAGTCGTCGAAGGAGGCTGCAGGTCAGGCCGGCCGCAGTTCGGTTGTTCCATTGATACTCGCAACCTAAACGATTGACAAGCGAACAAATTCGATCCGCTGGAATCCGATCACTTCCAACTCGGTAGAACCAGCGCCACGCCATGCGATCAGTTGCGCAACGGCAACCAGTTCGACATGCCTTTGCCATGAACCGTGCCAGACGAGCATGATTTAGCGACGGTTAACAACTGTATATTATAGGTAAGCAGTCGCAGACATTGCTTCATGCATGTACTGGGAAGGTGCTGCAATTGCTTGAAAAACATTTTATCAAAGGTTTTAACGACAGCGGCCTTGATCCTGAGGACGTGCAGCAGGCGCATGACGAGCAGGAGGTGCTGTCGGTCCTTCCGTCGCTGATGGTGCAGATGCTGCGCTACCAGACGCTGATCGACAATATTTCCCAAGGTGTCTGCTTTTTCGACGGCGAACAGCGGCTGGTGCTCAGCAATCCGCGCTACGCAGAAATCTATCGCCTCGATCCGGAATGTCTCGTCTCCGGCACGTCGTTGCGCGAGATCATCGAGCTGCGTGAGGCCAATGGTACCTGCCCGATGGGCAGCGCCGACAACTATACCTCATTCTGCACCGATGCAGCTGTCGCCGGGCGCCCGATTATCTGGAATGCCGAACTCCAGGATGGTCGTGTCATCCGCGTCTGCCACCAACCGATGGAGGATGGCGGCTGGGTGGCGACCCATGAGGATATTTCCGACAAGATCGCCCACACGGCGCTCGCCAATGAACGGATGTCGCTGCAGCATCTGATCGACTCCGTGCCCGACTATCTCTGGGTCAAGGACGTCGACGGCCGCTTCGTCATCGCCAACACGGCGCTGGCCGCCGACTGGGGCCGGACGCCGGAGGAAATGATCGGTCTGGTCGACAGCGATTACCATCCACCCGAACTGGCAAAGGAGTTCCGGGAGCGCGAGCTCGAGATCCTGCGCACCGGCACACCGATGATCGACCGGGAGGAGAATGTCCACGATCCGTCCGGCCGGTTCAAATGGATCTTGTCCACCAAGCTGCTGCTGCGCGGACGCGACAACGAGGTTCTCGGCCTCGTCGGCATTGCCCGCGACATCACCGAACGCAAACGGTCTGAAATATTGCGCGGCGGCCAGGCGAAGATCCTGGAAATGATCGCGACTGCAGCGCCACTGCAAGATGTGCTGACCGAACTCGTGCTGCTCATCGAAGCGCAATTGACCGGCATCGTCGCCTCGATCCTGCTGCTGGACAATGACGGCGAAAGGCTTTGCCGAGGGATCGCACCGCACCTCGATCCGGATTATTCACGTGCGATCGAAGGCGTGCGGATTGGCCCCAAAGTCGGCTCCTGCGGCACGGCCGCCTATCGTCAGGAAACCGTGATCGTTGCCGACATCCAGGCTGATCCGCTCTGGGAGGATTTTCGCGAGCTGATGGCGCCCTTTGGCTACCGCTCCTGCTGGTCGACACCCATCATGTCACATAGAGGGGCGGTTCTTGGCACCTTTGCGATGTATTCCAAATCGGTGCGCGAGCCCACCAGTGAAGAGACCGGCCTTGTCAGCATGGCAACCCGCATCGCTGGCATCGCCATCGAGCGGAAGCTGACCGAGGACCATATCCAGTTCATGGCGACGCATGACGCGCTGACACATCTGCCCAATCGCACTCTGCTGAGGCAGCGTCTCGCCGACGCGATCGAGCAGGCGGAAGCCACCGATCGCGGCG
Organism: Rhizobium sp. P2_G9; assembly: GCF_056403475.1. Classification (NCBI taxonomy): domain Bacteria; kingdom Pseudomonadati; phylum Pseudomonadota; class Alphaproteobacteria; order Hyphomicrobiales; family Rhizobiaceae; genus Rhizobium; species Rhizobium sp. P2_G9. The sequence goes on along the minus strand of NZ_JBFUFK010000029.1, from coordinate 8,815 downwards.
TTGCCGTGCTGTTCATCGATCTCGATCGCTTCAAATTCGTCAACGACAGCCTCGGCCACAATGCCGGCGACGAGCTGCTGCGCATCGTCGCCAACCGCATGCTGGAACATGTCCGCTCGACCGACACCGTCGTCCGGCTGGGCGGTGACGAATTCGTCGTCCTGCTGCCCGACCAGCCCAAGCTGCCGGAGACCGTCCCCGCCATATGCCAGGTCATTATCGACGCCGTGGCCGCGCCGATCACGCTGGAAGGTCATGAACTGCGGGTCACCTGCAGCATGGGCATCGCCCACTACCCCGCCGACGGAGCGAGCACTGAAGCGCTGCTGACCAATGCCGATGCGGCCATGTATCAGGCCAAGGGCTTGGGGCGCGACAATTTTCAGTTCTATTCGCCGGAGCTGAACGCCAAGGCCCACCAGAAACTGCTGCTGCAGGAGCAGTTGCGCAACGCCGTGGAGCGCGCCGAACTTTTCCTGCAATACCAGCCTCAGGTCGACCTGAAGACCGGTCGCGTCTTCGCCGCCGAAGCGCTTATACGCTGGAACCATCCTTCACTCGGTCGCATCTCGCCGGCCGATTTCATTCCGCTGGCCGAAGAGACCGGATTGATCGTGCCGATCGGCAATTGGGTGATCCGCGAGGCCTGCCGCCAGAACAAGGCCTGGCAGGATGCCGGCCTGCCGCCGATCAATATCTGCGTCAATGTCTCGGCGCGTCAGTTCTGGGAAAAGAACCTGATCGAGCAGGTCGTCGAGGCGCTCGAAGCGAGCGGGCTTGAGGCAAAATATCTGGAGCTCGAACTCACCGAAAGCCTGATCATGCAGAATATCGACCACGCGGTCGCGACCATGCAGGCGCTGCAATCGCTCGGCGTGCAGCTGTCCATCGACGATTTCGGCACCGGCTATTCGAGTCTCAGCGCGCTGAAGAATTTTCCTGTCGCCCGTCTGAAGATCGACAAGTCCTTCATCGACGACCTTTCGGTCAACGAGAGCGACCGCGCCGTGGCCAGCGCCATCATCCTCCTGGGCCAGAAGCTGAACCTGCGCGTCATCGCCGAGGGCGTCGAAACCGACGAGCAACTGACCTTCCTGCGCGAAAACAATTGCGACGAGATGCAGGGTTACTATTTCAGCCGGCCGGTTTCAGCGCCGGAATTCGAGGACATCGTTCGCGGAGCGGCGGCCTGAGCCGACGCCCTATTGCTGCTGCTTGGCGCGGGCAACGATCTGTGTCGGGTTGACGAATTGCAGCGCGATCACCAGCCAGAACAAGGTCGTCACCATATAGACCACCGCCATCGCATCGATCGATTGCGCCGCACGCACACCCGAAGCGAAGACGGCGTAGTAGAGCGCCACCACCAGCGTCTGGGTCGTCGGGCCGGCGATCAGGAATGTCAGCTCGAACATGGCGATCGTGCGCACCAGCACCAGCAGCAGTGCCGCCAGCATGCCCGGTAGCAGCAGCGGCAGTAGGATGCGGACGAACAGGCTTGTGGTCCCGGCGCCGAACACCCGTGCCGCCGCCTCGATGCGCGGATCGATCTGTTCGACGAAGGGGATCATCACCAGCACGACGAAGGGCACTGAGGGCACCAGGTTGATCAGCACCACGCCCCAGAACGTGCCACCCAGGCCAAGCCGGTAAAGCACCGTGGCCAAAGGAATGCCATAGGTCAGCGGCGGAATGAGCAAGGGCAACAGGAAGAGCAGCACGATGGCGCGCTTGCCGGGAAAATCCCGCCGTGCCAGCGCATAGGCCGTCATCACGCCGATCAGGCCGGAAATGATCACCACCGTAAAGGTGATCTCGAACGTCACCAGGACGACGTTTCCCAGCTGGAATTCCTTCCAGGCGCTCGCATACCAGCGCGTGGTCCAGCCAGCCGGCAGCCATGTGCCGAGCCAGCGCGTGGCGAAGGAATTGATGATGACGACGGCAATCACCGCCAGGAGATTGAGGATGAAGAGCAGTGCTATGCCCCAGACCGCGAAGCGCCAGATTTTCGATGTCAGCCCCTTGTCGCGGATCATGACTCAGCCTTTCGTTCCAGCAGCCGGGCCGCGATAAAAGAGCGAACGCAGGCCGAGCACCACCAGCACGACGACCAGTTCGACCGCCCCCATGATCAGCGCGATCGCCGAGCCGAGCGAGTGGTCATATTGTTCGAAGGCCGCCTGATAGGCCGCGATCGATATCACCCGTGTCGGCCCCGCCGGCGCGCCGAGCAGCAGGGCGGAGGGAAACACCGCAAACGCCTGGACGAATGACAGGCAGAAGGTGATCGCCAGTCCCGGCACCAGCAACGGCAGGAAAACGCGCAGGAACCGACGCCGCGCATCGGCACCGAGCGTCGCGGCGGCCTGCTCGATGGCCGGATCGATGCCGGTGATGAAGGACAGAACCAGCAGGAAAGCGAAGGGAAATCCGGTGATCAGCAGCGAGGCAAACACGCCCCAGTAATTGTTGGTCAGCTTGACCGGATCGCTGAGAATGCCGAGCGCCTGAAGCGTATGATTGAACCAGCCGCGCGGTCCGAGAAAGGTCAGCAGGCCATCGGCGACAAAGACCGTGCCAAGCGTGATCGGCAGGACCAGGATCGTGGTCAACAACCTCTGCCGATGCATCAGCCGGACACGGAAGGCGATCGGCACAGCGATTGCCAGATTGACGATGGTCACCGGCAGCGCCAGCCAGAGGGTGGCGCCGATCGTCTTGTACTCGAACGGATCGCTGAAGAATTTGACATAGTTGGCGTACCAGGCGCCCTCTTTGGGGATGAGTGAATCCACCACGCCATAGAGGAACGGATAGACAAACAGCGCGATCATCAGCAGCAGTCCGGGCAGGACCAGAAGCGTGGTCCCGTCCAGCCCGCGCACGGCAAGCCGTGTCCTGAGGCTCGGACCGCTCATTGCTTTCCATCCCTGAACAGCAGCGCATGACCGGGAAGCGGGTTTAGCCGCGTCTCTGCCCCGCGCGGCAGCGCCTGGTCAGCGCGGAAATAGAGGTCGGCGCCATCGGGCGCTCGCGCCATGCCGAAAAAGGCGCGGCCGCGATATTCCATGCTGGCCACAGTCGCGAAAATGCCTTCTCCGTCGGTCGCCATCAGATCCTCGGGACGGACGGAAAGCACCGCAGCATCACCGACCTTCAGCGGTGTTCGCATGGTGCCGGACAACCGCGCCCCAGCCGCTTCGATCTCGGCTTCGTCCCCGGACACCGAAACGACCCGGCCGGAAATGCGGGTGCGAAACCCCATGAAATCGGCGACGGCGAGATTGGCAGGCCGCTGGTAGAGGTCCTGCGGCGAACCGATCTGCTCAATATGACCCTGGCTCATCACCACGATGCGGTCGGCCAGTGACAAAGCCTCGTCCTGGTCATGCGTGACATAGATGGTGGTCGAGCCGATCTGATCATGGATACCGCGAATTTCGGCCCGCATTTCCAGCCTGAGCTTGGCGTCGAGATTGGAGAGCGGTTCGTCCATCAGCACGATAGGCGGACGAATGACGACGGCGCGGGCAATGGCGACGCGCTGCTGCTGGCCGCCGGACAGTTGGCCCGGCAGCTTTTCCGCTTGGCTTTCGAGCCGGACGAGTGTCAGTGCCTCCTGGATGCGCTTGTCGGCTTCGGCCCCCTTGACGCCCTGCATGGAGAGGCCGAAGCCGACATTCTTCCGCACGCTCATATGCGGAAACAGCGCATAGCTCTGGAACACCATGCCGAAGCCGCGCCTCTCCGGCTCCAGTTCATCGATGCGACGATTGCCGAGACGGATTTCGCCGCCCGATAGCGCCAAAAGGCCTGCAATACAATTGAGCGCCGTCGACTTGCCGCAGCCCGAAGGCCCGAGCAACGCGATGAACTCGCCCGGCTCGATCGCCAGATCGATACCGTCAAGCGCATTATAGGCGCCGAAGGAACGGCGAAGCCCGCGCAATTCGAGGCGCGCATTGTTTTTTGCAGGCGAGAGCGAGGTCAAGCCAATCTCCATGGTGAAGCAGATCGGCCAGCGCCGGCCGAGAAAAGCGGCGCCGGCTCAAGCAGGATCAGCCCTTCTTGGCGCCGATCTTCTCGTCCCAGATGCGGAAGGCGGTGACCATCTGTTTGGGTTCGAGCGGCACCTCCAGCGGGTTGTTCGGAATCCAGTCGTCATATTCCTTGCGGCCGAATTCCTTAAGCGTGTCCTGGCTTTCCTGCGGCGCCATGGCCAGCGTCACATCCTTGACCGCCGGGCCGGGATAGAAATAGCCGGCATCATAGGCGATACCCTGCTGCTTCGGCTGCAGGATGTAGTTCAGCACATCGATCAGCACCGCGATCTTCTCGTCGGAGACGCCCTTCGGGATCACGGCATAATGCGCGTCCGTTACCCAGTGGAAACCGTCGAGCTTCGTCACCTTGGCTTCCGCCGGCACGATGCCGAGCGCGCGCGGATTGATGTCCCAGCCGGTCGTGGTCGCCACCATGTCGCGGGTGCCTTCGCCGAGTTCCTTGAACACGACGGCGGTGCCGGTCGGGTAATATTCGATATTCTCGCCCAGCGCCGCGAGATAGTCCCAGGTCTTCGCCCAGCCGTTGACCGGATCATGCGGATCCTTGTCGCCGAGCAGATAGGGCAGGCCCATCAGCAGCGTACGGCCGGGGCCGGAATTGGCGGGACGGGCATAGAGGAACTTGTTCTTGTGGGCCTTGGTCCAATCGAGCAGTTCCTGCGCCGTCTTCGGCGGATTGGCCACCTTGTCCGGCATATATTCAAGCAGCGGTCCCGACGGATAATACGTGATCACCACGCCTTGACCCTTGGCGAGCGACTGCATCTTCAGCGCCTGCGGCAGGAGGATATTTTCGGATTTCGGCAGGTCGGCCTTGTGGCTGTCCATGCTGATCCACAGGCCCTGGTCGATGCCGGCCGAGAGCGCATCCGTGCCGGTGAGCACGAGATCGATATCGACCTTGCCGGCATCCTGCTGCGCCTTGATCTTGGCGGGCAGTTCCGGCGCCGGTGCCTTGGTGAAGGCAAAGTTCGACACCCAGTCGGATTTTTCCGATGCATAGTTCTCGAACATGCCCTGCGTCAGCGCCAGGTCGCCTGCCACGTCGGCGATCGTGATCGTCACCGGGCTGGCCGGCTTGGCGACGGCGGCCAGCAGGCGCGAAGGCAGCAGGCTGGCAACGGCCGCGCCGGCTGCGGTGCCGACGAATGTTCTGCGTTTCATCTCCATCGTGGTCTCTCCTCCACTTTGATCCATACCGGCGACATGGGGCGGATGCCGGCGTGAAAATGATTGGAAATATTTGCGTAAAGTTCAGGCCAGGTTTCCAACTCCTCTTCGGATGCCCTTGGCAAGCGACGGCAACTGATATACTAGTATGCACGAAGGTGTCAACAACATGGAAAGCCGATGACGGAGAACAGCGTCTCAAACGCGCTGAATGAGCGAGAGCCGGAGAAAATAATCACGCTACGTCGCGTGACGACGGCGGATGCGATTTTCAGTCGCCTTCACGCCGACATCCTGTCGCTGCGCCTGCCGCCGGGCACCGCCTTGCAGGAGAAACGCATCGCAGAAGAATTCGGCGTCAGCCGCACGCCGGTGCGCGAGGCGCTGTTGAGACTGTCCGAGGGCGGGTTGGTCGATATCTATCCGCAATCAGGCACGGTGGTGTCGCGCGTGCCGGTCGGCGCCATTCCGGAAGCCGTCGTGGTGCGCAAATCGCTCGAATGCACGACGGTGGAGCGGGCGACCGAGATTGCCACCGCAGCCGATATCGAACGGCTGGCGGCGATCATCGCGCGCCAGAAGGCGCTTGCGGCGATCGGCGACACATCCGGTTTTCACGAGCAGGACGAGGCGTTTCACGAAGCCATCAGCCAGATCGCCGGCTATCCGGGCATCTGGAATATTCTCAAGACGGTGAAAGTGCAGATCGACCGCGCACGACGGCTGACGCTGCCGGTGCTTGGCCGCATGCAAAACGTCATCGCCGAGCATCAGACAATTCTTGATGCGATCGCCGCCCATGACATACAGCAGGCGCGGGAGCGGATGATCCATCATCTCAGCGCAGTCATCCCCGACGTCGCGGAACTGCGCTCCCGCTATCCCGATTATTTCTGCTGAGCCGCCGGAGGAGAATGCGTGAAACAGGGCTGGAGATGGTTCGGGCCGGCGAGCCCGGTTACGCTCGACGAGGTACGGCAGACCGGCGCCACCAACATCGTCTCGTCCTTGCATGAAGTGCCGATCGGCCGTGCCTGGACCGAAGCCGAAGTGCGCGAGCGCCAGTCGCTGATCGAGATCACGCCACCCGGCCGCTCGAAGCTCACCTGGTCGGTGATCGAAAGCATACCTATTCCTGACGCGGTCAAGCGCAAGGGAAAGGGCGCGAAACAGGAGATCGAGGCCTGGATCGCCAGCCTCGAAGCCGCCGCCGCCTGCAACATCCCGATCATCTGCTACAATTGCATGCCGGTCGTCGACTGGACCCGCACCGAGCTCGACCACGTGACACCCACAGGTGCGACCGCCATGCGCTTCGACCACGAGCGTTTCGCCGCCTTCGACCTCTTCGTGCTCCAGCGCCCGGCCGCCGCTCGGGACTATGGGCAGGAGGACACGGCGCGCGCGCGCACCGTCTTCGAAAGCATGACGGGGGAGGAAATCGCCGAGATCACCCGCATCATCACCTCCGCCCTGCCCGGCTCGACGACCGAACCGCTGACCATCCCGGAATTCCGTGACAAGCTGCTCGCCTATGCCGAGATCGATGCCAAGACTCTGCGCCGGCACCTGATCGAATTCCTCGAAGCCGTGACGCCGGCGGCCGCGGCGCGCGGCGTCAAGCTGACGCTGCATCCCGACGATCCGCCGCGGCCGCTCTTCGGCCTGCCGCGTATCGCCTCGACGGCAGAGGACTATGCCGCCCTCTTCGACGCGGTGCCATCCGCGGCCAACGGCATGTGCTATTGCACCGGCAGCCTTGGCGTCCGCGCCGACAACGACCTGCCGGCAATCGCTCGTCGCTTCGCCTCGCGCATCCATTTCGCCCATCTCCGCGCCACCAAACGCGAAGGCGAGGGCCGCAGTTTCCACGAAAGCGCACATCTGGAGGGCGATGTCGACATGGTCGCGGTGCTCAGGGAACTGGTGGCCGAGGACCGCAAGCGCAGCGACAAGGACGCAATCGTCTTCCGCTCCGATCATGGTCACCGCATGCTCGACGACCTGCACAAGACCGTGACCCCCGGCTATCCGGCCATCGGCCGCATGCGCGGGCTGGCGGAACTGCGCGGCATTCTCTATGCGCTCGGCAGCGTGCCGAACTAGAACCCGCTTCAGGCGGCAAGGAGCATCTCATGACCGTAAGCGACGGCTTTCTCCATCCCGACCGGCTTTTCCCGGCCGACCCAGCCCTTCGCACGATCGCCCGCGATCTCTATGAAACCGTGCGCGACCTGCCGATCGTCAGTCCGCATGGGCATACCGAACCATCCTGGTTTGCGGAAGACAAGCCGTTCGAGGATGCCGCCTCGCTGCTGATCATCCCCGACCACTATCTCTTCCGCATGCTCACTTCGGTCGGGGTCGATCTCGACACTTTGGGTGTACCACGGCTTGACGGCAAGCCGGTCGCGCGCGGCCGGGAGGTCTGGCGCGCCTTTGCCACACACTACCATCTCTTCCACGGCACGCCGTCGCGGCTCTGGGTCGACCATGCCATGTCGGCCGTGCTCGGCTGCACCGAGCCGCTGACGCCCGATAATGCCGACGCGCTCTACGACCATATCAACGCCGAGCTCGCCCAGCCCGAATTCCGCCCCCGCGCATTGCACAAACGCTTCAACATCGAGACCATCGCCACGACGGATGGCGCGCTCGATCCRCTCCCGCATCACCAGAAACTGGCGGCAGACGGCTGGATCGGCAAGGTGCGTTCGACCTATCGCCCCGACGGCGTCACCGATCCCGATGCACCGCATTTCCGCGAAAACCTGGTCAAGCTCGGCGAGATTGCCGGCACCGATATCACCGATTGGGAGGGCATGATCGAGGCACATCGCCGCCGCCGCGCCTTCTTCCGCCAGCATGGTGCGACAGCGACCGACCATGGCGTACCCACCGCCTTCACCGCCGACCTGCCCTTGAACGACAAGCAGGCTCTGCTCGACCGCATCCTGGTGGCACCCCCCACAGCCGCTGACGCYGAACTCTTCCGCGGCCTGATGCTCACCGAAATGGCCGGACTTTCAGCAGAAGACGGCATGGTGATGCAGATCCATGCCGGCTCGCGCCGCAACACCGATATCGGCCTTTTCCGCACCCGCGGCCCGAATATGGGCGCCGACATCCCCACACCCACCGACTGGGTCGGCGGCCTCGCACCGCTGCTGTCGAAATATGGCCGGGCGCCCGGCCTGCGAATCCTCTTGTTCACGCTTGACGAGACCACCTATGCCCGCGAACTCGCCCCCATGGCGGGCTATTGGCCCTGCCTGATGATCGGCCCGCCCTGGTGGTTCCACGACAGCCCGAACGGCATCCGCCGCTATCTCGATCAGGTCGTCGAAACGGCCGGCTTTGCCAATCTCGCCGGCTTCAACGACGACACCCGGGCGCTCCTGTCGATCCCGGCCCGCCACGATGTCTGGCGGCGCGAAGTCTGCCGCTTCCTGGCCGACCTCGTCGCCGAACACCGCCTGTCGAAACAGGATGCCGAAGGCGTGGCAGAGGCGCTGAGCTACGGAAATGCGAAGAAGGCATACAAGCTGTGACCGAGCGCTTACAGGACACCATCGGTC